>DASYIS010000192.1:0-11042 GCA_035997375.1 Chthoniobacteraceae bacterium
CCAGCTCGTTGAGCCGGTACATTTGAATTTTCGCGGAAATGTTACTCATGGCCTTGGGTTCCGGTGACGGGTATTAGTGGCGATGGAGGAGATTGAAGTTGAGCCGCGGATCGTGGCTGCCATCGGAGTAAAGCGCCGTGGCCGGGATGGCGCCGGCGTCATCGACTCCGTTCAGGTAGTCCGCCTGCTCGCGGAAGCGGCGATAGCTCGTGATTCCTTTCACGATGATGTATTCGACTTCGTTCAGTTTCCCGAGACTGAGAATGAGCGTGCACCCTCCGCGAAATACCATCGGACGCACATCTTCGTCCGAGCCGATGTCAGCTTTGATCCGCTGGGTTAGCGTGACGACGACTTGCTCGACCTGCCGGCCCTCCCGGCCGGCGCGGAAGGCGGGGCGCAGCGTGTGCACTTCGATCTTCGGCACGTAGTTGCGGTTCGGTTTGCCGTCCTGATCGAGGAATTTGACGCTGGCGGAATCATCCCCGAAACACTGCGAGACCGGGAGCGAGGTCAAGCCGAGTTTGTGAAGAAATTTCTCCCAGTTCGAATCCTGCAGGAAGAGCGGCTGCTTCCCCATGAGCAATTGATTCAGTTTCTTGCGCGCTTTTTTCGAGTGCTCGTCCAGCGTCCGGCGATCCTGCGCCTCGACGAGCTCGCGGATGAGCGGTTTGAGTTCTCCGGCGATCCAATTGATGGCCTGCGCCTCCTGCGAGGTAAACTGCGGGCGATACCAGCAGAGGCTCTCCTCGGAGAGGGTGTTGACCCGGTCGGGGAAAATCCCCCGGGCGCGGAAGGCTTCGATGAGCGCGAGGCGATACCGATTTTCGTCCTCGGGAGCGATGTCGAGATCCGCCGTGATCAGAGCCCGCAGGTAGTCGCCGAACGAGATGTCGTTGGGCGGGCTGTAGTCGAGCGCGCGGATGCAGATGTGCAGCAGATGCTCCGCGATCTCGCTCGCCTCGACGGCGAGCCGGTGGACGAGATCCCGGCTGATGCTCCCCTCCGGTAGCCTGCCGGTTCCGTTCGAGGCGATGCGGATGAGATCCTGCGTGCGGAAGCGGTAGATTCGCTGGAACACGTCGAAGATCGTCGCCACCAGCACGGCGCCGCGGGCATGCGCCTCCCGGTTGTCCTGGTAGTCGGAAGGGCTCGGCTTGAGCGGCACCCAGGTGTCGCCCTCCCAGCGCCCGATCATATTGCGGAGGGCGCCGCGATTTCCCTCGAGCGCTTCGCCGAATTGCGTCGCCAGTTCTCCCAACACCGAGAAATTCTCCAGCTTCCCGCCGGCGGCGAAGAGCTGATGCTCGACCAGTTCGCGGAAGGTGAAGCGCTGGAGCAGGGCGACGATATCCGCAAAGGCCTCGTGAAAGGCCGCGACATCCGGATTCGTATCCTCCATGTAGCGATGATGGATGGAATCGAGGATGGCGTGGGTCGCCTCATGCGCCACGATGTCCGGGCTCAAACAGGTGAAGACCAAGCCGCCGGGGTAGTTGGCGCCCTGGAATTGATGCGCTGCGGAGAAGTACCCGAACAGCAGCGCCGTTTTGTCGGGATCGTAGTAAGCATTGGCGTCCCGGAAACCGTGGGGGTAGATACGGAGTTGCTGGACGTAGACATCCTCGCGCACGCCTTTCACGTATTTCGTCCTGGGAAACCAGACGATCTTTCGGCCGAGGGCTCGCTCGAAATGGCGAATCGTCTTCATGACGACCGCGTAGACGAACTGCTGGTGAAACTGCGGGTTGCCCTCGCTCGGTGTATGCCCCTGCTGGGAGGCGATGCGCTCTTCCCGCAAGTCGACCGGCTCGTACCAGCATTTACTCGCCGGGTCGAAATCCATGACCTCGAGGTACTCGCCGATCGGACCCGGTTCCAAGTCTTCGAAGGGGATCTTGTAAACGACAACATTGATCGGAGCCGTATCGAGCTTCGTTGAAAATCCGGGATCGAGCGCGTATCCCAGCAAGTAGCGGTAGGTGGGCCGGGTGACGTTGCTGTTGAGAATTTGTTTCATGGCTACGCTCCGTATGTGTGACTAATTAGCGTTGGCGAAGGGGGGAAGGTGCCGCCAGGAGGCTCATGGAGCCTTCGATACCGGAGCCCCACGGTGTTGCGATCGGTGGTGTTGACGGGTTGCGAGCAGTGGGGCGGGTGCGCTCATTAGGGAGAAACGCGCTTCGATATGTCTGGGCGTATCAGGACCACAACACGCACCGATGGATTGGGGCGTCTATCGAACGCGGCTCATCCAACTCGAGTCCGATGGGCGGGTACGTCTGTGGGCCGTGACAAAATGCTGGGGCGGGCGCGGTCTGAATTTTCAATCAAATGCTAGCTTGATCGTCGCTTTATGCCGTCTTCCCTTCGGTAGGTCAATGCCCGATTGCTAACTTTAAGTTAACACGGTCCCGCCCGCGCATTGTTGTAAATATAGCCAGTGTAGCGTGTTGCAAGTGCGTGAGATCCGTTTGATTCCAGAGTTAGCCAAGTCCGACAGACTCAGAGCGAAGCGCTTTGGGAACGCCGCGCCAACTCCGGGTGGCACGATCGAATATCCATTTGCCTTCCAGCCCGGAATCCCAACCACAGCAGAAATCAGGCAGAGCCGTTTTCAGTCTTGTGGCTGATTCATCCCCACAAGCGGCCGCATGATCTTTTCCAGGTCGCGCTCGGGCCATTCGTATTTTCGGCCGGCTGCGGCTGACCACAGTGAAGCGCGCGGGTTGGCGAGGTACTGGCGACCAAGGCGCGGTCGCGAGCCCGGGGACCTTCTCCGGCGCCTTCAACCCCGCCGCCGGCGGAGGCCGCTCCACCTTCAAGGGCGTGGTCCTGCAAAAGCAGCAATGCGCGGTCGGCTACTTCCTGCGCAACGGCGCGAGCGGAAGGATCGAGGTCCTGCCCAAGGCCGCGGCTGAGTAGCAAAAGCGCGGCGTCCGCCCCGGTCCGCCCTTTTTCTTACCCGCGCGCACATTTCGCTCGCCACATTTTGTTCCGCTGAATAATCCCAGTGGCATGATGTTCACGGAGCTCGGCGCCCCGGATTCCAAACGAAAACATCGCAGCCAAACTCAGCCGACAAGCCATGAAATCCACCGCACTCTCTGCCCTCCTTACCCTCCTCGCCGTCGGCCTCTTCGCCGGTTGCGCCTCCAGCGACCCCTCCACCGCGGCCGCCTCGACGCCCGAACAAGTCGCCAAGGGGAGCAAGGTAATTCTCGATTCTTCCGTCTGGGGCACTCCGCTCCCTTGGGTCAAAGTCGCGGGGCTGGTGCAGTTTTATCGCTCGTCCGGCGGCACCGGCAGCTTGCACGCCGGCATCGGGCCGGGCGGGGCTTTTGAAGACGTGCAGGTCTTGCGCCTGAACCACAGCCTCGTCGCCGGCAGCCAGACCGCGCTCAATTCCGTCCCCCTGAGCCGGATCACCGCCAAATACGGCCCGCCCGACGCCACCAATCAGATGATTGCCAACGGCAAGACCGTCACCTTCCACCGCTATGGCCGCTTCGCCTTCGGAGTCGAGCAAGGCAAGAGCGTCTGCACGCTGCTCATGGCGCCGGAACAGGCCTGGTCCACCGGCATCGAGAACTATGCCCGCGCCCAGGCGAAGTAAGGTTGGGCCGTCAGCATCCAAGCACCCATGAGCACACGAACCTACACTGCCTGCCGCGCCGCCGTCAGCTCGGAGCACGGGAATCCCCCTGATTCGTTTCTCGATGAATTGATCGATGCCATCGAGCCGCTGCCGGATGCCGTTTTCGCGGTGGGGCCGCGGGACGATATCTACAGCGTGATGGAGGGCGCGCTCGGGCCGTGGACCGGCTTGCTGCAGCGCAAGGCGGCGATGTGTGAAGTCCTGCGCGTGCTCGCCGCGTTCGAGTCGGATTGGAATTGGAACGAGGGCGTCGACGTCGACAACGAGCGCTCGGAAACCCACCTGCAGTCGCGGGAGACGGGAATTTTTCAGGTGTCGGCGGACTCGATGGCGTTTGACCCGAGCCTGCCGGAATGTGTCGACCGGCTGGCCGGCGGGCACGACGACGAGATCTTCATTCATGCGATGAAATCGAATCACGCGCTGGCGGTGGAGTATTGCGCGCGGCTGCTCCGGTTCGACACCGGGTGGAGCGGCACGATCGACGATCGCAGCGATGTGATCGACCATGTGAGCCGGGCGTCGATGGCCGAGTTCGCGACCTCTTTGACCGTCGGCGGAGCACCGTCCGCCACCGCGACCGGCGCTTAGCGACTCCCGGGGTCGTCTGAACCCAGCCCGGCGAATGTTCGTTCGCGTTTCCGGCGTTTATGGGTACTCTCCGACCCTTCATGCGGAGGCCCACCCCCCATCGTCGACGAAGCGGAGCCGGGATGATTCGTGCCGTATTGGCGGCATCGATCGTCAGCCTGCTGCCGTCGGGTCGCGCGGCTGAGACCTGGGTGGGGAGCGGCACCGGCCCGTGGAGCACCAACGCCAACTGGCTCGACGGCAGCGCCCCGCCCGCCGGGGGCGGCGCGACGCAGGCCATCCAGTTCACCGATCTGCAAGCCGCGACGGTCTCCGCCACGCTCGATCTCGGCCTGTTCTCGCTCAATACGCTCAGCTTCGATGCGCGCCTGCCCGCCACGGCGACGATCACCGCGACGGGCGGCGCGAAGCTGCGTTTCACCGGTGCCGGCGCGGGTCTCCTTTTCAATGGCGAATCCAACGCCACCGTCTCGGCGCCGATCGTCCTCGCGACGACCTCGACCCCTTTGCAAATCACGGGCAACGGGGTCGGAACGCTGACCTTGAGCGGCACGATCTCGGAGGAAACCACCCTGCGCTCGGTGACCATCCAGACCAGTGCGCCGCGTGCCGACCTCGGGGTCGTCGCGCTGACCACGGCCAACTCCTACACGGGCGGCACGGATCTCGTGAGCGGGGGTTTGAAGATCGGCAACGCGACCGCGCTCGGCACCGGCGCGCTGAGCGTCCACGGCGGATGGCTGACCTTCGGGGCGGCGACCGTCGGCACCAATGCCCAGCTTTACACCGACCTCGTCGTGGCCAATACGGCCAGCACCACGTGGAGCGGCGTCATCTCCAGCCAGACGGCCGGGACCGGTCTCACGATGCGCGGAGGGGGGACGCTCACCTTGTCGAGCCCGTCGAGCTACACGGGCGCGACCGTGCTCGACTACAGCCTGACGCCGTCGCTCTCGTTCACGACGACCGGGCCGCGGCTCACCCTCTCGGGCGCGAGCGCCCTGCTCTCCAGCAGCGCCTATACGGTCCGCGCAAGCGGCCGGCTCACCTTGGAAGCCAATGCCGGCGGGTCGACCGATCGCCTTTCCCAGAGCGCACCGGTCAACTTGCAGGGGGCGCAACTGCGGTTTGCCGACACCGGCACCAACGGCAACACGAAGTCGGAGGCCATCGGGATCGTGAAGGTCGCCGGGCAGTCCACCATCGCGCTGCAAAGCTCGGTCTCGAGCCTGACACTCGATGTCTTCGATGTCCAGCGGGTCGATCGCGGGACGCTGCTCGCGACCGGGATCGGCACGGGCAGCGGCCTCACCCGGCTGCTCTCCGAGACCGCGCCCACGATGGTGGGCACCAGCACGACCGGCGGCACGAATTTGAAGATCGTGCCCTTCGCGGTCGGCGACTCCGGGGCGGACCTGGCCGGGAGCTCGTTCGTCACCTATACCGGCAGCACGGGCTTCCGCATCCTCTCCATCGCCACCGAGTACGCTCTCAGCCTGACGTCCGGCGCCGATCAAAACGTGCGCCTCACCGCCTCCGTCGCCGCCGCCACGGCCACCATGAATTCCCTCTGGCTGGCCGGCGGGTCGATCAACGTCACCGGAACCGCGCCGTCCTTGACGATCACCAGCGGCGCCCTGGCCAGCGTGGGGACCAACTCGATCGCCCCCTTGGTGAAATTTTTGACAGCGGAGGGGATCATCACGGTCGTCTCCGGCACGCTCACGACCTCCGGCGCGATCAGCGGCACGAACGGCCTCACGAAATCCGGCGCGGGCATCCTGAGCCTGGCGGCGACGAACACCTTCAGCGGGCCGCTGACGATCGCCGCCGGCACGATCAGCTTCTCCGCGCTCAACCAGCTCGGCACGGATACCGGCGCCATCGTGTTGCATGGCAACGGCACCGGCCTCACCTACACCGGCGCGAGCGCCCTTCTGCTGACGCGTGCACTCGCGATCAACTCCGGCGTCGCGCTCGTCAAGACGACCGGCAACGGCGATCTCACGCTCAAGAACGGCACCACCGGGCCCGGCGGCTTGCAGGTTGTCGGCAATGCGACCGGCCGCATCATCCTGAACAGCGCCGTCCAGCACACCGGCCCAACGATTTTCAGCGGCGGCCGCATTTCGTTCGGAGCCGACAGCAACCTCGGCCAGGGCGGGGATCTCGCGGTTACCGCGGCCTCGACTCTCGAGCTCAGCGGGGCGTGGACGAGCGCCCGCCGGATCGAGCTCAACTCCACGCTCGTGCTCAAGCCCGGCGGCTTCGATGTCACGCTGAGCGGTCCGCTCACCGGATCGGGCGCCATCACCAAGACGACCGCCGGCAACGTCAGCCTGACGGGCGCCTCGACGCTGACTTCGACGATCAATTTCGACACGGGGCGCCTCATCCTCGCGGGCGCCGGCGCCATCCGCTCCGGCACGATCAACCTCACCACCGGAGCGATCCTGGAGTTCGATAACACTGCGCAAGCTCTCAGCAATCGCCTGAGCGGAAACGGCAACCTGAACATTACCGACGGCGCGCTGCAACTCGACGGAAACGCCGCTGCGAACGTCACGGAAACGCTCGGGATGATCACCCATCTGGCCAGCGATTCGGTGGGCGGCCTGAGCCTCACGCTGACGGCTCCGGGCACCGCGGGTACCATCCTGAAAGCGGCCTCGCTGGGCACCACGATCGCGACCGTTTTCTACCCGCAGACCGCCACGCCGATGTTGGTCGCCGGCGCCAACCTGGGCGGGGCTCCGACCGGTGCGTTCACCCGGCTGGTGCTCGCCACGGCGCCGGGCGGATTCCGCGGCGACGTCGTCGTCGTGGACAATGGCACGACCTCTTTTGCCACTTACGATCCGACCATCGACGCGGCCGGCCCCATCGGCCTGCGCGCCCTGCAAGGCGGGGAGTACGCCTCGGCGACCTCGATCCGCAATCCGGTGAATGGCGGCGGCACTCCGACCAGCGCGCACCTTTTCCTGAGCGGAAACGGCAGCGCGACCGGCACCGTGAACACGGCGCAAACCCTGACCATGGCGGCCGGCAGCCAGCTCACGTTGGCGGCCGGCCAGACGCTGGTGCTGACCCAGGGCGGCGTGCTCAGCCAGGGCGCGCCCGCGCTGATCTCCGGCGGCACCGTCGATCTGGGCGCGACGCCGATCGGGTTCTACCTCGCCGGCGATCTGCAGTTTGCCTCCGGGGTAAGCACGGCGGCCGGGCTCATCACCAAAGCCGGTCCGGGCTCGCTCCTCCTGCAACCGGGCGCCCAGGTCGGTGGAAATCTCTATGTCACCGAAGGCAAGGCGATCGTCTCGAGCAGCAACGCGCTCGCGAACTCGACGGCGACGATCGCCTCCGCCGCCACGCTGGAGATCACCGCGCCCACGGCCGTGCGGTACGTGGAGGGCGGCGGCCAGTTCGTCGTCGACAGCGGCGGCGAGCTCGGCCTCGGCGCGACCACCGCGGCGGACCTGACCTTCGCCGTCGCGATCAGTGGCCAGGGAGGCGTGCGGGTCGGCGCGAGCGATCCCAACGCGCGCCGCGTTTTCCCGAGCGCGAATACCTTTTCCGGCGGACTGACGCTCGACGCGGGCATCCTGGTCAGCGGAGCGAGCGCCGCCTTCGGGACCGGCACGCTGACCTTCAACAACGGCTCGATCGAGGGAGCGTCCGGCAGCTTCACGCTGAACAACCCGATGCTCCTCAACGGCACGCTCACCTTTTACCAGAACGTCTCCCAGAATCAGAATATCGCCGGCCCGGGCAACCTGGGCATCACCGGCGACGTCCTGTTCGGCGTCAGCCAAGTCATCGATATCACCGGTGCGGTCTCGGCGAGTTATGCCTTCAACACCAACTCGCTCGGGAGCGCCGCCACGTACATCGTCGCCGGCGCCCTCGGCAGCGTGCGACCCGCCGGCGGGATTCGTCTGGGCCCGTACACGACGCTCCAACTGCCGGAGGCCACGGCCTTCACCGGCCCCGCCGGCGGGCGCATCGGCGACACGACGCCGCTCGAGCTAACGAGCGGCACACTCCAATTCGGCAACGGCCTGGCCACCAACGTGAGCGAGACGATTGGCCCGCTCCGCCTCGCCGGCTTTTCGGCCCTCAACCTGGGCGCCGTCAACACCCAGGGAACGGGATCCACGACCTTGACGGCGGCGACCCTGGAGCGGGTGAACCGCGGCACGATGGAGATCCTCCCCAGCCGCACCCTGGGGTCCGCCGGCACCAGCTCGGGCTTCGTCTATTTCACCACCGCGCCGGCGACCAGCGACGGGGGCGTGGTCCCTTACGCCATTGCGAAACTCGATGGCGGCACCGACAAGTACGGCGTCGTGGTCTACGAGCCCGCCAACGGCCTCAGACTCCTCGCCGCTGGCGAATACACAACGACGATCGCCGGCGCCACGGCGGCCAGCCATCTCATGGTGCCGAGCGGCGGCCTCGTGAACAGCGGCTCCCTGACCGTGCGCACCCTGGACCTCGGCATTACCAGCGGCCAGCTCACCGGAGGCGGCTCGCTCACGGTCGCCGGCGGGCTCGTGCTTTACCCCGATGGCCTGAATCGCCAGGTCGACAACACGATCAACTTCGGCGCGCAGGAGGGCTTCATCGCCGTGCCGCTTCTCACGGACAGCGCGCTCGACTTCCAGCGACCCGTGACCGGCAGCGGCGGCCTGACGATTTATGGCCGGGGCCTGGTGGCGCTCAGCGGCGGCAACCAGGTATCCGGCGGCCTCGTCATCAACGGCAGCGCGCGGCTGCAATTGACCTCGGTCGCTCAACTCGGTCCGGATGTCGGCCCCGTCCAGATCAATGGCGGAGAGCTGGGCGCGGGTGTCGAACTGGCAGCCGTTTCCGTCGACGTGACCCGCGCCGTGCAGGTGAACAGCGGCTACTTCTACGCCGGTGCGCCGGCCTCCGGCACGACGCTCACCTTGAGCGGCGGCATCAGCGGCAGCGGTGGCCTCTACGTCCCGGATCGCCTCTCCACCGGCAACCTCTTTCAAGGTTACACCCGGCTGGTCGCCAATACGTACACCGGCGCCACGATCATCGGCGGGCACGTGGAGATCTCCTCAGATGCGGGGTTCGGCACCGGCGGCGGCGTGCAGATGGCCTCCGGCACGGTTCGGCTCCTCGGCAACTGGACAACCGTCCGCCGCTTCGAATCGCTCAACAACAGCGGGACCAGCCTGACCGTCGACACGAATGGCTTCACGGCCGACTTCCAGGGCTCGCTCGCCGGAACCAACTACGACCCTTTCCTCATCAAGAAAGGCGCGGGCACGCTCCAACTCTCCCTGCCCGAGGATGCGGTGACGACGAAGTACCAGGTCATTCAGGGCGATCTCGTTCTCCAGGGGACCGCCCGCGTGGATAGCTCCTCGATCGAAGTGGATACCGGAGGCCGGTTCATTGTCGACAATCGCACGCAGGTCGCGCCGCGCGGCACGCTCAATTTCACGCCCAACGGCGGCGAGTATCTCATCCTCGGGAATGCCGGCCAGGCCAGTATGCTGACCGGCAGTCTGAACATCGGGGGCGGCGACGCCGGGATCGTGACGCTGGCCTCCGCCGGCAGCGCCCCAGTAGTGATGGACCTCACCTCGATGCAGATCAATAGCGGCTCTCACCTGCTCGTGCGCGGCGATCAACTCGGCGGCGCGACCGGCGCCTTCACCCGCCTCCGCGCCGGCTCGGCGCCGATCCTCCAAAACGGTGTTCTGCCTTATGTCCTCGTCGATAGCAGCTCCGCCGGCTCCGGCTCGAGCTTCGCGACCTACGACACGAGCACCGATGCCAACGGCGTCGTCGGGCTGCGGCCCCTGCGCGCCTCCGAGATGGCGGCCACCCCGGAGCTCCGCAACCCGGCAAACGGCGGCGCCACCGCCCTGACCGCGAACTTCCTCGCAGCCGGAGACGTGACCGCCGGCGGCGCGGCGAACACGGTCTACACCCTCACCATGGCGCCCGGCTCTCGCATCACCCTGGGCGCGGGTCAGAGCCTCACGATCGGCTCGGGGGCATTGCTCATCCAGTCCGGCGCCATCGCCGAGCTCAGCGGCGGGACGGTTCATTCGACGAACGACATGCGTCTCCTGGGGGGCGGCGACTTGCGGCTCGGCGCCCGACTGGTCAGCGGCGACACTTGGGCTCACTACGGTCCAGGCAACCTGCTGGTGACGCAGGTTCAGCCGCCGTCGATCTTCAGCATCAGCGACGGCGCGCTGCAGGCCGGCGCGGGAGATCCGCTGGCCCAGTCCACGATTTATCTCCACAGCCCCGGCCGCTTCGACGTCGGCGGCACGGTCACCCGCGTCGCCTCGCTCAACAGCACGGGCGCGGTCAATCTCGCCGGGGGCAATCTTGGCATCACCGGCGGCGCCGCCGGCACCGCGAGCGCCTTCACCGGTTCGGTCACCGGCACCGGGATCTTCGGCACTGCGGGTCCGGTGGCCTTGACGCTGAGCGCCGCCAATTCCTTCGCCGGCACGCTGTCGGTCAACGACGGATCGATCAGCGTCAAAGGGACCTTTCCCAATCTCGCCGGCGTCTCCATCACGGACGGGACGCTCTCGCTCGACAACGAGCTCGCCGGCAGCGCGGCGCCGCGGCTCGCCTCCGCGCCGGTGGCCATGAGCAGCGGCCGGCTGCAGTTCAACAGCTACCCCAACGCCACCACCACCGCGACCTTCGGGGCGCTGACCGGCGAGGGGTTCAACTTCCTCCTCATCTACAACGGCTCCAACCCCGTCGCCGGAACGGAGGCGCGCCTGACCTT
>DASYIS010000193.1:0-13244 GCA_035997375.1 Chthoniobacteraceae bacterium
CCGGCCCCCCGGGCGGGACGCCCGTGCCACGGTGGCGCCTGCTTCGGTCCGTCCTCGCGGCGGCGCTCTGCGTGGCGCCGTGGCCCGTGGCCGGCGCGACCGCGGAGAAGGTGAAGGCGGTACTCGACGCGTACGAGGCCAACGTCGACGCGCAAAACGAGCAGATCATGATCATGCGGGTCGCGGAGATCGAGGCGATCCTCGAGTTGCCGGAGGAGCGCACGCCGGCGCTCCATGCGCTCGAGGAAAAGGCGCTGGTGGAAAGCCGCGCGGCCTGGCGGCGGCGCGCGGAGAAAGCGCTCAAGGATGCGTCCATTTCCGACAAGCAGCTTCTGCAAGGGGCCTCGGTCGACCCGGAACCCGAAGACCTGCCGGACGTGCAGCCGGCGTGGAAAGACGGCCTGCGCAAGGTGCTGACCGCCGAGGAGTTCCAGCACCTCGAGGATCGCCGGCTCGAGCGCAAGGCCCGGCGGACGCGCAACCTGGCCGAGCTCTTTCTCCTCTTCGTCGATGAGAAGCTCGCGCTCAGCGCGGATCAGCGCGCGCGGATGCTGCCGCTCGCCGAGAAGCTCGTGCCGAAAGTCCAGGAGATGATGCCCGCGGAAGTCGAGCAGGACGAGGACCTGTTCAACCCCGCCATTCTGCTCTCCGCCGGCAAGGAGGCGCCGGAGAAAGAGGTGCGGGCCATCCTCGTCGACACGCAGTGGGAGCGCTGGAAGAAAACGTGCGTCGAGCCGGCGAACGGGGGCGGCCAGGAATTCAACGGGATTCCCGGCCTCATGCCGCCGGGGTTCCAAGCGCCGCCGGCCAACTCCGCCGCCGCGAATGCGACTGAGCCCGTCGACCAGACGTTGTCAAAATTCATGGCGGCGCAGGCGCTCCGGCAGCGGCAACGCCTGCTCGCCCCGCTGCTCTTGCAGATCGAGGAGGCCGCGCGCGTGGCGCAACTTTCGCCCGAGGTCTGCGCCCGCTTGCAGATCGGCGCCCGCGGCGCGGCGGAGAAGTCGCTGCAAAAGTGGGCCCCGCAGTTTCAGCAATTTGTCCGCAACAACCTCCAGGAGATCACGCCCGAGAACGTCTCGCAGCAGCTCGCCCGCCTGGGGAATCCGGCGGCGTTTCAGGTCGCCGAAGCCGGTCCGCCGAAGCCGGGCCTCTTTGAAAAGTGCCTGAAGACGGAGCTGACGCCCGAGCAGATGGCGGCCTGGCAAAAGGAGATCGACGCCCGCCGGGAATTCCGTTCCGAGGCGATCATCCGCGCGATGCTCACCGGCTTCGACCGCCTCGTGCCGCTGCGCGCTGAGCAATTTGCGAAGATGAGCGCGATGCTGACGACCCTGCTCGCCGACTACCGCGAGGAGATGGGCATCGCCAACGCGACGGAACTGGCGCCATGGTATTTGCAGAGCGAAATCCGGTCCGCCCCGCTCGCCGGCCTTAATCCCGCCGAAATGCAGGCCCTGCTCGGCAAGACGCGCTGGGAGCGCTGGACCAAGACCGAAGAGTACAGCGACGCCAAAAGCTGCTGGGCCAACCTCAAAGAATCTCACCAGAACCGCCGCCGATGACCCGAATTTCCGCCCGTACTCACGATGCAGCCGGCGCCGCAGGCGCCTTGGTCCGGGGAGCACACGCGCCCTCGCGTGTTCTGCCCGGCGCCCTCGCCGGGCAGCGCGTCTCCATCACACGGCGCGTGGAACCTCCCCAAACGGTGTGCCGCGCACAACGGGATTCGGCGAGGGCGCCGAATCCGGCACGCTGCTCGCCCGCCCTGATGGCCTCCCTTGTCCCTTCCGCCTCCTCGGAGGGCGCGTGCGCTCCCCGGGCCGTTCGCGCTGCGCGCTCAATTCTGCAGTCCCACGCCGCTTCGTTCCTTCTCCTCCTCGCTCTCTTCTTCGCCGCCGTCGCCCCGCTCCGCGCGCAGGATCCCACGCTCCGTTTCGGCGGCCAGATCCCGCCGGAGGTCGAGACGATGTACGAGCGCGGGCTCAACTGGCTCAAGGAGGCGCAGAGCACCGAGGGCAACTGGAAGGACAACCAGGAAGGCTCCGGCGTCGACGGTATCTGTCTCATGGCCTTCCTCGCCAGCGGGGACGACCCGAACTACGGGATGTACGCGCCGGTCATCCGCCGGAGCATCCGCTCGATCATTCGCCGGCAGGATGCGTCGACCGGCTACTTCCCGAGCAGCATGTATCACCACGGCTTCGCCATGCTCGCGCTCTCCGAGGCGTACGGCGCGGTTGACGAGGCGCTGCTTTGGGAAGGCGAGAAACCGGTCCGCACCATCGGCAAGGCGCTCAGCCTCGCGATCAGCCTCTCCACGAACGCGCAGAAGAAGAACAAGATGGGCGGCTGGCGTTACTCGCCCGATGCGCAGGACTCCGACACTTCCGTCACCGGCGCCGTGATCATGGGCCTCTTTGCCGCGCGCAACGCCGGGCTCGCGGTGCCCGACAGCGTCATCAACACCGCGCTCGAGTACATCCGCCGCAGCACGGGGCGCGACGGCGCGGTCGCCTACGCCGGCGGGCTCGGCGGCATGGGCGGCTCGATGAACCTCACCGCGATCGCGGTCCTCACCGGCGCCATCGGCAAGACGAAGGACGCGGAGCAATGGAAGGCCGCGCTCAAGCGGCTGCAGGAGAACCTCGAGCACCGCGAGGCCGGCACCTACGCCGAGTATTTCCGCTATTACATGGCGCAGGCGCTCTTCCAGGGTGACTACGAATCCTGGCAGAAATGGAACGCCGCCAAGGTCCGCGAGCTGCGCGACCAGCAGCGTGAAAACGGCTCCTTCGGCGGCGCGTACAGCACCGGCATGACTTTGCTTGGCCTCGCAGTGAATTACCGCTTTTTACCCATCTACGAACGATGAGACGCATCCTCTTTCTCCTCCTTGGCCTGCTCGCCCTCCCGGTCGCGCCTGCCGTCGCGCAAATCCAGTTCTTCGGCGGCTTCAACGGCATCATCACCGACGGCGACGGCATCGACACGCCCGTGGCTGCGCCCGGCAAAGGCGAAACGCAATTGCGCTGGCAAAACGGCGAGATTCTCCCCGGCCTGCCGATCGACGCGACGGAGACCGAGCTCTCGTGGAAGAACCCGCTCTTCACCGAGCCGCTCCACGTCCGCTGGGAGGAACTGCGCCGCATCTCACGCGACCTCCCGTCCGCGCCGGTGACGGAGGCGTTCAGCGTCCGTTTGCGCGATGGCAGCCATCTGTACGGCGACCTGAAAACCGTCACCGCCGACACCGTGACCCTGCACAGCGACCGGCACGGCGATTTTGCGCTGAAGCGCTCGGAAGTGCTGAGCGTGCGCCGCCTGAAGGGCGGCAGTCTCAAGGCCGCCGGCCCGACCGGCGACGTCGGCTGGAAGGAAGACAAACCGAACCCCAACCAGCCGCAATTCGGCCGGCGCGGGATGGGCTCCGCCGCCCCGAACCCGCTCGCCGCCGGGCCCGGCGGCGCCCTCGTGCTGCCCTACTGGAACACCGGCGGTTTCTTCGCGGTCGCGCTGCCGCCGATGGTGACCCTCGAGTTCCGGGTGCGCTCGAGCGCGAAGCCCGATTTCCGCCTGAGCCTCGGCGCGCCGAAGCAGGAGCTGCAGATCGAGACTTGGGACGAGGACCTGGTCGCGCTCGTCGGCGATGAGTTCAAGCCCTTGCGCAAAATCGCGGACACCGAGCGCGAAATCGCCCTGCGCGTCTGCTGGGACCGCCCGGGGCATCGCTGCGAAATCTACAACGCCGCCGGCGTGAAGCTCGCCGACTGGAAAGTGCCGGACGGCGGGACGGCCGGTAGCGGCTTGAGCCTCGTCAACAAAGGCGCGAACCTCACCCTCGAGTTCTTCCGCGTGCGCGAGTGGGAGGGCGACGCGCCGGTGGCGATCGATCCCAAGTCGCCCGGCATCGAGCTCGGCGACGGCCGCTTCATTCCCGGCGCCATCGCCGTCAGCGGCGACGAGCGGCTGCCCGTCAAGGGCGCCAACGGCGAGCTGTCCGAGGCGTTTCCGTACGGCGCGATCGACGGCATCGTGTTCTCCAACGACGCGCCGGCCATGGTGAAGACCGCCGCCCGCGCGACGTACGCCGACAGCACGGTGCTCGTCGGGAAGGTCGACTCGATCAAGGACAACACGCTGTCGCTGAAGACCGCCTTCAGTGCCCAGCCGCTCAAGTCGAAAATGGACGGCATGCGCGAGCTCGTGCTGCCGCTCGATCCCGCGAAGGCCGGCACGCCGACGGGGGTGGACACGCTCGTCCTGCAACAGACGACGCTCCACGGCAAGCTGACGGGCGAGGGGACCGGCAGCCCGCTCTGGGTGCCGGTCGGCGGCACGAAGCCGGTCGGTCTCTCGAATCCCGTGAGCTACCAGGTGACGCGGACGACGACCGTCGACCCGAAGCTCCCGAACACGCCCGCGCTCTTTTACACGACGAGCGGCGATGTGCTGCCCGGCACCCTGCTCACGCTCGACCGCAAGGGGATCGAGATGGATTCGCCGATCATGGAGGCGAAGAGCCTGCCGGCGACGAGCCTGAATGCGATCCAGTTTGGCGTCGCCACGCCGCAGGCCGTGAAGGGCTTTCGCGACGGCTGGCGCGTCTTGAAAGGGACCGAGGAGAGCGTGGTCCACACCGACACCGAGCTGAAGATGAAGCCGGAGACGTCGATCGGCCATTCGTCGGTGATGGCCGGCGACGAGATCACCTTTGACGCGCAGTGGTCGAATTTCTCATCGATGCGGCTGCGCGTCTTCTGCGACGGCCTGGAAAACGCGAGCGGCAGCGGGATCATGATCGGCATGTTCGGCGAGCAGTGGACCTCCGGTCTCGAGAGCAGCGAGGGGCAGATGGAGAACCAGGTGCAGACCCGGATGACCGGCAAGGTCGCGAAGGTGAAACTGGTCATCAAGGAAAAGACCCTCGAGCTCCACCTGAACGGCAACCTCGTGCAGTCGTTCCCGTTCCAGGCTTCGAAGCGCACCGGCTCCGGGCTGATCATCGAGCCGTCGAGCCTCTGGGGAAACCCGACGGCGCCGCTCACGCTCACGAATTTCCAGTCGCGCGCCGCGGTCGGCCGCGCGTGGCTGCCGGACTTCTCGCGCGAGGCCAAATCGCAGGCGCTGACCGTGCCGCGTTTCCGCAAGGACGACCCACCCCGGCAGGCGCTGCTCGCGGGCAACGGCGACCTGCTGCGCGGCGAAGTCGAGGCCGTCACGAAGACGCACATCGGCTTCCGCTCCGGCCTCGAGAACCTGAAAGTCCCGACGGACCGCGTGAAGGCGATCATCTGGCTCCAGCCGGCGGAGAAGGACGCGAAGCCGGCGAGCGCGGCGGCGACCAAGGCGGAGAGCCTCTTCGAGCGCCGGCTCCAGCGCCACACGCGCTACCGCAGCGGCTCGCTCGGCAACATGCTGAGCTTCCTCGCGCAGGAGGTGCCCGAGCTGCGCTTCCAGCCGCCGGGCAATGACAACGTGCGCCGCTCCTTCGACTTCGGCGGCCAGACGATCCGCGAAGCGCTCGACCAGCTCTGCTCGATCTTCGGCGTGCGCTACCGCGTCGAGGGCGGCGACAAGGTCATCTTCGAGGCGGGCACGCTGACCTCGACCATGCCGACCACCGTCTACTGGCTGAAGCCCGAGGCTTTCCCCTCTATGGCACCCGCGCAGGAAGTCCTCGCCGGCAAAGGCCTGACCTTCCCCACCGGCGCCGGCGCCGACTGGGTGCCGGAAGCGGGCCAACTGACGATGACGAACACGCCTGACAACCACACGAAGCTCGTTGCGGTGCTTGCCAAGGAGTACGGCGGCAGCCTCGGCTCGCCCACCCATTGGCTGCAACTGGCCAGCGGCGCGCGCCTCGGGCTCGTCGTCGAGAAATTCGACAAGGACGCCATCGTCGGCCATCACCCCCTCTACGGGAAATGCCGCGTGCCGTTAACCGACGTCTTCACCGTCCGCACCACGCCGCCCGACCCGACGAACGTCATGCGCAACCTGCAAGGCTGGCGCCTCGTCAACGCGCCGGAGCCGGTCATCGAGGGCGCGAGCGGCGAAAGCGCGCCGCTCGTCGGCAAAGACGCGAAGACCTTCAAGCTTCCGCTGCTCGCCGGCGAGGAGTTCGACCTCGCGCAGCAGCGCGGCAAGGTGGTCGTCCTCGACTTCTGGGCGACTTGGTGCGGACCGTGCATCAAATCGCTGCCCGGCCTCATCGAGGCGATGGCGCCGTTCTCATCCGACAAGGTCCAGTTCATCGGCGTCAACCAAAGCGAAGCGCCCGAGCTCGTGAAACGGTTCATGGAAGCGCGCGGCTGGAAGTTCCAGGTCGCCCTCGACGCCGGCGGCAAAGTCGCCACGCAATACGGCGTCGACGGCATCCCGACCACCGTCATCATCGCCCAGGACGGCAAGATCGCCTGGCTCCGCTCCGGCTACGACCCCGAGAACGAGAAGATCATCTCCGACACCGTCAAGCGCCTGCTCGATCCGACCAAGCCCGCCGACGCGCCGGTGCCGTAACGGGGACGGGCGCGCCTTGGAGCAGCCGGTATCTCTCGCCTTCACCGCCGCGCCGGCTTTTCGCCCGGCAGCGGCTCCAGGGCGATCTTGCGGAGCAGGGGCAGGAGCGGCTCGGCGTCCGGCGGCATGAGGTCGGGCTCCTCTTTCGGTGCGGGGACCGCGAAGAGGCGATTGCGCAACCAGGCAAAGAGGATCCCTTTCGGGCCGTACAGCTTGGTCGACTTATCCTTCCAATAACGCGACCGCGCGTCGCTTTCGCGGGTCAATTCATCGTAGAGCGTCTGGAAGCGCGGCTTGTCGCCTTGCAGCGCGGCCAGCAGGAGCTGCCGCTCGGGGTCGTCGCCGTTTTTCAGGAATTGCGCCGCTTCGTCGTTCGGCAGCTTCGCTTTCGTCAGCAGCAGCCATTGCAGCACCAGGAAATAGCGGGTCTCCGGGAACGAGGCGACCGCCTTTTGGTGATCGGCGTGCTTGAGATCAAGCAACGCCGGCACGAGGTCCAGATAGGCCCGCATGGCCTCGTACTCGACCCGGCCATTCGCGTTCGGGGACATGGTTTCCAAGGACTTGTCCATCTGCTTGCGCGCCCCCTCGACGTCGCCTTGGACGAGCGCGGCGCTGATCTCGAGGTTCTTGTCAAAGGTCCCGCCGATGTCCTTCCGGGCCGTCGCCATTCGTTCCTCGTCGCCTTGCAGCACCGCGAGCGTCCACGCGGAGGCGCCGAGCGTCACTTGAAACGTATAGCGATCGGTCATCGTCCCTTTCCAGCGATCGTAAAAGCGTTGCGCGGACTGGAGCGCGTTGGCGCGCACGTATTCGGCGAAGACCACTTGCGGCGCATGCCCGAGGCCGCTCGCCCAGTGGAAGCGTTCCAGGGCCTGCGCTCTTTTCCAGGGGTCCTGCTCCTGCGCGAGCTGCTCCGCGACCTCCCGGTAGCCGGCCAGCGCATTCATCGGCACCGCCTGCCGCAACTCGTGGCTGACCTCAGGCAACTCCGGCCAGTCGGGCGTTCGATCGAGGACATCCTGGGTCACGAGATTGTCGCGGACCAGCAGACCCCCGAGCGCGCCCGGCCCGCCTTCCTGGATCGCGCGGCGGAGCAGCCTGGTCGCTTCCGCCGGTTTGCCTTCGTGGGCGACCAGATAGTCGAGCCCACGATGCGTATCGCCGAGCCAGCGCCGGCGCAGAAAGGCATCCGGCATGTTGGGCCAGGCCGCGGGCGGGCGCGCGCTGAGCTTCATGGCCGCGTTTCTCCAGCCGATGAGCTCGAGCCGGTCGTACTCCTTGAGCGGCTCGAACGGCGGAAATTTGGGCCGATAGATAAAGGCCTCCCAGCCGGCGATCGACCCGGTCCAGTTCTTCTCCAGGTCGCCGGCTTTGGGCCCGTAGGTCGCCAGCGGGCCGTACGTCCCCTGCAAGCAGCCGAATTGCACCCCGCCCAACTCCCAGCCGAAGACCAGCAGGTCGCGTCCCGTGACGACGGCCACCGGAATGAGCGGCCCTTCCCCTTCCTGCATCCGGGCATTCAGCAACGACGAGAGCTCGGGGCTGGGGCTCTCCGGCAGCTTGGGTGTGTCGAAGTCGGTGACGCGCTTCGCCCACTCCGGCAGACCCGCGAAATCGCCGGCCGCCGGGGTGAGCTTGCGCAAGGCGGCCACCCAGTCGCGCAAGCCGGCGAGCGGCAGCGTCGGGCCCACCGGCAGGTTGGTCCCGAAATTAAGTTCCGGTCCATAATCCTGCAGCCGCTCCCAGCGCTTCGCCGTGTAGAGCTTTTTCGCCAGATCGGCCAGGGTCTTGCCATGGCTCGGTTCGCTCGAGCCGTAGGCCTCAAAGACCGGCGCCGCGTACAACCGGTTTTCCGGTCGCGCCATCTCGGCCAGCGCCGTGCGGGGATGCGGCAGGGTGATCATGAAGTGCCAGCACTTGCCGAGCGGCGTCGCGGCCGTTGCGCCGGGCGGGCCGTTGCCCCACGCCGTCTTCGCCTCCCGCTCCCGGCCTGCGAGATTCAGTAGCGGAGCCCAAAGCACCCCGTCCTGCACGCCGCTTTGCTGCTCGGCCGCGCAGAGCCACGCCGCGGAGCGGGCGAGCAAGGCGCCGTCGATCGACATCTGCGTACTCACCATCGGGACCGCCGACTGCACCAGCGCGCCGGCGGAGCGGGCGGATTCCGCCGCGGAGGGAGCGGGCTCGGCGGCGGCGCGCGCCAGGGCGGCGGAGATCCCCTCCAGGCGTGTGATGCCCGCGCTCTCCGCACCTTCCCAAAAGCCGGCGGCGACGTCACCCGGCGCGGATTTGGCCGCCGCCCAGTCCTTGCCTGCGAGCTGTTTCCACACCTCGCGATACCACTCCGCGCCGCCCCGCAGCGCGGATTCCGGGTAGCGCACGGTCGCCTTGCGCGAGGCGCCGGCCTTCTTCCGCCACTCGATGAACCAGACGGTCTGCCCGGCCTGGTCGGTCTCCACGCGGTACTTCACATCCGTGATCTGCGGGTCGGTTCCCTTGCGCTGCCAGGCCAGGACCCTGGCGGCTTCCACGGGAAACCGGCGTTGCGCGACATCGTGAAAATCGACCGGCGGCGCGTAGAACTGCGCGTGCGCGACCGTGCAGAGGATCGCGAACAGGACGGACAGGAAGGGGGTTTTCATGGGGAGAGCGCCGCCGCGATCGGCGCTCGAAATGCTGATCGCAAACGGCGGCGGAAGCAAGCGGGGCGAGCGAGCTGCCGGCGACGCGAGTTTGACTTGAACCACGGCGGTTTCGAAAGTACCCTTCCATCATGTCTCTGGCGCAGATCAAAGAGCAGCTAACGCACCTTCCCGACGAGGAACAGCGCGAGGTGATCACGTTTCTTCTGTCGCGCCAAGCGGATAAGGATGATGACTTCAAGAAGTTCGCGGCGAACCGAATCGATGACAAAGACCCGGCGAACTGGGTGGAACTGAGCGAATTGAGGAAGAGGTTTTCGGAGTAGGCAGCCGAAATGGAGTATCGACTGGTGGTTGATTCCGCGCCGGTGCGCGTTCTGATTTCGCTGCCGCCTCGGCTTCGGGAGCGCATGCTGGATCGCTTGGAACTGATTGCCCGTTCGCCAGATCGCTATTCGGAATTTCAGTCCGCCGATGCAACTGGACGTCCGCTGGAAGGACACATCTTTGCAAGTTACGCGATCTGGTATTGGATCGACTTCCCGGTTCGCGAGGTAAGGGTAATCCGGATTCGCCCCGCAGACCAGCGGCCCTGAACTCCGCGCTTTCACCTTGCAGTTCCCGCCCCCTCACGCGAAACCCCACCCGGTGAACCGTTTCCAAGCCCTGCTCCTCGTCTTCGTCGTTTGGGCGGCGATTTATTTGCCGGGGCTGGGGTCGACGGAGCTGAAGGGCGAGGAAGGGCGGCGCATCCTGCCGGCGATCACGATGCTCGAGACGGGCCAATACCTGGTGCCGTACGTCGGCGGGAAACCGTTCCTGCGCAAGCCGCCGCTGGTCAACTGGGCCATCGCCGGCGCCTTCAAACTCACCGGCGTGCGCAACGAATGGACGGCGCGCCTGCCGTCGGTGCTCAGCGTGCTGGCGCTCGCGCTCACGATCGTCGCGCTGTCGGGGCGGCCGGGTTGGCTTACGACCGAGGCCGGGGTGGTGGCAGCGCTGCTGTTTCTTACTCAAGTGGCCACGGTGGAAAAGGGACGGCTCGCGGAGATCGAGGCGCTCTACTTTTCCCTCACCGGCATCGCGTTCGTTTGCTGGATGGCTTGGTGGGCGCAAGGGCGCTCGCCGTGGCTGTGGTGGATCGTGCCGCAGGTATTGCTCGGCGTGAGTTTTCTGGCCAAGGGACCGCTGCCCAACCTGCTCTTCTTTTACGCGATTGTGGCGGCGGTGCTCGTGCGGGCGGGGGAACTGCGCCGGCTCTGGCATCCGGCGCACTTCATCGGCATGGCATTGATGTGGGGCATCCTCGCCGCCTGGGCCATCCCTTACAAGAGTCACCCCGACGTGACGCAATTTGCCGCCGACGTTTGGCGCGAGCAATCCCTTGGCCGGCTCCGCGCCGCGACCCACTTCGATTTCGCGTCGTGGCTCGGCAATTTCCCGCGCGCTCTGAGCAATCACCTGCCGTGGGTGCTCCTCGCGCCGCTCCTCTGGCGGCGAGATTTCCTCCCGCTCGGCGCGCGCGAGTCGGCGCTTTTTCGCGGCGCACGGCTCGCGGTGGTCGCCGGCTTTTTCGGCATCCTGTTCCTGCCCGGCATGCTCCCGCGCTACACCCTTTCGCTGCTTGCGCCCTTTGCCGTGCTACTGGCGTACGCCGTGGCGGACCCAAGGGTGGCGCCGGTGGCGCGCGCGCTGCGGATCTGGTGGCGGACGAATACCGCCCTCGCCTGCGTGATCCTGCTCGCGGCGCTCGCGAGCCCCGGCGTCTTTGTCTTCGCGCGGAGGAAAGCTCTCCTGCAGCCGGAGCTTTTCCCAGCCGGTTTCGCGGCGAACATCGTGTTCGTCATGCTCGCGGCGGCAGGGGCGATCTTCCTCGCGCTCTTCGTCCTCATCGGCCGGCGCAAACTCGCACGCCCGCTGCTCCTCGCGAGTGCCACCGCGGCCCTCGCGGGCGCCGGCATGCTCCTGTACGCCGGCGTCGGCATTCCGCTGCAGAACTCCCGCGACCATCTCCGGCCCGCCGCGCGGAAGATCGATGCCGCCATCCCGTCCGGCTGCGGTCTGGTCATCTACGACCCGGACTATCAGCCGATAATCTTCTACCTCCAGACGCCTTACCGATACGTCATCCGCGGCGGCGACGTGGCGCGCATGACCTTCCCCGAGTTGCCGGCGCCCCTTGGGTTGAAGCCGCCGGCCCCGTGGGTTCTCGCGCGCCTGGAAAACCGCGCGCGCCTGCGTGACGATCTGCCCCGCTACGAGATCGCGATGGAAATCTCGAAGCCGCTCAACCTCGCGCTGCTGCGACCGGTGGTCGGCGCGGCGCAGCCGGCGCCGTGAAGTCGCTCAGCTATCGTTCCGGCTCAACCGCCCGGCGCGATGGCTGAGAACTTCGCCCGCCACTTCGCCAGTTCCTCGGCATTCAGTGGAATCGGGTCGCGCACGTCGTAGACCACCTCGAGGCAGAGGAGGACGCGCGCGAGGACTCGGGCATAGGCGCGGTCGGCTTCCACGATCACGACAAAATTCCCGCGGCGTCCGTCGGCGTGTTCCTCGAAGCGCGTGGTGGCGAAGCAGTCGATGTTCACGCCGCGGCTGGAGAGCGCGGACGCGATGGAACTGACCACGCCGGCGCGGTCGATCGTCTCGATGAGGAAGAGCTGAAATTCGGCGTCCATGGTTGGTTGCGGGAATTTTGCCTGCGAATCACTCGAATGGGAGCGAATCAAAGCAATGGCGTAGAGACGCCTTTCGTAGAGTGGAAGAAACTGGCGTCACGTTCCTGCTATATTCGTGCAGATTCGTGTGATTCGTAGGCAAAATCCAACTCAGGAGGTGCAGCGAATGCCCGTCTGCCATTCCGCGCTCTGCCGGCGCATGGCGGCGATTCCTTGCTCGATCCGCCGGTTTTCGTCGGCGGCGCGGTCCGCGCGAAAGGAGCCCGGCGCAAATTCGCGGTCGCGCCAGCCCCAGGCGTCGTCGGGGCGGGTGCCGGAGAAACGGAAGAGCTCCCGCAGCGGCGTCGGCACGCCAAAGGGGATGGGCGCCGCGTCGCCGGGCGCGCGGACCATCCGCTGGACGACCGGCACGATCGGCTCGCCCTTCAGGATGCCCTGAATGAGACTGGCCGCCGCCGCACCGGTCGCGTGCGCCGTGCCGCTGCCGCTGCGATGCACCACGAGCGGCTTCAAAATCACGCGAAAATCCGGCCGATAGCGCTCGATCATCCACAGGATATCGACGCGCTCGCCGGCGCGCGCGGTCCCTTCGCGGAGCTGTTTCAGCTCGCCCATGATCTCCGTATTGCGCCGCGCAAAGAGCACGTCGAAGTCCTCGTCCGCGGCCTCTTTGTCCTTCAGGTAGAGGCGCGTGAGGCAGCGCTCCTGCTCCTTTTCCGGCATCCCGCGAATCTGCACCGTGCTCCAGCGCGGGATCATCAGCGGCCCGTGCTCGCCCACGACCTCCGCCGAGACGCGGTCGCGCGAGACGCCGAGATCGTGCGCGATTTCCCACTGGAACCGCAGCGAATCGCTGTGCGCGCCCATCCCGATGACGAAGCGCGCGCCATCGTCCCGCCGGGCGGCGAAGCGATGCGCAAAGTATTGCACCACGTACTCCACCGGATTGGTGACGATGACGAAGATCGGCGTCACCTGGCGGCTCGTCAGCGACTCCACCAGCGCGCCGGCGTAGGTGTCGCACACCTCCTTCGCGAACGGCAGCAAGTCGCGCCGGCTGCCGGTGAAATCATTCGTCGGCAGCGTCCGCCCGCCGGCCACGACCACGATGTCGCCGATGAACTCCTCCGGTTTCTCGACCACCTGGAGCTCCGGATTGATCTCCGCGTACGCATCCTGCAAATCGCGCCGGATCCCATCCGCGCACAGCCGCGAGTCGGGGTTGCCGGGATTGGTTGCCAACTGCAAGATCTCCATGCGCGAGAGCACCCGCGACCGGATGAGTTGCGAAGTGATCTCCCGCCCGATGGCGCCCGTCGCGCCGAGAATGGTGACGTTCATGGGGTGGGGTTAAGGTGGGGCGTGTCGGGTGGGGAGACAAGGAGACAAGGAGACAAGGAGA
>DASYIS010000194.1:0-8328 GCA_035997375.1 Chthoniobacteraceae bacterium
CCGTCGGACACGAGATCGATTTCACCATCGCGGACTTCGCGGCCGATCTCCGCGCGCCGACGCCGAGCGCCGCCGCCGAGCTGATCGCGCCGGACACGGCGGAGTTGCAGCGCGGCTTCGAGCGGCTCCGCCAGCGCCTGCAACGGTGCGCCACGGCCGAGATTACCCGCCAACGGCAGCACGTCGTCTCGCTCGGCCGGACCGCGCTTTTCCAAACGCCGCGCGCCCGCCTCGACGACGCCGCGCAGCGTCTCGACCACGCCGCCGACACCTTGCGCCGCTGCTCGCGCGCCGCGCTTGATCGCGCCCGCCAGAAGCTCCGCGCCTTCGCGACCGCGCTCCGCGAGCATCGCCCGGACCAGCAACTCCTCCTGCGCCGGCAGCGTCTCGCCGCCCTCGGGCCGCAGCTGCGGCAAGCCTATGCGCGCAGCCTCGCCGAGCGCCGGCATCGCCTGGCGGCCGCGATGGAGAAGCTGCGGCTGCTTTCACCGGAGGCGATCCTGACCCGCGGCTATGCCTTGGTGCATCGCCAGGACGGCAGCCTCGTGCGCTCCGTGACCGAAGTGAAAGCGGGCGATCTCCTGAAGACCCGGCTCGCCGATGGGACGGTGCAGTCCGAGGTGCGTTAGCCCTCACCGCCGGCCCGCGCCCATCAAGTCCATAACGCCGTGTCGATGGAAGACATGGACCGAATGGACACGATGGACCGGAAGGACGGTACTGCCCCTACGGCTGAAACGTGATGAAGTAGGGCGGCTCGTATTTGTTGCAGCGGAGCTTCCCGGTTTCGCCGGCTTCCAGGACCTTCGTCATGATGATGAAGTCGTGCTTGTGCGCGGAGAGTTTCGGGTCCTCGACGCGCGACCAGCCGTGTTTGATGAAGTCCTCTTCCATCCAGCGCTCCTCCACCCACCCGCCGCCCTTGTTCCCCTGATATTGGTAGTTGAGCGCAAGGTACGCCCGGCCGGGCGAGAGGACCTTGTACACGGCCGCCCCGTTGGCCGCGTAGCCGGTGAGCGGTTTCGACTGGTGGATCGTCGCCCCCTTGAGGTCATCGGAAACAAAGGCCCAGCTCGAGCCATCCGCCTCGTCGCCCATGGCGAGCTTCACGGGGACCAGACCATCCACCGCCACCGTCGCGGGATTGCTCCGGTCGACGCCCTTGACCGAGGCCACGACGGCCGCCGGCGCGGGCATGGGTTCGGGCGCCGGCTCCGGCGCGCCGGGGGCGGGCGGGGTCGCCGGCGCGGGCGCGGGCCCTCCGCCGCCGGCCAGCAGCGCCGCGACCTTGGCCCGCTCGAGCCGGGTGGCGATCGCGTCGTCGAGCTTGCCCTGCTGCGTGAGCCGCTTTTCGAGGCCCTCGAGGACCGCGGCGTAGGCTTGCAGCGAGGCCGTGGTCGCCGCCTTCAACTGGGTCGCCTGCAGCCGGCGCGCTTCGTCGTATTTGTCCCGGACGGAGCGGGAGAGCTTCGGCAACGCGTTCTTTTCCTCCTCGGTCAAATCGCGATCCGCGCGGTCCCGCTCGGCATCGGTCGCGACCACCCCGTCGAGATCGCCTTTGCCGACCGCGTCTTTTTTCACCGCGTCCAGCGCGCCCTGGTACCAGGCGCGCAACGCCGCCTGGGCCTCGTCCGCCTTCACCCGCATCGCCTCCCGGCTCTCGACCTGCCGCCGCACCGCCGCCGGCAAATCTTCCGGCGGCGGCGAGGTTTTGGCCGCGGTCGGCAAAGGGGCGGCCTGGGCGAAAACGGAGAGCAGCCCAGCCAGCGCAAGGGTGAGGAAACGGATCGACATCCGCGCAAGAAAGCACGTCCGCGCGTAATGAAAAGGCCCGAGTTGCGTCACCCGTCGTCCCGCGTGCCGATCGGCGACTTTCGTATTTGCGTGACCCGGCGCGACCGTGTGCAATCGCTCCCCCGCGCACGCGGCCCATTCCGATTCATGAAGCTCTTTATCCCAGGTCCCGTCCAAGTCTCCGAGAAAACGTTCACCGCCTTTCGCCGGCCGATGATGGGGCATCGCTCGGGCGATTTCAAAAAGCTCTACGCCTCCATTCACCCGCGCCTCCAGGAGCTCTTCGGCACCAAACAGCCCGTCTTCCTTTCCACCTCCTCCGCCTGGGGCGTCATGGAGGGCTCGATCCGCAATCTCGTCGGCGAGGGCAAGGTGCTCAACTGCATGTGTGGCGCCTTTTCCGACAAATGGCTCGATGTCTCGAAGCGCTGCGGACGCCAGGCCGAGGCGTTGCAGGTGGAGTGGGGTCAACCCATCCGCGGCGAACAGGTGCGCGCGGCGCTGCAAAAAGGCGGCTTCGACGCGGTCACGGTCATCCACAACGAGACCTCCACCGGCGTCATGAGCCCGATCGCGGAGATCGCGGAGGCGATGCGCGAATTCCCCGAGGTGCTGCTCATCGTCGACAGCGTCTCGTCGTTCTCCGTCGTCCCGATCCCGATGGACGAACTCGGCATCGACGTCCTGCTCACCGGCTCGCAAAAGGCGCTCGCCATGCCGCCCGGCCTCGCGCTTTTCTCCGCCGGCGAACGGGCTTTCGCGCGCGCGGCCAAGGTCCAAGGGCGCGGCTATTACTTCGATTTCCTCGAATTCCAGAAGAACCAAGCCGAGGACATGACCCCCTCCACGCCGTCGATCTCGCACATCTACGCGCTGCAATCGAAGCTCGACGACATCTTCACCGAGGGCTTCGAGAACCGCGTCCGCCGGCACGCGGAAACCAACCAGATGGTCCACGACTGGGTGCGCCGCCACGGCTTCGAGTTCTTCGCTCCCGAAGGCTATCGCTCCAAGTCCCTCACCTGCGTCGCCAACAGTAAAGGGATCGACGTCGCCGAGTTTCTCAAGCGCCTGAAAGAGCGCAACGGCTTCATCCTCGATGGCGGCTACGGCAAGCTGAAAGGCAAGACCTTCCGCATCTCCAACATGGGCGACGAGACGAAGGAGACGATCGCCGAACTGATCGAGGCGCTGGATGCTTGCCTGCCGGGATAGGTGCCGAAATAGGGGTCGCCGCTTGGGGTGGAATGAGATAAAGTGCATTCCATGAAACCTAGTCCGTACGTCGAACTGAGAGGCGAAGGCTGGTATCTGGCAGGCGAGCGCATCTCCGTGGACTCGATCATCTATTCTTTTCGTGACGGTCTCTCCCCGGAGGCGATCTCGCGTGAATGCTTCCCGCGCCTGACGTTGGAGCAGGTCTATGGGGCGATCACGTTCTACCTGGCGAATCGGACGGAGCTGGATGCATACTTGGAAAAGGGAGAGGCTGAAGCTGAGGAGTGGCGCGCCGCCCAGCGAGCCAAGGACTCCGCGTTCGTGGAGAAAATGGCGCGGGCTCGGCGGGAATTGCTGCCGACCCCATGAAGCTGCGGCTCCAAGCAGATGCCGACTTCAATCAACGAATCGTCGCCGGCGTTCTCAGGTTGGAGCCGGCCATCGATCTGCTTTCGTCGAATGAGAGCAGCCTTGCGGGCAGACCGGATCCAGAAGTCCTGACGTACTGCGCAGAAGAGCAGCGGACGCTGCTCACTCACGATCAACGGACGATGCCGCACCATTTCGCCACTTTTCTGGCGCAGAGTTCTTCCCCCGGAGTCATGATCGTGCCACAACTTATGCCGATCGGCGAGGCGGTACATGAGATCTATAGAGCTTGGGCTGATTCGGAAGCCGAAGACTGGGTCGATAGCATACGACGACTGCCGCTGTAGACGACTGCAAGACGACACGGAGGTCGCGTTTCGCTTCGACGAGCGAGGCCAGGCGTTGCTCCGCGTCCACCTCTCGCCACCCCCCGTGAATTTGAAGCACCCGCGATTTGATAAAGTTTTTTGTAGCGGCCCGCCTTTCTCTCCGTATGTTGCGCGTGTGTTCCCCCGCCGCGTCCTGATTCTCATTCTCCTCAGCGCCCTCCTGGCCGCTTTGGCCGCTCGCGCCGAGGTTTCTCCCGCCGATCCCACGGCCACGCTCCAGAGCGGCGGGGCGGCGGTGAATGTCGACCTGCGGCCCTTTTTCCGGGAGCCGGCGGCGCGCGGGAGCGTGGTGAAGGTGAATGTGCGCATCGGCACGGTCACCAAGCCGATCTACCTGGGGCTGAACGACCAGACGCAGCCGCTCACGGTCACCAATTTCGTGCGCTATGTGACGGACGGGAAGTACAACGGGAGCTTCTTTCACCGGCTGGTGCGCAACTTCGTCGTACAAGGCGGCGGCTTCTACTTCAACACGGCGGGGCAGGTCGCGGCGATTTCGACGTACCCGGCGGTCCACAACGAGCCGGGGATCTCGAATCTGCGCGGCACGATCGCCATGGCGAAACTCGGCGGCGACCCGAACAGCGCGACCGGCCAGTGGTTCGTGAATCTCGGCGACAACTCGGCGAATCTCGACGCGCAAAACGGCGGGTTCACGGTCTTCGGGAGCGTGCTGCGCAACGGCATGGATGTGATCGACGAGGTCGCCGCGCTCCCCATTTACAATGCGAGCTCGGTGAACCCGGCGTTCAACGAGATTCCGCTCACGGGCGGAACCGCCCCGGTCGGCACCCCGGGCGTCATGGTCCCTCCACTCGCGCCCGGCGCGGTTTCGGGCGATCCGGCTCTGGTAACAACGACGGTGACCGGCTCCACCCTGCGGCTCGCGCCGGGGACGAATCCAGGCACGACCACGGTGACGCTTTCCGCTCTCGATCTCGACGGCAGCCCCCTGCAGGCCACCATCACCGTCAATGTCGCGCTCCGCTCCGCCGGCTGGCACGCGGCGAATGACGCCAACGGGCAGCCCACGGCCTTCACGTTCGATCCCGCCGACGGGACGGGCCTGGCCGGCGACCGCGCGACCGCGACCTGGAGCACGCTGGACCTCACGCAAAGCAACCTGCGCAGCTTCACGATCACGAATGCCACCGCGGAGACCCTGTCGGGACTGACGGTGCAGAAGCTCGGGGCGGCCACCTCGGACTTCACGGTGGCGGGCGGACCGGCGCTGCCCGATCTTCAACCGGGGGAAAGCGCGACGATCTTCGTCACGTTCAATCCGATCACAGTCGGGACACGCCAGGCGCTGCTGCGCATCGGGTCCGCGGATCCCAATGCGAAGTCATTCGACCTGGCCCTCTCGGGGGTGGGCAAACGCGTGGTCCCAGTGGTGAGCGGCGCTTCGCCGCAAGTCGTGATCGTGGACGTGCACGGCCAGGCGCAAGTTCCCGACCTCACGAATACGGTCACCGCCACGGACGAGTTGGGCGCGGTCACCGTCGCGCAATCGCCCGCGCCGGGCGCGCAGTTGGCCGGCGGAGATTACCTGCTCATGTTCATCGCCACCAATGTCGCCGGCCGCACCACCACCGTGCAGACGACCTTGTCGCTCCGCTACGGGCGGCTGGCCGCGGGCGGTCTCCAAACCACCGGCGCCTACAGCGGGGCCGGCGTGCCGGCGATCGGCAGCGCGCAGCTCGCCGCGGGAAGCACGATGACGGTCTTCGGCACCCCGGCGATCAGCGACGACCGGCACCTCGCGGCCAAGGTCACGATCGCGTCAGGCGCGGCGCGGCTCGCGGGCATCTATCTCGAGGACGGCGCCGGCGCGAATCGGCTGGTCGCGCGGCAGAACGGCGCGTCCGGCGTGGGCGCGCTCACCTTCAAATCGTTCAAGGATCCGCTGCTCTCGCCCTCCGGGAAGATCGCCTTTTGGGCCAATCTCAACGGCGCTCCCGTGGGCTCCGACGAGGGCGTGTGGACGGACGCGTTCGGCAGCCTGCAGGCGGTGCTCCGGGAAGGCGGCGCGATCCCCGGGCTCGGCGCGCTCAAGCTGCTATCGGTGACGAGCATGGAGCTGCGCGACGACGGCTTGATCGCGCTCGTCAAGCTCGCGCCGGCGGCGAGGCTCGTGGTCGCGAGCATCAACGACACCGCGCTCATCCGCCTCACCTCGCCCACCACCGGCACCCTGCTCGCCCGCACCTACCAGCCGCACGCGGGCTCCTATGTGCAGGCAATCAGCGGCTTTCTGCCTTCCGCGAAGTCGCCGGGGCAGGGCCGCTGGGTCGGCAGCGCCGGCGTGCTGGCCAAGTTCACGCTGCTGAGCAAGAGCGTTCACCTGGTGCGGATCGACTCCGCCGGCGCGGCGACGACCCTGCTCCAGACCGGCCTGCCGGGAGCGAACTTCAGCGCGAAGCTCACCACGCTCGGCCTGCCCGCGCTTGGCGGCTCCGGCATCGCGGTGCTCGCGACCAAGACGCTCGCCACCGGAGCGACCACGGCGACCAACGACACCACGCTGCTCTTCGCGCCCACCGGGTCCACCTTCACCGAAGCGCTGACGGAAAATGCCGCGGCCGACGTGACCGGCACCACGAACATCGCGGGCACCTCGAAGTTCGCAACCTTCACCGACCCGGCCATCAACGACCAGGGCGCGCTGGTCTTCTCCGCCACCCTCCGCGGCGGTCTGGCGGCCGCCTCAAACCTCGGCGGCCTCTGGCAAACCGACGGCCTGAGCGCCCCCGAACCCGTCGCCCGCCTCGGCGCGCACGCCACCGACGCCACCGGTCATGAGCTGCCGGACACCACCTGGAGCAGCATCGTCTCCTTCGCCCTCCCCGACGGCCCCGGCGCCGGCGCCATCTTCCGCGCCACCCTCGCCGGCAAAGGCGCGACGACCGCCACCAACGCCGGCCTCTGGGCCGTCGACTCCACGGGCCTCGTGCGCCTCCTCCTGCGCACCGGCCAAACCATCACGCTCCCCACTGGCGACAAGAAAATCTCCGCCTTCACCCTCCTCAACGCGCTCCCCGGCAGCTTCGGCACCCGCCGCAGCTACAACGCCCACGGCTCGGTCGCGGTGCAGGTGACCTTCGTCGGCGGCGCGCAGGCGGTGTTGCGGCTGGACGTGCCGTAGGTGCGCAGCGCGTGTCTGCGATAGTGTAACCAGCCCGCGCGGACAAAGCATTCTCCCCGCACTCCCAATCCCGCCGCTGCCCGGCTACACTATTGAGTGAACTGCTCCAGCGAGCGCGGGGGGCGCGCGGGCCGCCGAGGGCCGACTGTTTTGTGCGGAGTGGCCACTGCGCGGAAAACAGGGGCCGCGATTTGCCAAACAGTGGGCGCGGCATGGGAAACAGTGGGCACTGTTTTCAAATCAGTGGGGACGGCTCTCGGAACCGTGGCGCTGCCTGCCAGAAAGCGGCCACTGCTCTCCACACAGTGGCCACTGTTTTGGAATCAGTGGGCGCGGCGTGGGAAACAGTGGGCGCGTTTTTCCGCGCAGTGGAGGCTTTTCGGTCCGCAGCCGGGGCGGTTTACCTTCCCGGGGACGGTTTCGCCGAGGCGCTGGGTCTCTACGTTAAACAGGGATGGATGGCCACTGGACAGCTGGGCTGGCACGCGGCACCCGGTCCCAAAAACTGTCGCCGCTTCGCGGCGGACCCTGTCACGCAAAGCGGGGGAATGAATTCAGACCCATTGCTCGAGCAGCGCGATGGCTTCGTCGTAGGCGGCTTTGTAGGTGTAATCGGGTGGGCCGTCGCAGGTGGCGAGGTCTTTGGCCTGCTGCGCGTGCTCGCGGGCGAGCGACCGGTCGCCGCGAGCCGCAGCCAGCTTGGCAAGCTCGAGGTGGGCATCGGCACCTTGCAGCACGTAGCCGCTGCGCTCGGCGATCACCCGCGCCTCCTCGGCCAGCCGCTGGGCTTCGTCCAGCACGCCGGCCTGCCCTGAGCTTGGCAGCCCTGAGCTTGTCGAGTTGGTCGAAACGGTCGCGGCGCGCAACCGCGCGAGGTCGATGAGGATGTCGGCCTCGGCCTCCACGCAGTTGATGCGGCGGCACCGTTCCAGCGCCTCGTGCAGATGGCGCTCGGCCTCGGCGTGCTGGCCGGCAACGCGGTGCGCCGCGCCCAGCAGCCAGTGGGCGCGGACGTAATCGCGCGCATTGGGGCGACCAACTTGACGTTGCCACTCCTCCGCCAATTCCAGCGCGCGGCTAGCGGCGGCGATGGCGGATTGAGGAGGTTTTCCGGGCTTGTCCTTCGAGCGGGCTTTGAAAGTTTGCCCCAATTGGGTTTGAAGCAACGATAGGGGGCTTTCTCCGCTTCGCTTCGGTTGCCTCGCTTTGCTCGCTGGCGGAATGCGGAGTTTGGCATGTTCAGCGTTGCGCAGCCGGAGCAATTCGCGCTGCACGCGGTAGTCCCAAGTGTAGCCCTGATCCTGAACACTTTTCTCCTTCTCGAACATCATCAGCGCCGTCGCCAGTTCCCTTTCCGACTCGACATCGTCGCCGCAGCAAGCCAACAGCCGGCCCAATTCCGCGTGCCCGATC
>DASYIS010000195.1:0-25957 GCA_035997375.1 Chthoniobacteraceae bacterium
TAGGCCGTTTGACCTCGCTCACCGTGATCTACCTCCACAACAACCTGCTGACGACCGTTCCAGCTGAGCTGGGGCAATTGACCGCGCTCACAGAGGTTTACCTGCACAACAACCGCCTGAGGTCGGTGCCGGCGGAGTTCGGTCGGTTGACCGCGCTCCTTACGCTTTTGCTCGATAACAACGATCTCCCAGCGATACCGCCGGAATTGGGCGAATTGACTTCTCTCACGCTGCTTCACCTCGAAAACAACCAACTGACGGAGGTGCCTGCGGAATTAGGACAACTGACGGCCCTCACACATCTCTTTCTCCAGAACAATCAACTGACGGCGGTGCCGACGAAACTCGGCCAGTTGAGCCTGCTCAAACTGCTCGACATCTCCTGCAACCAGTTGGCTGCGGTGCCGGCAGAGCTGGGTCAGTTGAGGGCGCTCGCGCTACTCGACCTCTCCTTCAACCAACTGGCTTCGATTCCTGTGGAGCTGGGTGAGTCAAGCGCGCTAACGCACCTCTTCCTCGGCAACAATCGGCTGGTTGCGGTCCCGGCGGAGCTGGGCCAACTCACTTCGTTGCAGCGATTGACTCTTGAAGATAACGCCTTGATCTCACTTCCCATCTCGCTTCAGGATCTAGTGAACCTGAGGGAACTCAGGCTGCATGGAAACGATGCGCTTGGCTTGCCGATGGAATTACTTGGCCCTCGGAGTACCGAAGTGGGAAAATTAAATCCTCCCGCCAATCCTCAAACGATTCTCGATTTTTACTTCGCGCGGCAGGCGGAAGGCTCAGAGGCGATGCGCGAGGTGCGGGTGCTGCTGGTTGGGCGAGGCCGGGTGGGGAAGACTTCGCTGCTGAAGGTGTTGCGTGGCGAGAAGCTGGACCCTGGCGAGAAGGAGACGCCGGGGATCACGGTGCTGCCGCTGCCGCTGCGATGCGCGCAGGGAACGGCAACGGCGCATGCGTGGGATTTCGGCGGACAGGAATTCCTCCACGGCACGCACCAAATCTTCCTGAGCGAGCGCTGTATCTACCTGCTGGTGCTGGAGGGGCGAGAGAGCAACTGGGAGACGGAGACGGATTACTGGCTGCGCTTCATCCAAAGCTTCGGCGGCGATAGCCCGGTGGTGGTGGCCCTAAACAAGTACGACTCGCACGCCTTCACAGTTGACCGTTTCCGGCTGCAGGAGAAGTGCCCGCAGATCGCCGGTTTTGTACCGACCGATGCTTTGACCGGCCGCGGAATCGCGGAGCTGCGTGCGCTGCTGGAGACGACGGTGAACGGGATGCCGGACGTCTGGCTAGGTGTGCCGCGGCGCTGGCATCGGGTGAAGGAGAGGCTGCGGCATATGGCGACGAGCTTCCTCGATTACAAAGAGTACCTGGCGGTATGCGCGAGGGAGCAGGTGACGGACGAGGGGCAGCAAGCGAGCCTGGCGGAGACGCTGCACCGCCTCGGGATCGCGCTGAATTTCCGCGATCATCACCGGCTGAGGGAGACGAGCGTGCTGAAGCCGAAATGGGTGACGAAGGGAATCTACGGCTTACTCCGCTTTTTGCAGAAGCGGGGTTGTAACGGGGTACTGGAGCGGGCATGGCTGGCGGAGGCGCTGCCGTCGCAGGAGTATCCGACAGCGAAGCACGGGTTCGTCATGGAGCTGATGGAGAAGTTCGAGGTGGCCTTCGCGCTGGAGAAGCCGGAGGCGGCGGGCGCGGCGCAGGAGCCGGAGCGCTGGCTGCTCCCGGAGCTGCTGCCGGAGGTGCAGCCGGCGGCGTTTGCAGAGTTTCGCGCGACCGGGGTGAAGCGACTCCGATTCACCTACCCGGAAGCGTTGCCGCCGGGGCTGCTGCCGCGCTTCATCGTTCGGACGCATGAAATGAGCGAGGGGCAGGCACGCTGGCGCTCGGGGGTGGTGCTGGCGTGGGGCGAGGAGCGGGCGTTGGTGCGGCTGGATCGCACGCAGCGGCAGGCGACAGTGGAGGTAGTCGGTGCTTCGCAGGAAGGGGCGCAGGGGATCTTCGATATCATCCGCGCGCACCTCGTGGTGCTGCACGGAATGGTCACGGCGGTGGAGGAACTGCAGATCTCGGAGCAGCCGGCGGAGTGGGTCAGGATGAAAGAGCTGCGGATGGCGGAACGGGAGAAGGACGAGGTGCTGAAGGTGACGATCGGCCAGGAGCCGAACGAGCGCCGCCTGACGCTCCCCGTGGGCAAGACGCTGGATGCGGTGGAGAGCCCGGAGGCGCGCGCGGCGGAGGGCCCGACGCCCCCGCGGCGGGTGCGGCTCTTTGTGAGCTATGCCCATGCCGACGCGCGCAAGCTCAAGACGCTCTCCACGCAGCTGACCATCCTCGGCCGGCGCGGCTTCATCCAGCCGTGGGAGGACAAACAACTAATTGCCGGGGAAGATTGGCACGAGCGGATCATGGACGAACTGGCGGCGGCGGAGATCGTGCTGCTGATCTACTCGGACCAGTCCCAAGCGTCCGCCTATGTGCAGGACAAGGAAATCCCGAAGGCGCTGGTGCGGATGGACGAAGGGAAGTGCGTGCTGATCCCAGTCCCGCTTGACGGGGCGGAGCTGGATCCCGCGAACCCGCAGGAGCAGCGGCTGAAAAAGCTGATGACGGCGACCTGGAACGCGAAGCCGGTGCTGAAGTATGCGCGGCACGCGGACGCCTGGCGGGAAGTGGGCCGCTCGATCCGCGCCACCGTGGAGGCCCGGCGCGCGGCCTGGAGCCCGGAGCCTGAACGCTAGAGGGCTCCTCGGACGGGGCAGGAAGTCGGGCTAGCCGACCACGCAGGTGCGCTCGATCGCGGAGAGCTCCTTCTGCATGCGGCCCTGCACATCATCCCAACGCGCGCGCTCGGCCTCGATTGCCTTGGTGCCCTGCTGCACCTTGGCGATTGCGTCGTCGAGGCTGCCCTTGATGGTCTTGATTTCCAGGTTCATGTTGCCGGTGACCAGATTCTTGAGATCGTCGAATTTCGCTTGAATCTGCGTCAGCAATTCTCGCGATTGCTCGGACGTCGGCAGATCGTGGAACGCTTTCTCGAGTAGCTCGACGATGCTATTCTTGATTGACGCGATGTTGCGTTGGTTGCGCCAGAAGGTCAGTCCGAGCGCGATCAGCGTGCCGACGACAGGGATGGCATGGGCCACATGATCAACGAGGAGGTCGGCGAGAATGCCTGCCAGCATCGGGCTGAGATCGATGGCGAAGCCGCCGGAGTCGAACACTGGGACGGACACCGCGTCCTTGTTGGAGATTCCCGTATCCAGCCAGCCGGCCACGAGGACCTGGATGTCGAGGGGCTTGATCTGTTCACCTCCCAGCGTGCCGTCAATTTCGGAGATGACATCCAGGTAGTCGGAGGCTTCGCGCTTGAGATACTCGACCAGGGCCAGGCCCTCCTCGCGGACTTGCAGGGAGGCGTATTGCGTCTGCCAGGCGGCGGCCGTCTTCTCCAGCAGCCGCTTGACCTGCCACTCCAGTTCCTTCTGGATGCGGTCCTTGTACTTGTCGCCCTGCCTGTGCCATAGATCGCTGAACTTCTCAAAGATCAACACCTTGCCGATGACCGAGAGGTCGAATCCTCCTACACCGTCGACCCCGAGCACGGCCCGTTTTACGTCGATGGCTCTCATCTTTTCGCGGAGCGAATCGATGAGTGTGCGGTGAAGCGTGAGCGCGCGCGCATCGAGATACTGGCAAATGTGGTCGCGAATGCGGCGCAACCGCTCGAGGTTGGGCTCGATTTTCGCGCGCACGCCCTTCAGATCTTCGACGTTCTTGCCCAGGGCGGCGAGCGTGCGCTGCCGGTCCTTGGCAAAGACTTGGGCGTAATTGCGCGCATCCGCGAGGACGGCGCGATTGCGGGCCTGCGTGCGATCCTCGCTCAGGAAGCGCTCCAGCGTGCGCTCGAGCAGCGGGACGTTCGACGCCTGCAGCTGCGCCTCGTCGACCGGCTGCTGCTGGCGGGCCACCACGGCCCCCAGCGCATTGGTGCGAATGACGCGCTGGTCGAAGAGATCGTGCGCACCGATGGTTGTCCATTGCGTCAGCGCCACCCGCAGGCGCTGGATGACCTTCTCGATCTTGTCCTGGCGTCCCCGCTCCATCAGTTCGAGCAAATCCCATTTGTTGAGCACGAAAAACAGATTCGTCTTCCCTTGCGCCGTCATCCAGGCGAGTTGCTCCTTATCGCTCTGCGTCAGCGCCTGCCCCGCCTCCAGCAGGTAGATAACCGCATCCGCCTTCATCAAGAAATCGCGCGCCCGGTTCGTCCTCACCAGTTCGTCCTCAAATCCGGGGGTGTCGACCAGTTGCACCCCGTGCTTGCAGAGTTCGATTGGGAAACCGACCTCGGCGTAATCCACGTGCGAGAACCGATCGACCGCACGGCGCACCCGGTTTGCCTCGACCGCGCCGCCGGCGAGATCCGGGTCCTCTTCGGTTTCCTCGGTCACCCCGCCATCCACATCGAGCAGATATTTGTGTTTGAACTCCTCCAGCGAGAGCGATTCGCCGCCGCTCTCCCGGAAATGCACCTGAACCTGCGGGGTCTTCTGGTAGGTGAGCACGGTGATGATGGCGGTGCTGGGCACTGCCTCTTGCGGCAGCAGTTCCTGCCCGAGAAAGGCATTGAGCAAAGTGCTCTTTCCCCTCGAGAATGACCCGACGACCAGGATCGAGAAGCGGTCTGCCTCCACCTCCTGCGCACGGGCGAGAACCTTCGCCGCCATCCCTTGCAGCACAGGCAGGCCGTTCAGCGCTTCGCTCATCCCGTTTAGCGCCTGGGCTAGTTCCAGGCGCTGTTTCTCCGACGCGGTGTAGTCACTCATGGTATTTTAAGGCAAAAGTTTGGAGGACGCACCGCTCACAAAGCGCCGCCGGTGCCGGGTTGCAAGCGCTCGCCCAAGGCGCGGCACTGAGCCGCCACGTTGAGCGTCGAGACTCGGACATGCCCTGCGAACCAGGCGCGCAGACGCTCGGCGAATGCGCTGTAGTTCCCGATCCGGCCACCGTCAAACGGGCCCGGCGCCGGTCCGCGAGTCGGAGTTTCCTTCGCTTCCTCCCGCGGCTCCGGCAGCGCCGCCGCCGGCTTGATCAGGTATTCGCCCACGGCAAAACAGACACACGCACCCGCGAGCAGGGCAAAAGTCGCCTCGCCGCGGGAAGCGTCAAACAAATTGGCGGCTCCATACGCAATCAGTCCGCCGGCCATCGCGACGCCGCCCCGGAGCGCCTGGGTTTTGATGTTGGTGAGCCCACGGCGCCCCTCTTTGGGCGCCAGAGCCCCCGGCTGAGGACTGATGCGGCGGGCGATGATGCTGAGTTCCCGGGCGGCTTCGCGAGCCTCATTGAACAACCCGGCCTCTGATCCGGGACGCACTTTTTCCATGAATTGGAGCCAGATTCCCTCCAGTCCAACATGCGAGCCCCATTGCAGGATGGCATCGAGCACCGCCGCACGAACTTGCTCGTCAGTCGGATTGGGTTCGCCCTGGAGACGCAGCTCGGCTCTTTGATATGCGTCGTGCAGCGCCTTCCGAAGATGGTCCTCCTCCTTCTGCACCTCTTCCTCTGTCAGGGGCGGAAGAGTCTTCGCCTCGCCTGTTTCAGCCTGCGCGGCGATTTTTCCCAGCAAGTCGCCAGCCTCGCGGCGCAGCGTTTCGCTGCGCGCGGCCTCGATTTTTTCGTGAGGAATCGTGAGCAGTTCCGCCGGGCTGGAGACGACGAAGGGGCCGCTGCCGCCGTCCACGAACCAGAAGCCGCCTTCGGCCAGACGGGAATCGGCGTACCCATTCTTATGCATCTGGGTGAGCACATATTTGTGGACTTTCGCCAAGTCCTCCTCTGCGGGCCTCTCGCCCGCATACACCAAGGCCAGCACCCGGGCGGTCGCCGCCAGCGTAGTGATGGACCCAATTAGCTCACGCTCCGACTGCGGCAGCGCACGCGAGTAGCGGGTGACGAAGATCACCTGATCAAAAAGTCCGAGCGAGGCGATCTGCGCACGCATCGACTGGGAGAGCGCCGTCTTCGCCCCGACGATTACCAGATGGCCCTCGGCCATGCCCGTCCACGGAAGGACCGGCCACGCCGCCATCCGCGGCTGCACCGTTTCCGGGGTCTGGCCGACGACGAGCGGCTTTCCGGCGGACTTGCGCCAGGTCCCCGCCGCCGGCTCTCCGAGCCAACGCTCGATCAGGACATCCAGCGAACCGTCCGGGTCGCCGGCGATCAGCGTGAGCGGCCCGCCCGCCGGCGCCTGCGTCGCGGCCGCGCGACGGCGCAGGTCGTGGACCTCCTCGTCGCCGACTTGGGTGCTGCGAGCGAGTTGACAAAAGGTTTCCCAATCACGTTCGGAAAGAATCGACATAAGCGGGCTTAATTAAACGAGGAAAGGTTGGAGTGAACAGTCCGGAACGCTTCCTCCATGACTTCGGCGCGAAGCAGATCCTCGGTCAGGATCTCACCGGCGCCGGCCCTCTTCATGAGCTCTGCCGTGGCTTCTTCGAGGACCTTTTCCCGGCTTGTGGAACTGCCGCGGCGGATGGTCAACTCCAGCGCCTTGAGGTGGACCGCCGTCTCCTCGAACCCGTGCGCGGTGGCCGCTGGCCGCCGCTCCTGCACGCGCTCGCGCAACCCATCCGCCTTTCCCTGCCATTTCGTGCGCAGGCTGGAGAGCGCGGATGCCACCTGGGCCCGCCACTTCGTCCGTACCTCGCCCGCCAGGGCGTTGCGGTAGTCGTCCGACGCGTTGCTGTTCACCAGATCGCAAACGTCGTCCCACCAGGAGGTGGTCGGAAACGAGATCGAGACGCTGGCCACGTACCAATCGTTCGCCAGCTTCTGCGGGGTCGAAAGGCTGTAGTCGACCGCCAGGCCGGCCAGCGACTGGCTCGCCGCGGCGCCCACGGTGTTCACCGCGGTCGAGAAATGCTCCCGGAACCAGCGCCCCGTCTTCTCTCGCAAACTGGATACCGATTCACCTCGCAGCCACCTCACGAGCGATTCCTCCCGTTCGGAAAACGCCTCCCGGGCGGCGCTTTCCACCGCAGCCAGCTTGTGCAGCGCGGATTCGCCCAAACGCTGCTCCTCCCGCTCCGCTTCGCGGACCTTCGCCTGCCGGGCTTTCTTCGCTTTGGCCCCCGCTTCCCGGCAGGCCTCAAGACGTAGCCGGTTCTCCTCACGCTGTTTCTCCACGGCCACGCGCAGGCGGGCCGCGCGCCGGCTGGGCAGGCTCGGTTTTTCACGTCTGGCAAACTGCCGCAGAAGCGCTTGCAATTTCACGAAACCGCTCTCCGTTGACGGCGGGCCCGAAAGGGCGCCGCGGAGCGCCTGGTCCGCATTCACTTCAAAAAAAGCACGCCCCTCCGGAACGAATTCCCGCGTCAGGGCCAGGTGAGCCCGGAATTGGCGGCTCAGCGTGAGTTCCGCCCGCTGGCGCACTTTTTCCTTGTCCCGCAGGCTCGGCACTTTGTTCATGAAGTTCATCACCGGTACCAGCGGCACGTCACGGCATTGCTCAAACCAGTTTCCCGCGAGCGCGCGGTCCCCGCTCGACAGGCAATGGTCCGCGTTCAGCACCCAAATGACCAAATCGGCCGTCTGCAGCGCCTTCAGTGCGCGGTGCGTCTGCCGGGCGTCTTCGTTGGTGCCGGGCGTGTCGGTCAACACTAAGCCGTCGCGGAGCAACTCGCTCGGGGTGCCGACGGTCAGCACTTCAATGTCCTCCCGCACCCGGCCTTCCTCATCCAATACGCTGAGTTCCGCCAGACGCGACAGCGGCACTTTGCGCGTCGATCCATCGCGGTTGCGGAGCGCCAGCTGCTCCTCCGGAGCATACACGACTTCTGTGATGTGTCCCGTCGTTGGGATCAAGTCCGCGACGAGAAGCTCCCGCCCCAGCAGGGCGTTGATCAGCGTGGACTTCCCATGGTTGAACTCACCAAAGACGACGGTGCGCACAACGGGTGTTGCGATCGAGTCGTAGAGGAATCGAAGGTCGGTGAGCGTAGCCTGGATCTGCTCGGGCATTGGGTTGAGAAAGGATGTCTCGTAAGTGATACAGCAAACCCCGCTCGGTTCCTGCAGAGTCGCGGCCGCCGGGCGGACACTTAAATTCGGAGGCAGTCAGTGTCCAGCAAGAATCAATCAAAAGTCGGCCTGTAGGGCGCCGGCGCTTCCGCATTCCGGCTGTGGACTGCAATGGCAGCCGGCCTGCCGAGGTTGCAATCGTCGACGCGCCCGTAAGATTCTCAACCCGCGATTCGAGTTTGCGGGTGGCCGCCGCGAATGGTGAACTGACCGCACATGCCCAAGCGCGCACTCCCCCGTCTCATCATCGCCGACAGTGAACGCGATGCCGACATGCTCTATGCCACGCGCTTCTTCGTGCCGGATGCTTTCCTTTTGCTCGACCAGGACGGACGGAGGACAATCGCGCTTTCCGATCTCGAGGTGGACCGCGGACGCGACGCGGCGCGGGTGGACGAAGTAATCTCGATCACCGAGGAGCTGAAGCGTCTCGGGCTGCGCAAGACGACGCCGTACGGGATCTTCGCGGGACGGTTTCTGCGCTCGCGCAAGGTGCGGCGCGCGCTGGTGCCGGGGACGTTTCCCACGGCCATGGCGCATGCGCTGGCACGCGAAGGGGTGAGCGTGGTGCCGGCGAAAGGGCTTTTCTACGAGGATCGCATCCGCAAATCGGAGGCGGAGCTGAAGCTGCTGCGGCAAGCGATGGCGATCTCCGAAGCCGGCCTCGCGCGTGCCACGGAAGTGCTGCGCGCGGCGGAGATCGGGCCGAAAGCCGCGCTGCGCTGGAGCGGCCGGCCGCTGACTTCGGAGCTGCTCCGCGCGGAGATCGACAGTGCGGTGCTGCGCGCCGGCGGACTGCCGGCGAACACCATCGTCGCCGGCGGGACACAGGCGTGCGATCCGCACGAGCGCGGGAGCGGTCCGTTGCGCGGGAATGAGTTGATCATCCTCGACATTTTCCCGCGCTCGGCGCGCAGCGGTTACTGGGGCGACATGACGCGCACGGTCCTCCGCGGCCGGGCGAGCGACGCGCAGCGGCATCTCTGGGAGACGGTCTGTGCCGGCCAAAAGATGGTGCTGAGCGCGATGAAAGCCGGTGCGGAGGGCAAGAAGATCCACGAAAGCGTGAAGAAGTTTTTCAAGGAACAAGGCTTCCCGACGGAGCAGCACGAGGGGCGCTGGCGCGGCTTTTTCCATGGGACCGGCCACGGCCTCGGGCTGGAGCTGCACGAGGAGCCGCGCTTTGGCAAAACGGTGATGCAAGTCGGCCAGGTGCTGACCGTCGAGCCGGGGATCTACTGGCCGGGGGTCGGCGGCGCGCGGCAGGAAGACGTGGCGGCGGTGACCCAGGATGGCGTGCGCGTTCTCTCGAAATTCCCCAAAGTGCTGGAGCTCTGATGAATACGCCTCTGCAAGCGCTGGGTGACTGTGCGGCCAACCAGCGCATCCGCGAGACCGGGCGCGGGACGCCGGAAATGGGAAGCATGGGAAAGATGGGAAGTATACCTCCCATTCCTCCCAACCCGGCCGCCAATCTCCGCCACCTCGACTTCTCCATCCTGCAACAATGCATCCACTGCGGCATGTGCCTGCCGACCTGCCCGACTTACGACTCCACGAAACTGGAGCGCAACAGCCCGCGCGGCCGCATCGCGCTCATGCGCAACATCGCGGAGGGGAAGCTCGAGGTCACGAAGGCTTTCGGCGACGAGCTCTACTTTTGCCTTGGGTGTCTGGCGTGCGAAACCGCGTGTCCGGCGGGGGTCGAGTATGCGCCGATGTTCGAGGCGGCGCGCGCCGACATCGAGACCGCTGGCGTGCTTGCCGCGCCTCAGCGCAACGTGGTGCGCGAGTTGATGTTGTGTTGGCTTTTTACGAACCCTGCGTTGCTGCGGGCGATCGGGCGGATCCTCCATTGGTACCAGTTTTGGGGCGCGGAGGTGCTCGTGCGGCGGCTCGGTTTGCTGCGGCTGCTGCCGCGACAGTGGCGGGAGCTGGAACCGCTGACGCCGCGCGTGCAGCCGCACTTTTCCGATGAGCTCATCGCGCCCGTCGAGTCGCCGGCGGAGCGGCGTTATCGCGTCGGGATGCTGACCGGTTGCGTGCAGGATCTCGTCTATCCGCACGTCAATCGCGACACGGTGGAGGTGCTCGTCGCGAACGGCTGCGAGGTTTTCACGCCCCGCGCGCAGCACTGCTGCGGATCGCTCCACGCGCACAACGGCGAGCTGGAGCTCGCCCGCGAAATGGCCCGCCGCCAGATCGACGGGATGGAACGCACCGCCGGCCCGCTCGAGTCGCTCGATGCGATTATCTCGAATGCCGCCGGCTGCGGCTCGCATCTCAAGCACTACGATCACCTGCTCGCGGACGACCCGGAGTACGCGGCCAAGGCGCGGGCCTGGTCGGCCCGTTTGCAGGATGTCCATGAGTGGCTCGCCGGCCACGGCCTGCGACCGCCGGCAGCGGCGGCGGAGCAGACGGTGACGTATCACGAGGCCTGCCATCTCTGCCACGGGCAGAAGATTTCGCGCCAGCCGCGCGAGCTCCTGCGGGCGATCCCCGGCCTGAAGTTGGTGGAACTGCCGGAAGCGACGTGGTGCTGCGGCAGCGCGGGTATTTACAACATTACCCAACCGGACATGTCGCGGAAGTTGCTCGACCGAAAACTGGCGAACCTGCGCAAGACCGGAGTCTCGGTCGTTGCGTCCGCCAACACCGGCTGCTGCGTGCAGCTGGAGGCGGGGCTGCGGGAGGCCGGGATGGCGGTGGAGGTGGTTCATCCCGTGACGCTGCTGGCGCGGGCGTATCGGGGGGAAGGACGGCCGGATTCTTCCTCTTCCTCTTCCTCTTAATCTTCCTCTTCCTCTTAATCTTCCTCTTAATCTTCCTCTTCCTCTTCCTCTTAATCTTCCTCTATCGAACCGCTCTACCATCGTGGTCCGACTCTCAGCGCGCAGGCATGGGACAAAGATTGCGGAGCCAATCAATAGAGGAAGAGGAAGATTTCCGGGAGCGGGCGTTTTCGTAGATTCAGACGGTGCGCGGGACAGCGGAGTCGCGCGCCAGCTCGACAAACGCAGTGAATTCCGCCTTCCTTCTCCTCCCGTGAAAACCGCCCTCGACTTCCAGACCGCGCGCGCGGCGCGGCTCTCGCGGATGCGTCTCGCCGTGGAGGATTTCGAGGAAAAGTTCGCCCGCTCCTCCGGGCCAGGTGGCCAGCACGTCAACAAGGTCTCGACCTCGGTGACACTCAAGCATCTGCCGACCGGCACCGCGGTGACCGTGCAGGATTCACGTTCGCAATCGATGAACCGCCAGCTCGCCTGGACGCGGCTGCTCGATGCAATCGAAACGGCACGCCGCGAGGAGCGCGTTGCGTTGCGCTCCGCGCGCGAGAAGGAGCGCCGCCGCAACGCGCCGCGCCCGTACGGCGTGAAGAAGCGGATGCTGGAGAACAAGCGCCGGCGGGGGGAGACGAAGAAAGCGCGGAAGAGCGTGGGCGAGTAGTTTCTCTTAGTCGTGCTCTTCCACCCCTCGTGACGAAACTTCGAGACTGTGTGAAAACGCTTGCGAAGCGCTCTTAGCCCCGGCCTCGATTATCTCAGGGAATGGCGCGCTCCAGGGCTGCTATTCGCGTCGGGCGAAGACGCCCTCCGGGGCGGGCGGGACGCCCACCCTACCCGAGGCCAACTGCACCTGCTGCGGCGCGCGTTTTCACACAGTCTCTCCGTTTCGTCACGAGGTCGGATCTTATGTTTGCGCGGATGGCGTCCGCCGGGCGCGCGAAATCGACCTTCTAAGATGGGTGCCCTCCGGCTATTCATCGCCCATGCGCGCCCAGTTTTCCCTCCTCCGCTCCGCGATCGTCTTCAGCCTTTTCCTCGCGACTTCGCTCGTCCGCGGCGCGGAAGCGCCCGCTCTCCCGGCCGGCTTCGTGCATTGGGAACTCACGGTCGATGGCGCCCAACGGGAGGCGTTCGTCTACGCCCCGCCGAATGCCAAAACGGCGCCGGCGCCGGTGGTCTTCGTCTTTCACGGGCACGGCGGCACGGCGCTCTCGGCGGCCCGCCAATTTCCAATGCACCGCGCTTGGCCGGAGGCGATCTCAGTGTATATGCAGGGGCTCAACACGCCTGGACGCCTGACCGACCCCGAAGGCAAAAAGCCAGGCTGGCAACATGCCGCCGGCGCCGAGGGCGACCGCGATCTGCATTTCTTCGATGCCGTCCTCGCGCGCCTGAAGCAGGAGGAGAAGGTCGATGCCGCGCGCCTCTACTCCACCGGCCACTCGAACGGCGGCGGCTTCACCTACCTCCTCTGGGCCGAGCGCGGCGATCTGTTCGCCGCCATGGCCCCCTCGGCCGCGACCGCGGCCCAGAGCCTCCCCAAGCTGAAGCCGAAGCCGGCGCTGCACATGGCCGGCGAGCAGGATCCGCTGGTGAAATTCGAGTGGCAGCAGCGGACCATGGAAGCCGTGCGCAAGCTCAACGGCTGCGAAGCGCAAGGCGAGCCGTGGGCGAAAGAGTGCCTCCTTTACCCCTCGAAAACCCACACGCCGTTCATCGCGTGGGTCCATCCGGGCGGGCACATCGTTCCACCCGGCGCGCCGGAGGTGATCGTGAAGTTTTTCAAGGAGCACCCGGCGGGGCAGTGATCCAGCGAAGCGGCGCGAGTGAGCTTCCTGCTCCTGCTCTTGCTCTTGCTCGTAATCGCTTCCGTGGTTTGAGCACGAGCACGAGCACGAGCACGATTAAGAGCCCGCCCCAAACCCGTTCCGCGGCACCCCGCACACCGCGCTTTCCATTCGCCGGCCTTCTGAGCTAGCGTGCCGCCCATGCCCGCTCCGCCGCCTCCACCGCTGACCCCGGAAGAGGCCCGCACCCGCGCGATGGCCGTGATCAAGAACGCGAAGTTCCCGATGCTCGCCACGGTCGACGGCGGCCAGCCGCGGCTCCGGCCCGTCTCGCCGGTGCGCGTCGACGGCTTCACCATCTACGTCGCCAACCTCCGCAGCTACGGCAAGACGCACGAGATCGCCGCCAATCCCAAGGTCGAGCTCTGCTACCTCGATTCGGAACACGACCAGGTGCGGATCACGGGGCGCGCCGAGATCCTGACCGACCGGCCGTTGCTCGAGGAAATCTGGGAATCCAATCCCCTCCTGCGCCGCTACCTCGGCTCGCTGGAAAACCCCGAGCTCATCATCTACCGGGTACTCCCCGAGCGCGTCCGCTTCATGCGCGAGTGGGCGCTCGAATACCACGAGGTGCCGCTTTGAATTTCCTTCCCAAGAACCCTGGAGCCCCCGTCCTGTCACGACGCGTCGATCCACGGCAATCCTAAATCCTAATTCTTAAATCCTAAATTTTCATGGAAGGAACGACGATCGATACCCACAACAAAGCGCTCAAGGTCAACCTCGATCCGCGCTTCTACGGCACCTTCGCGGAGATCGGCGCCGGCCAGGAGGTCGTGCGCTGGTTCTTCCGCGTCGGCGGCGCGGCCGGCACGGTCGCCAAGAGCATCTCGGCGTACGACATGGCGGTGAGCGACGCCATCTATGGGCATACCGAGCGCTACGTCTCGCGCGTGCGGCTCGAGGCCATGCTCGACCTCGAATTCAAGCTCAATTGCGAGCGCCTCGGCGATACGCGGGGCGACACCACCGCGTTCTTCGCCTTCGCCGATACCGTCGCGGCGCGCTCCTTTCGCGGGAACAACGACTGCCATGGCTGGATGGGGGTGAAGTTCCAGAGCCGCGCGCGCGACGAGGCGTCGCGCATCATCATCCACGTGCGGCTCGTCGATTCCGAGGCGGCGCTGCAGCAGGAGGCGCTCGGCATCGTCGGCGTCAACCTGCTCTACGGCGCCTTTTTTCTGAACCATGAGCCGGAACAACTGGTCGAGTCGCTCCTGCACAAGCTCACCACCCAGCGGCTGGAGATCGACATGATCGAGTTCACCGGCATCGAGTTTCGCATGGTCGACAACCGCCTCATGAGCCTGAAGCTCGTGGAGCTGGGCCTCAGCGGCGCGGCAATGTTCGGCGCGAATCACGCCGTCTTGCAGCCGTCGGAAGCGCTGTACAAACGCGCCATCCTCGTGGAGCGCGGCTCGTTCCGGCCGGTCACGCACGTCAATCTCGACATGCTCCGCTGCGCGATGGAGAAGTTCACCGCCGAGCCCGCGATCGCCGGCAAGCCGATCATGCAGATCATGGAAATCACCATGCGCAATCTGCTCTCCACGAGCGCCGGCGGCCAGATGGACCGCCGCGATTTCCTCGCCCGCGCCGATGTCCTCGCCGCCTGCGGCATGACCGTGCTCGTCTCGGATTACTTCGAATATTACCGCCTCGCCGCGTACCTCGCGCGCCACACGAGCGAGCGCATCGGCATCGTGATGGGCGTGCCGAGCCTCTCGGAGCTCTTCAACGAGAAGTATTACACGCAGCTTCCAGGCGGCATTCTGGAATCGTTCGGCCGCCTGTTTAAGAACGACCTCAAGCTCTACGTCTACCCGCTGCGCGCGCATGAGACCGATAAACTCCAGACGGTGGACGACCTGGAAACCACGCCCGAGCTCAAGCCGCTCTACGCCTATCTCAACCAACGCGGGTCGTTTGTGAATCTGGATAACTTCAAATCCGAGTACCTCTCCATTTTCTCCCGCGACATTCTCAAACGGATCGCCGCGCACGACGAGACGTGGGAGACTACCGTGCCGTCGGAGGTCGCGGCGACGATCAAAAAACATTTGCTGTTTGGTTATCGGAAGCGGGTTCAGTAGTCCGAGCCGGAGTACTCCTAATCTTACTCGTGCTCGTACTCTTAATCGAACCCGGGTGCGGCGCGTGGCTTTCTTCCTGAATCGATTAAGAGTAAGAGCACGAGTAAGATTAGGAACGAGCCACCACGCCACCTTCCCACCGCCACCACGCCGCCCCGATGGCCTTCTTCGACTGTCACTTTTTTTCCGACATCCTCGGCCTCACGGTCTCCGCCTACGTCCTGCTCCCGCAGAAAACCGCGCGCCAGATCGGTCTCCCCGGCGCCGCCAACCATACCGCGCCGGCGGGCGGCTACCCCGTGCTCACACTGCTGCACGGGCTCTCCGACGATCATACGATCTGGATGCGCCGCACGTCGATCGAGCGCTACGCGGCGGCGCGCAATCTCGCCGTCATCATGCCGGCGGCGGGCCGCAGCTTTTACCAGGACATGGCGAGTGGCGCGCGCCATTGGACTTTTCTCAACGAAGAGTTGCCCGCCATGATGCGCAGCTGGTTCCCACTCTCCGCCGCGCGCGAGAGCAACTACGTCGCCGGCCTCTCGATGGGCGGCTACGGCGCGCTCCGCCTCGCCCTCGCCAACCCTGACAGGTATGCCGCCGCCGCCGGCCTTTCCGGCGCGCTCGATCTCGCCCGCCGCTGTCGCGAAGCCGGCCGCCAGGGCTCGCTCCTGAGCCGCGTGGAAATGGAAAGCATCTTCGGCGCGGAGCTCAAAGTGGAGGGCACCGGCGCCGATCTCTTCGCCCTCGCGCGGAGCGTCGCCGGCGCGCCGCCGCTCCAAGGTTCGCGCGCCTCGAACGTGCCGGCGCTTTATCTCTCGTGCGGCGCGCAGGACGGCCTCCTGCCGGAGAACCGCGCCTTCCATCAGCATCTCGACGCGCTCAAGTGGAAGCACGCCTACAGCGAGCCGCCCGGCGCGCACGAGTGGGCCGTCTGGGATGCGGAAATCCAGCGCGTCGTCGACTGGCTGCCGGGCTTGCCGAAGTGAGCGCCCGGTTACCGCCCACTACTCGTCTCATTTCGGCTCGCTCTTGCTTTCCGGCTGCGCGCCCGCCAGCGGCAGATCCTTGAATTCCGCCCAATAATAGTCGCGCTCCTTGGAGCGGGCGTTGACGACGATTTTCACGATGCTGGCCTTCTCGGGCAGGTTATAGTCGGCGGTCAGCATATTGGGGTCGTACTCGTCGAGGGGGAACTCGGTGTAGCCGATGCGGAAACCACCGCCATTGTCCGGCTCATACTCCTTGCCGGCGGCGTCGAAGAGGGCGACGTGCCAATCCCAGTCGTAATGAACGCCGACGGGCAGCTTCAGCTTTAGCCTCGTCATCGGCACGCCCGCGGGTGGGCCGAAGCGCTCATCCTGCGGGAACGAGCCCTGGACGAGAGAGACGCGCGCGCCCAGGTCGGCCGGGGTCTCCTGGCGGTCGAAGGGTGCGCCCATGACCCCGCCTTTCCAGGCCGGGCCTTGCAGCACGAGCACCGGCGCCCAGTCCTTGATCGGGATGCCGAAGCGGATGCCGATCCGCTTGCGGTCCGGCGGAATCTCGGCCGAAATGCGATACGGGATGCCGGTCGGACCATCCGGCGTATTGATGTTCGCCAGCCGGGCGGCGGCCACTCCGTCCCCGAAGCTGGCGCTCCAACTGCCGTGCCGGATCTCGTAAGGGGGCTCATTCTCGACGAGCAGCGAGACGCAGTAATGGATGCGATCTTCGCGCGTTTCGCCCTCGTCGGGCAGGGAAACATCCGGCTGCACGATCCAGCGGATCTTGTTCGGCAACGCCTTGCCCTCGGCATCCCAGGCCTCGATCGCGCCTCGCGTGTGCCGCTCAATGTCCAGCAGAGTGATCTTCGGCGGCGGCAGCGGCGCGGCAGGCACGCTCTTCTTTTCCTCCACCGCGGGCGCCGAAGCGGCGCCCTCCGGAGGGTGCGGCGGCGCCGCGATCATGCGGTATCGGAATGCGATCCGATGCGCCAAAGTGCTGAAGCCGGTGATCTGCAGGACGCCCATGCCACCGGCGTGCGTGTGAAAGAGGAAGGTCGCGGGAAGGCGGCCGCTCGTCATTAGCTCGGCGACGCGGGGAATCATGCCCCACTGCGAAAGGCGCTCCTTTATGCGCAGATCGAGTGCCGGTTCATCCATGCTCGCCCAGTCCTCGTCGGCGGCGGCGATGACGAGCACCTTGGCCCCGAGCAGGCCGCCTCTTTCCAGCGAACCATCGCGGGAGAATGAAACCACGGCGTCGACCTGATGGCTGAGCAGCCACTCCAGCGCAGCCAGTTGTTCCGGCGAGTCGTCGCCGGTTTTCAGGACGAAACCAGCCGGCAGCGCCACCAGTTCGCCGGTTTCGAAATTGATGCCGCAGCGCTCCGCCGGGTTCGCCTTCACCGCGCGCAGCCGGCCGGCCGCCGCCGCCTCGACGCCCTTCAACTGCTCCAGGTCCGGCCCATTGATCAGGCCGCTCTCGAACTTCTTCGTCGCGAGCAGCACCTGCTGACGAGCGGCCTCCAACTCCGCCTCCACGCCTTTCACCGGATCGCCCGTCAAATCGGCCTCCAGAATCTTGACGCGATCGCGCAACGCTTGCATCACCTCCGGTGTGGTCAGCCCGCTGCGAAAGCGCTTTTCCTCGAAATCCGCTTCCGCCCGCGCTTTCGGGAGAATGAACTCGGCAAGCGCCTTTCGTTCATGCGCCGGCGCGGTGAGCTCCCGTTCGATCGTCGGGCCGAATTTGCGGCCCGCCGGTGGCGCGGCAGGAGCCGGCGGCGCATCCTCCGGGGTCCGCACTTTGAATTGCAGCAGCCCGAGCTCCGCGCTTTTCCCGGTGATCGTCCACTCGCCCGGCGTATCCTGGCTGGCGATCAGCCTGGCCTGGCGGACCCGGCTCCATTCCACTCGGTGCGGTGCGCTCGACTGCGGACTCGGCTGGTCGATGACGATCTCGGCGGTCAGCCGGTCGGGCGCAAGGTCCACGCTCATTCCGCGGTATTTGATCTCCTCTCCCGGTTGCTCCTTCGTGTTCTTGCGCCCCAAGTATGCGACGAGGGCATCCCGCAGCCGTCCTTCGAGTTCGTATCGTTGACGATCCTTGGCCGACTGGACCGCCGGCGCGGGGGTGTGAGGGCGCCGCGCCTCGCTCGCGACTTCCACCGTCGTCGGATATCCAAGCTCCAGGGACACATGGCGAAAGCCGACGTATTGGCAGGGTCGCTTCTGGAGGTGAAACTCCCTGATGTCCGCGTACTCCGTGGCCGACCGCGAGGCCACGCCATGGAGCATGCCGCCGGCGCCCTGCGTCCCATTGCCGGAGAGCGCGGAAACGGTCCCGTCGTTTTTGATCACGGCCATCCGCGTTTCGTAGAGGGGCTTGCTCGAGTAATGAAACGCCAGCGCCACTTCCCCACCCTTGGTTTCCACGAATTCGAGATGCGCCTCCCACATGCCTTCCGCATCGGATGACTCCTCGCCCGCCATGGCGGATTCGCGCGTGGGCTTGCGCAGGACAAAGACGGTCTGCCACGGCCCCTCGGCGACGGCGACGGTGAAGCTCACCTCCTTCGAGCCGGGCGGGCAGGCGATGGCCTGGACATGCAGGAACGAAGTCCCGTCGGCGTTTTCGACGTTGGTGGAGCTCCCCATCGCGATGAAGCCGGCGGCGGGGTCGAAGTTCAACCGGGGCGCGGAGGGGACCGTCTTGCTGCGGATGCGGAGGGCGAACTCGCGCATCACCTTGCCGGCGGCGGAAGAGCTGCCGCCGTCACTCGGGAAAGGCTCCGTGGCCGGCGAGCCGTCGGCGCGCCAGGCGGCCGCGCCTTGCGAGGGATGCGGCGCGAGGGCGATGAGCTCGACGGTCCCCTCATCCAGATCCCCGACGAAAGGCGGGCCAACGCGGACCACCTCGAGGCGGGAAGAAAGGCTCTCCGGCATCGCGACTCGCGGACTGGAAGACTTGCGGGCGTCGGTGACAAAGCAACAAATGCCCAGCCAGAAGACGATGGCGGCGGCGGTCGCCAGCACCGATTTGCCGAGCCAGTTTTTCCGCGCTGGGAGCGCCAGCAGCAGGCCGAGGATCGCGGCTGCCAGGCTGAGACGGAGCGGTATCGGGGACGGCGGCGGCAGATCGCTCCATACCCAGGCGAGGACGCCGCTCGCCGCGACGCAAGCCACTCCCAGCACGCCGCTGAAGCTTCGGATGCCGTCGGCCGCCGGGGCTGCGGACCGCACCCTGGCCAAACTCTGGACCCGTCGCCAGACACTGCGGATGATGAGAAAGTCCACGATCAGCGCCGTGACCACGGTCACGACCGTGGCCCATTCGCGGATGAGGTGCGCCACGATGTCAGGATTCCAGCTCTGGAGATAGCGGCCGGTATCCATGGCGGAACCACTCAGCATCAGCTTGATGACGATGACCCAAAACCAACCGATGACGGCATCGAGCACGAGCAGCGGGAACAGCAACCCGTCGAACACACCGAGACCGAGTCCGTAGAGCTTTCCCCCGGAGCGGCGGATCTGCGCGACGGCCATCCACCCCAGGATCGTGGTGCCGAAGGGCGCCAGCAGCCCGAGCGGCAGCACCGTCAGCCGGAGGAAGATCTGCGTGGCCGTGGGCCCATAGTGGTGCAGCCCCGGCGGCCCTTGGTAGGACGTGAAGTACAAGAGAACGAAGATGAAGAACAGCGGCGCCCAGCAGGCGCCCACCACGGCCAGGCGGGAGAAGCGCGAGCCGGCGGCGGTCTCCGCGCGCGCCGGCGGGATCGGCTCCGGCGTGCCCGCCACCGTCTCCACCTGCGTGCGAAATTCCCCCGCCGTCTGGTAGCGCAGCTCGGGCGTCTGCTCCAGTGCGCGCAGGACGATCCCGTCGAGCCGCACGTCGATCTGCACCTTGCGCGAGGGCGGCTGCAATTTGTCCGCCGGCAGTTCGCCCGTGAGCAGCTCGTACAGCACCACGCCGAGCGAGTAGATGTCCGCGCGATGGTCGGTGCGCCGGTGCCCCTTCTGCTCCGGCGCCATGTACTGCGGCGTGCCGGCCGGCTGCGTCTCCGCCACGCCCACGTCGGAGCCGTCCGCGTTCAGCATTTTCGCGATGCCGAAGTCCGCGATTTTCACCCGGCCCTCCTTGTCGAGCAGCAGGTTCTCGGGCTTGATGTCGCGATGCACGATGCCGTGCTCGTGCGCGTATTGCAGCGCTTCGCACACCGGCGGCACGATGGCGAGCGCCTCCTCCGGCGTGAAGCGGCCGGCCTTCATCGCCTGGCGCAGGTTCACCCCGTCGACGTACTCCATCAGCAGGTAAAAGAAGCGCCCCGCCTCACCGAAATCGTAGATCGTCACGATCCCCGGATGACTCAGCGCCGCGAGCGCCTGGGCCTCCCGCGCGAAGCGCTCCGCGAAGGCCGCATCGTGCGTCCGCTCCGGCGCGAGCAGCTTCAGCGCGACGAAACGGTTCAGCGTTTTCTGCCGCGCCTTGTACACGATCCCCATCCCGCCGCGGCCGAGGCATTCCAGGATCTCCAGTTGGGGAAAATGCGGCGCGATTTCCTCGATGGAGACGTACGCGCGCGGCGCTGCTTCCTCGCCAGGGAGAACGGTCTCGCCGAGCAGGCTGGCCGAGGCGAGGCACCGCGGACAAAGGCCTTCCGGCGCGTCGGCGGGAAGCGGGGCGCCGCATTTCGGGCAGAGCGGCGTGGGAGCAGGAGTGTTCATCACCGGTCTATTAAGAATACCGCGCGCGTTGTTACACCGCCCCCAGCACGCCGATGATGTAGCGCACTTCCTCGTCGACTTCCGACGCCTGCGCCACCGTGTCGGCGATCGCTTCGCGGAACACCTCGCGGAAGCGTTTGCGCAGCCGATGCACCGCCACGCGCGCCGCGCCGCTGCTCTTCCCCAGCGCCTCCGCCACTTCCGCGTAGGGGATCGAATTGCGCTCCGCCGTGAGGTATTCCTTGAGCTGCGCGAAGGCGCGCTCCTGCCCGTGGCGCCCGTACTCTTCGCGCAAGCGGCTCATCGCCTGGTCGAGCAGCGTGAGCGCCCAGCGCCGCTCGTAGATTCGATCCGCCGGCGCGGCGAGCGCCGGCTCCGTCGCGTAGCGCGCCTCCGCGGTCTCGGCATCGAGCGAAAGCACCGCGCACCCGCCGCCGCGTTTCTCCGCGCGGGCGCGGTCCCATTCATTGGCCAGGAACCGACGCAGCGCCGTGATCAGGAAAGTGCGAAAGCGCCCCCGTTCGCGCACCACCCCGCCGAGCCATTCCTTCGCCAGCAACCGCGCGAAAAACTCCTGCGTGAGGTCCTGCGCATCGTGCGGCCCGTGGCCCAGCCGCCGCACAAAGGCGTAGAGCGGATACCAATACGCGCCACACAGCGTCTCCAGCGCCGCCGAGGAAGCCGTGCCGCCATCCTCACGCGCCGTCATCACCACCGTCCAGCGGGTCGTCGCGAACAGCGGGGAATGGTGGGGCGGAGTCGAGTGGAGCAATTGGGGAGAGCGGTTGCGCCATTCATAAGGGTTTCCGCGGCGATGTTACAGCCCTGGGAACGCCAATCTCCTGATTGGCGAGGCTCGCCGCTCGCGGTCGGTGTCTTACTCTTACTCTTGCTCTTAATCATAATCCCAAAACCTCCTCCTCGGAGCACGAGTGCGAGCAGGAGCAGGAGCAGGAGCAGGAGCAGGAGCAAGTGCACCCCCACGCCCGCCATTTACACGCCAAGGATTTTCGCCTAAGCAGGTCGTCTCTCCACCAATATGCGTCTCCTCCAAACTCTCACCGCCGTCGTCACCCTCCTCGCCACTTCCGTGCTCGTCACCGCCGCCGAGGAAGCCAAGGAACCGCTCGCCGTCGGCGCCGCGGCCCCCAAGATCACCGCCATCGATCAGGACGGCAAAACCATCGACTTCGCGGAGTACTACAAGAAGGGCACCACGCTCGTCTACTTCTACCCGAAGGCGAACACCGGCGGCTGCACCAAGCAGGCGTGCGGCCTCCGTGACAACTGGTCGAAACTGAAGGAAGCGGGTATCCAGGTCATCGGCGTCTCCGAGGATCCCAAAGAACTGCAGAAAGACTTCGAGACCAAGAACCAGCTCCCCTTCAAGCTCGCCGCCGACACCGATGGCAAAGTCGCGCAGGCCTTCGGCGTGCCGCTCATGGGCAAAGTCACCAAGCGCCAATCCTTCCTGATCAAGGACGGCAAAGTCGTCTGGAACATGCTCGACAAGACCAGCACGGACAAACATGCCGAGGACGTGCTGAAGGCGAACGCCGAGACGCCGAAGAAAGGCTGACCGCTGCCGTTCCAGCGCAAGGGGCGCCGCGGCAGAAGCGGCGCCTGCTCGCGAGGATCTCCGGTGAAGAGCCGAGGAGGAAGGAGCTGCGCCGTTCTGAGTGTCAATAATAAGAACTGACCCCTTGCTTTGCTCGCTGACCCCTTGCTATGCTCGACCCCTTGCTATGCTCTAGAACTGACCCCTTGCTTTACTCTCCCTTGCCTTGCTACCTTGCCTTGCTACCATTCTTGCCGGCCCTATGGTTTGACCTGTTGCAATTTCACTTTCGTGCGCTTGGACTCTGAAAGATATTGGTCATAGATGGGGTTGCCCTTCTTAGGTTCAAATTTGGCCAGAAGGGTTTTCTTCAAGTGGTCGCCATTGATGGTGTAGGCGTAAATATAGGCTACCTCGGGAGCTTTCCGCGGATGATCCACCTGCATCGTTACTATGCCGCGCTTGCCAATCTGCTCGATCATCCCCACGTAGAGCATTTCAGGATCAATTTGAGGAATCGCATAGCCAATTACGCCACCCTCATCCAGTTCCTTCGCAAATACATAGCCAGATCCATGTGACTTCGCTATGTAAACCAGCCAACCTGGCAATTGCCCATCTTTCAGCTCTTGCTCATAATCCAATTGCGAAGACAGCATGACCTCCTTTTTTCCGTCCCCGTCAATATCAACCTCCCATCGGTAAACGAAATCCGAGCCCGCTATGTCCATTTTGGCCTTAAAGTCCGAGAGTGGATTAATTACATCGGCATGCCCCGAAATTCCGATCAGGCTCAGCAGGAACGAAAATGTGTAAGCCGATTTCATATTATGATTCTACATATAAGTTAACTTTATCAACGGGGGTCTGGCGGGGGTCAGTTCTCACTTTGGGTCTGGCGGGGGTCAGTTCTTACTTTTGACACTCCCAGCGCAACGAAGTCTGAGGGGATCGGCGCGAAGACATTGTCCTGCGCCGTTCTGAGTGTCAATGGTGAGAACTGACCCCTTGCCGCCTTGCCGCCCCCCCCGATCCCTTGCCGATTCCGCTGCTCTCTACGGTGCACCCGGTGTCGTCTCCTGCTGCGCGACCCAGTTTTTCAACTCGACGAACTTCGCATCAATGGTCGCTTGGTTTTGCGCATATCGACTCTTTAACACAGCCAAGCCGTCGCCACTGGCACTGTAACGCGCAAAGTACGTGGCGGAGCTAGTTGCTCCACCAAGGAACTGCTTCGCATGTTGCCACGGCGCCGCCTTCAACTGCGTCACGACGCTAGCCGCATCCAAGATCATCACTCCCGAGGCGCCGATCGGCATTGGTTCGTCCTCCCAATCACCTAATGAAATGAAGCCCTGCCTACAGGAGAACAACTTGACGAAGCTTCCCAAATTCGTCGCCGTTACATCGGCGTTCTGCGAAGTCACATGCCTGGCAATGGTATACACCATTGCGGACGAGAGGTTTTGGAGCCATCCGACCGAGTCGCCGACGAAGCCTGGCGCGTTCACGGATTCGCCTTCAAAGACCTCGGACATCGTAGGAATCAATCCAAACAACTGCGATTCCAGCCATGAGGAAGCCAACTGATCCAAACCAATCTTGATCGACTGAAGCTTCGTGAAAAACGGAGACTGCTGCCCTTCCGGCCCCGCCGGTACCAAGCCAAGCACGGTCGCCAGCGCGGATCGGGATTGATTTACATTGCGCAAATAGAGTTTCTTTATTTCACCGAGGGGCGGATCAGCGAGTTCTTCTGCCGTTGGCTCAGACGCGACACCGCGACCAATGGCATCTTCTATCCCTGCGTTTCCGGCTGGAAGGCTCAAGCCTACAGCCAAAAGCCTTGCAGGAAGAATCGAAAGTGATGCCGCCAGCTTCATCAATAGTAGTATTCTAGTTTGCATATTTATCGAACCTCCACTTTTACTTTGAGTCCATGGTAGCGGCGAAGCACTTGAAGTACCTGCCGGCAATTATCGTAACTCTGAATACCGATGCACCCGGCCGTGCCATCCTTGAAGCCATCGGGATGAATTTGAATCCCTGTACGGTTTTGCGTGGTCGTCGGAGGGATCGGAAACACGTCGAACTTGAAGGAAATTTCACTCGGAGATGGCGATCCTATTTGAGCGTCGTGAGCGTTGGTCGGGAAGAATTTAGGGGGAATAAGGGTCCGGCGACATTTCATGACAGAGGTGGGCGTAGGATTGAAGGAAACGTAGACGCTCGCAGGTTGAATGTCAAACCATCTGTCAAGAAATGTCGCCTGACCCCCATCGCACCCATGACCCCATCGCACCCACTCCCTGCTTCTAGAACTGACCCCCTCCCTGCTTCACTTTCTTCGCCCTTCAGTGCTATTGCTTCTTGAATTTCCGCAGCCGCACCCCAATTTCTACATTTGGGAACTGATCGGGGAATTCGGTATGAAACACCTGCAAAACTTCGGCGGTCCCTTGAGTAAATTGCACGTCGGGGATGGACTGAATTTCTGCGATCTCGCCGTCGACAAATGCGATGAACCCTACGTCGCCGGTTTCGCTCGCTACTCCTTTCAGTTTTCTGGCAGCAGCTAAAGCCCTCGATTTATCTGGATGGATGAACAGGTAAAATACCTTTGAACAATACAAGGCAACCACGTCGGGAGGATTGACGGACGCTTTACTATCGAGAAATATTCCAAGTTCCGTATATTTGCTTTGTTTCCACATGTCCGCAAGTTGGGCTTCGATGCTGGGGCCAGCGTGTGCGGAAATCATGCCCAACAGAAGAATAACGAAAAACGAGACCCGAGTATTCATAGTTTCAGTCGATAAGTTGTTGCAAGGCAGCGGCCTGAACGCGTTGGAGTCGGTCTGCGCTGACTTCCCAGGAAGGCCATTCCCGTCGAGCCCAGCCATTGGGCTCTTGCATAGCTCGCCCCCGGTTTCTCATTACGTCCCGGAGGGTGACTCCGTCCGAAAGGTCGAAGCCAGCGCGATAGGATTCTCTCGTTGCAGGAGTATCTGGATTACCTGTAGCGAACGGATTTTTTTTTGGATCTCCTGCATTCTCCAAGACAATACCTGGGATGCCCATCTCGCGACCTATAAGGGCATACATCATGTTATTTCGCTTTCTGAAATCGACCACGACGCCCTGAATAGTGAGTCTTCTCTCGTCACCGCCAGCCTGCGGTCCCTCGCACGGGCTGTAAGTTCCTTGAGGGAAGCCGCTCCAGTCCAAGGTCTTCCCGACCTGATTCATGTGGCCTAATGCTATGGCAGATCGAAGCACCAAACGTTTTTCTGGAAACAAGGCAAGTGCCTGAGTCTTCGTGTCAAGTTTCGATCGATAAGCAGGACCCCAGGTCGTCCTAAAATAGGTAATTTCCGATTGCCAGTATTCTGAAATATCTGGCCCGGCGAGTGGAAGCCAAGCTTGACATTCAAGGGAAGCCCGTTGGAGTAACCCAACCACCATCGGCTTTGAACCGCTTGAACCTTGAGCCGGGTTCAATGATGCCGATGCCGGTCACACCACTCGGCAAACACGACCAACCGACAGAAATGCCTCCATTGTTGATGGCCGCGGGATAGAAGAAGCTTTTGCCGACGTGGTAGTTGCCCCCGTCGCGGCCCAAGCGCTCCCCGACGCCGCCCTCCCACAGTGCGCCGCTCAGGTAGTGGGTCGCCTCCATCGCCGGATCGGTCGACGCCACCCACTGATCGGTCGACCCGGCGGCGGTGCCAACGTCGTTCACACAGACTGCAGACTCATACCATGTGTCGACGGCCTGCGCATTCGGAAAAGCGACGCGCGGCAAAGGGGTTGCCGAGTTGGTAAGGAAATTCCAGACCGCGCCTTG
>DASYIS010000196.1:0-3243 GCA_035997375.1 Chthoniobacteraceae bacterium
CCTCGGCTTGCAAGCCCGCAAGGACCAGCGCGGCGGAGGCGCGCAAATCGCTCGCCATGACCGGCGCGCCGCTCATCCGCGCGACGCCGCGGACCAGCGCGGTCGCGCCTTCGAGCTCGATCTCGGCCCCCATGCGCTTCAGCTCCGAGACGTGCATGAAACGCTGCGGGAAGATCGTCTCAGTGATCGCGCTCAGCCCCTCGGTCCGGCTGAGCATCGCGCAGAACTGCGCCTGCATGTCGGTCGGAAATCCGGGGTACGGCTCGGTCGTGAGCTGGAGCGATTTCGGCGCGCCGTTGCCGCGCAGGGTGATCGTGTGCTTGTCTGAGGTCACGCCGTAGCCGGCCTCGATGAGCTTCTCCAGCACGCAGGTGAGATGCTCGGGATTCACGCGCTTGAGCACGATCTCCGAGCCGGCGATGGCGCCCGCGACGAGAAACGTCCCCGCCTCGATGCGGTCCGGAATGACCTCATGCTCGGCGCCGTGCAGCTCCGGCACGCCTTCGATGATGATCCGCCGCGTGCCGGCGCCCTCGATCTTCGCACCCATCTTGTTGAGGAAATTCGCGAGGTCGACGACCTCCGGTTCCGCCGCCGCGCTCTCGATGACGGTCGTCCCTTCGGCCAGCGCCGCCGCCATCATGATGTTGTCCGTCCCCAGCACCGTCGGCCCGAGCTTGCCGCGGAGGTTCATCGTCGCGCCGGTGAGCTTGCTCGCGAAGACCTTCACGTTGCCGGCATCGATGCGATGGGTCGCGCCGAGCGCCTCGAAGCCCTTCAGGTGCAAATCGATCGGCCGGTCGCCGATGACGCAGCCGCCGGGCAGGGAGACGGTCGCCTCCTTTTCCCGCCCGAGCAGCGGCCCGAGCACGCAAACGGAAGCGCGCATTTTCCGCACGATCTCGTAGGGCGCCTCGGTCTTGATCTTCTCGGCCTTGATCGTGACCGTGCCGCTCGCGCGCTCCACCTCCGCGCCGAGCGAGGCGAGGATCTGCAGCATGAAGTGGATGTCGCTGAGATCCGGCACATGGTGGATGACGCATTGCTCCTTGGTCAGCAGCGTCGCGGCGAGGATCGGCAGCGCGGAGTTCTTGGAGCCGCTGATCTTGACGGAGCCGGAGAGCTTGTGGCCGCCATGTACGAGAATTTTATCCATAAGTTGCGAAGACGAATCGGTCGCGCCCTCCATAATCCGCCTCCGCGCGGATGTCGTGATAATTCTGCCGCGCGAGCTCGGCGCAAATCGCCGCGGACTGGTCGCAGCCGATCTCCAGCGCGAGCAGCCCGCGGAGCGAGCCGCGCGCTTCGTCGATGAGCCGGAAGATGAGCTCCGTCCCGAGCGGCCCGCCGGCGAGCGCGCTCGCGGGGTCGGCCAGCACTTCGCGCGAAAGCTCCGCCAGCTCCGTCGTGGCGATGTACGGCAGGTTCGCCACGATCAGCTGATACTCACCCTCCGTCGCCTGGAGCAGATCGCTCTGGTAAAGTCGCACCCGCTCGGCGAAGCCGAGGCGCCGCGCGTTTTCGGCCGCCAACTCCAGCGCCGGCGGCGAAGCGTCCACCGCCTCGGCATTCGCTTCCGGCCAGGCGCCGGCGAGCGACAGGGCAATGACGCCGCTCCCTGTCCCGACGTCGAGCAGCCGGCCCGTGAACTTCGCTTTCCCCGCCCACGAGACGAGCTTCTCGCAGAGCTGCTCGGTCTCCGGGCGTGGGACGAGCGCGCGCTTGTCGGAGAGAAAGGTGCGTCCCAGAAATTCCACCGTGCCGAGCAAATGCTGCAGCGGCTCGCCCGCGCTCCGCCGCCGCACGAGCTCGCGCAGCGGCTCCAGCTCCGCCGGCGTGAGCGTCCGGTCGAATTGCAGGTAGAGTTCCATCCGCTTCATCCCGAGCAGGTGCGCGAGCAGATGCTCGATGTTCAGCCGCGGACTCTCCACCCCGTGCTTTTCGAACCAAGCCGTCGTCGCCTGAATGACCTCGAGCACCGTTTTCATCAAGGCGCACGCTGCCGCTAGCGAACGACCTGCCGGACGAGCTCTGTCTGCCACGACGCCGGGTCTGGATTGTCCGAAGGCCCCACGAGGTAAGTCTCGCGCAATTCCGGATGGAGCACATGCCCGAGCGCCGTCACGCGATCGTCAAATTCCTCCCACGCCGCGCCGAGTTGCTCGTAACCGCCATGAAGAATCGTCCGCGCCACCGTCATCGCCGGCCATTCGCCCGGCTGCACCCGCCCGCTCGCGGTGACCGGCGACGCGACCGGCACGGAGATCTCGAAATCAAACACCGCCGGGTCCAGCCGCACGTGATGCGTGAACCACGGCCCCGTGATCGCGATCCCCTGCGCCGCCACGGTCGCCTGCAGCTCCTCGCGCCCCGGCGCCATCACCTCCCGAATCCGCTCGCGCGGGACCACAACGGGAATAAACGCCGTGAGCCGGGCGGGGGTTTGGAGGATTTGGGGTTCTTCGAGCATGCGGGGCTGGTCCGCAGGTTAATAGCAGGATGCGATCGACTGGCAATCAGCGAGTTGACGTGCTTGTCGTGACTGCGACAAGGAGCTACAGTTGAGCAAATGACAGCGGCACTTTCTTCCGATGGTAACATCGTCCTTCCGCAGTCGGTGCGCGACCAGTTGAATCTGCAGCCTGGCGACGATCTCAACATCATCGTTGACGAGGACGAGATCATCCTGAGACGTGTCGCCCCCGAGTCGGGACGCGATTGGGTGGACACGTTGCTGGCGTGCCCCTACCCGTTTGAAGTTCCGGAGCGCGAGAAGGACGATTCTCCACCCCTCGAGCTGTGAACTACGTCGCCGACACGAATGTTGTCAGCGAGTTGGTAAAGCCGCGGCGCGCGGAAACGGTCGTCGCTTGGTTCGAAACCCATCGGTCGAGGATTTACGTCAGCGCGCTCACGATTGGAGAACTTCGTCGCGGCATCGAGCGGCTGCCACCGGGAAAGAAGCAGACCGAGTTGCGTATCTGGCTGGCAGAGTTCTGCGATGACTTGGGAGGACGGCTTCTTGCCGTCAATGCGAGTACCGCGCACGTGTGGGGGCAATTGAAGGCAAGATGGGAGACCGCAGGCATCGGCATTCCCGCGGTCGACGGACAGATCGCCGCGACCGCACACCGATACGGGTACACCGTAGCTACGAGAAACGTCGCAGATTTTCGCGGAACTGGCGTCAAGGTTTTCAATCCTTTTGATGCGGACCCTAAAGAAACGTAGACGCTCACTGCG
>DASYIS010000197.1:0-4488 GCA_035997375.1 Chthoniobacteraceae bacterium
CCATTTGGTCCATCTGGTCCATGGCTTGCATGGACTGACTGGACTTCATGGACGGGATGGACTCGATAAGCTGACTTGTCACCTTGTCACCTTCCCCCCTTGACGCCGCCCCCCTCCCCCCGGAACCTCGCCCCCATGATCATCCCCATCCAGGGCTCCACCCTGCCCGCCGCGCCGGACCTTCTCCGCGACCAGATCGACGCCGGCTGGCGCGCCCTCGACCTCGTGCCGCGCGCGGTCTCCGTCAGCGCCCCCGCCTGGCCGACCGTCGCCGACCTGAAGCTCGACCTCAGCGGCGCCGCGCCGGAAAAGCTCGACGAATTCCCGCGCACCGAAGGCCCCGCCGAAGGGACGCTCTATGTCGAGCGGCTGCTCCTCGAAGCCCGCCCGCTCATCCTCCACGGCCTGCCGCTCTCCGTCGAAATCAGCGCCCTCTCCGCCATGCTCCAGATGACGAGCCTGAGCGGCGACCACCATGCGCTCGTCTTGCAAAAAGCCGCCGACGGCAGCGTGGAGCTCTCGGCGGAAAACGGCGAGCTCGAAAAACTCGCGCACACCCTCGTCGCCGCGCAGGCCAAAAAGCACGGCCTCGACGTGAAGGAGACGCATCTCGCCTTCACCCAGCGCGGCCCGCGCTCCCTCAGCTTTCAGGGCGACGTCACCGCCAAGATCATGATCATGAAGGCGCACCTCACGGTCAGCGGCGACCTCGATCTCGACGACACCTTGCAGCTCCGCATCTCGAATCTTCGCCTCACCGGCGGCGGCATGGCGGCCACTCTCGCCCGCGGCTTCCTCCAGCCGCAATTCGACAAGCTCGAAGCCAAGCCGATCTCCCTCGGCGCGCTCACCCTCGGCGAAATCCGCCTCCGCGACGTCGCGGTCTCGATCGAAGGCGAAACCGTGCGCATCCGCGCGAAATTCGGGAGCTGAGGCGAGGCGCTGACCCCGTGTGCGCGCCCGACCCCGTGGGCTCCCAGCCGGCGATCCCCCGCCATGTCGACATTGTAGCTGACGCCGCGCGCTTCCGCTGTGCTACGGTGCCCCCTCTCCCGTGGACGACCCCATCCAAGACTTCATCGCCCGCTGGCAGAATTCCGGAGCCGCCGAGCGCGCCAACTACGCCCTCTTCCTCACCGAGCTCTGCACGCTCCTCGGCGTCCCGCAGCCCGATCCAACGCACGCCGACGATGCCGACAACGCCTACGTCTTCGAGCGCAGCGTCACCTTTCATCACCAGGACGGCACCACCAGCACCGGCCGCATCGATCTCTACAAGCGCGGCTGCTTCATCCTCGAGGCCAAGCAGGGCGTCGAGAAGAAGGAGAAAACCGCCGCGCTCGCCGCCGTCACCCAGGCCTCGGCGAAGAGCGCCAAGAAAGGGACCGCCATCCGCGGCACCGCCGCGTGGGATGACGCCATGCTCAAGGCCCACGGCCAGGCCCAGCAGTACGCCCGCGCCCTCCCGGCGAGCGAAGGCCGGCCGCCCTTCCTCCTCATCGTCGATGTCGGCCACTCCATCGAGCTCTACTCGGAATTCACCCGCACCGGCGGCGCCTACGTCCACTTCCCGCACCCGACCGCCCACCGCATCCTCCTCGCCGACCTCGCGAAGCCCGTCGTCCGCGAAACCCTCGAGCTCATCTGGACCGATCCGCTCGCGCTCGATCCCTCCCGCCGCTCCGCCCGCGTCACCCGCGAGATCGCCGAGAAGCTCGGCAGCCTCGCCCAGTTGCTGGAGCGCGCCGGCCATCGCCCGGAAGCCGTCGCCGCCTTCCTCATGCGCGCCCTCTTCACCATGTTCGCCGAGGATGTCGGGCTCCTCCCCAAGGACAGCTTCCTCGAGCTCCTCCGCAGCCGCCGCGCCCGGCTGGAGACCTTCGTCCCCAAGGTCGAGGAGCTGTGGGAGCGGATGAATACCGGCGGTTTCTCCAATGCGCTCGATGTCCACGTGCGGCGGTTCAACGGCAACCTCTTCGCCGAGGCCCACGCCCTCCCGCTCGACGCCGACCAGCTCGAGCTCCTCATCGAAGCCGCCGCCCAGGACTGGCGCGACGTCGAGCCCGCCATCTTCGGCACCCTGCTGGAGCGTGCGCTCGATCCCGTGGAGCGCCACAAGCTCGGCGCCCACTACACCCCGCGCGCCTACGTCGAGCGCCTCGTCATCCCCACCGTCGTCGAGCCCCTCCGCGCCGAGTGGGATGCCGCCCGCGCCGCCGCCATCACCCTCGACCGCGAGGGGAGGCGCGCCGACGCCATCGCCGAGCTGCAGCGCTACCACCGCCGGCTCTGCGAAGTCCGCGTCCTCGACCCCGCCTGCGGCTCCGGCAATTTCCTCTATGTCACCCTGGAGCACCTGAAGCGGCTCGAAGGCGAAGTCCTCGCCGATCTAGAAAAGCTCGGCCACGACCAGGCCGTGCTGGAGATGGAGAGCTTCGCCGTCCTCCCGCGCCAGCTCCTCGGCATCGAGGTCAACCCGCGCGCCGCCGCCATCGCCGAGCTCGTCCTCTGGATCGGCCATCTTCAGTGGCACTTTCGCACTCGCGGCAAAGTCCTCCCGCCCGAGCCGATCATCACCGCGTTTAATAACATCGAGTGCCGCGATGCGGTGCTGGCTTGGGATGCAACCGAGCCGGTGCTGGATGACGCCGGCCAGCCGGTGACGCGATGGGATGGCCGGACGACCAAGGTGCACCCGGTGACTTGGGAGGAAGTGCCGAACGAAGACGCGCGCGTTCCCGTGATGCGATACTTGAACCCCCATAAAGCCGAGTGGCCCAAGGCGGAGTTCATTATCGGAAACCCGCCGTTCATTGGTACGAAACGGATGCGTGACGCTCTGGGACACGACTACTCTGAAGCTGTACGCGCAGCGCACCCCGACGTGGAGGAGTCAGCGGACTTCGTCATGTTCTGGTGGAACCAGGCGGCGAAGATCGTCAGGGAGGGAGGCGCAAGGCGCTTTGGGCTAATCGCTACAAATAGCCTGCGGCAGACATTTAACCGGCGTGTTTTGGAACAGCACCTTGGCGAAAACAAACTCGTCTTACGTTTCGCTATTCCTGATCACCCTTGGGTTGACTCCGCACTCGGGGCTTCGGTGCGAATCTCGATGACCGTAGCAGAGTTAGGGGCGGGCGACGGGTTGTTGCTGATTGTCTCCAATGAACGTGAGAACGAGTTTGAAACCGAAGTGGACCTCGTAGGACAGCGCGGACATCTCGCTGCGGACCTGCGGGTAGGGGCCGATGTAGCGAGCGCCAACGCGTTGCTCGCAAATGCCAAGATGTGTGGGATGGGTGTGGCGCTTCACGGCGCCGGCTTCATTATCGATCCAGCACGTGCCGCTGAGCTTCGCGTTGCCGGCGCTTCCGTGATCAAGCCATATCTCGGAGGCAGCGACATTCAGCGAGTTCGCCGCGAGCGCTACATTATCGACTTCTCGTTCATGACCGAAGCGGATGCCCTCGCAGCGAACCCGGCAGCTTTTCAGCACGTCATCGACCATGTGAAGCCGGAGAGGATCGTTAATAACCGAGAGGCGATTCGTAAGTTCTGGTGGCGCTTTGGATGGGAACGACCGGTTCTTCGCGCAGCGCTGAGGGGCTTGCCTCGTTTCATCGCGACGACAGAACTACCAAGCACCGCATCTTTCAGTTCATCGAAGCCTCGATCCTGCCAGATCACATGATTGTCGTTGCCGCACTCGACGACGCAGCCTTCCTCGGGATTCTGTCCAGTCGAGTCCATGTAACCTGGTCTCTCGCGGCTGGAGGTAGATTAGGAGTTGGGAACGACCCGCGGTACAACAAGACGCGATGTTTCGATCCGTTCCCGTTTCCAGCCGTGACGGAGACCCAGAAGCCGCGCATCCGCACACTCGCCGAGGCCCTTGACGCGCACCGCAAACGCCAGCAGGCGCTCCACCCGAAGCTGACGCTGACGGACATGTACAACGTCCTCGAAAAGCTCCGGGCCGGCGGGCCGCTCAATGCGAAGGAGCAGATCATCCACGAGCAAGGCCTCGTCTCCGTCCTGCGCCAGATTCACGATGATCTCGATACCGCCGTGGCCGAGGCTTACGGCTGGCCGGCGAACCTGAGCGACGAAGAATTGCTCACCCGCCTCGTCGCCCTCAACGCCGAGCGCGCCGCCGAAGAGCGGCGCGGCCAGATCCGCTGGCTGCGCCCCGACTTCCAAAACGCCGCCGGCACCGCCACCCAGACCGGCCTCGACACCGGCCCCGACGACACCGCGCCCGCCGCCGCCCTCCCCGCCACCGGCAAACGCCCCTGGCCCAAAGCCCTCGCCGAGCAAGCCCAGGCCGTCCGCGCTCAACTCGCCGCCCTCGGCACCGCCGCCACTCCCGCCACCATCGCCTCCGCCTTCAAAGGCGCCCGCGCCGACCGCGTCGAAGACCTCCTCGAAACCCTCGCCTCCCTCGGCCAGGCCCGCACCCTCCCCGACGGCACCTTCGTCGCGCAGTAG
>DASYIS010000198.1:0-12881 GCA_035997375.1 Chthoniobacteraceae bacterium
GTCTTCTCTCTCCCATGAACCCGAAGCTCCTCTCGCTCGCTCTCCTCGGCGCCGCCCTTCTCCCGTTCTCCGCGTACGCCGCGGACGCGCCGGCGGCTCCCAAACCCAACGCGCCCGCGGCGGCGCCCGCCGACCCCAAACCCGCCGCGGCGCGCAAGCCCGACCTTTCGCTCGCGCCGGTCGCCGATGTCCCCGGACTGCCGCGGGTGCTACTCATCGGCGATTCCATTTCCATGGGCTACACGATTCCCGTCCGCGAACTGTTGAAGGACGTGGCCAACGTGCACCGCATCCCGGCGAATGGCAGTGACACGGGGACCGCGCTCGAGAAGATCGACGGGTGGCTGCTCGGGAATCCGCCCGCGAAACCGGCGGACGGGGCGCCGGCGCCGAAGTGGGACGTCATCCATTTCAACTGGGGCCTGCACGACCTGAAGCACTGGAAGAACGGCAAGCTCGACCTCGCCGGCCCGCAGGTGAGCAGCGTGGAGCAGTACGAAAAGAACCTGCGCGCGCTCGTGGCGAAACTGCAGGCGACCGGCGCGAAGCTCATCTGGTGCAGCACGACGCCGGTGCCGGAGGGGAGCGGGGGCCGCGTGGAGGGCGACGAGGCGGCGTACAATGCGGCCGCGAAACGGGTGATGGAGGAAGCCAAAATCCCGACCGACGATCTCGCCGGCTTTCTCTCGTCACGCGTGACGGAGTTTCAACTGCCGCACAACGTCCACTTCAGCGCGCCGGGTTACCAGGCGCTCGCGGAAAAGGTCGCGGAATCCATCCGCGCCCAGCTCAAGAAGTAGCGGCGCGAATTCGAAGCTCCGGTTGTAGCCACGGCCCTGTGGGCCGTGGCTACAACCGGATGCGGCTGCGCCGCGCTGGTAGCGCCCGGCTCAAGAAGTCGCCAGTTCCGCGGCGGCCGACGCGAGGTCGGGGAAAGGGGCGGCGGCCTCGCGTTCCTGTTCGATCGCGATCAGCGCGTCGCGCAGGTCGTCGATGTGCATCGGCTTGTGGAGAAATCCATTCGCGCCGCAGCCGCTGACGAAGGGATGATTCTCGTCGACCATGCCCGACATCAGGATGACTTTCGCGTTCGGCTGCCGGCTCTTCAACGCATGGCAGACCGTGAGGCCGTTGAAGCGCGGCATCAGCACGTCGAGCAGCACGACGTCGGGCTGCAGCTTGGCAAAGCCTTGGATGACCGCGAGGCCGCCGCCGGTGATCGTGCCGACCACCTCGTGTTCGCAAAAGCGCACGAATTGCGACAGCAGATCGCATACCAGTTTGTCGTCGTCGGCAATGAGGACTCGCATGGAAAAGACGGGTTGGGCGCGCTCAGGCGGCCATTTGCACCATCATCTTCACCTGGATGAAGGCGATCATCTCGAGCAGATCGTCGACCTTGAACGGCTTGGTGAGGATGGTGCCGTTCACGAGGCTGATGAAATCGTTGACCTTTTGGTTGCCGCGATGGCCGGTCATGAAGACGAAGCGCGAGCAGAGGTGCGGACGCATCCGTTCCACCGCGCGGAAGAACATGTCGCCCGGCAGCGTCGGCATCATCATGTCGCAGAGGATGACCTCGAAATCGCTGGCCAGGACCTCATGGACCCCCTCGACGCCGTTCTGGACGGCCACGACGTTGAAGCCAGCCTCGACGAGAAAATCCTTCATGATCTCCTGGAAGGTCGTGTCGTCGTCGACGAGGAGGACCTTCTTGGAAATCGACGCATCGAGCACGCGGAGCGCGGGTGCGGATTCGGAGGCGGGTGGGTCGGGCAGGATGGAAAGCGGCTGCATGGCGATTTTGGTTATGAATATTATAAAGCAACCGCCGTGCCGTGCGCGCGGCGACGGACAAGAATTATCGGAAGGGTGGGCGTTTGTCGAGGCGGGGAGCAACGTGACGGCCCGCCGCTCGAACGTGCGGCTCGGTTGTCCATGTGGTCCACTTTGTCCATGCCGTCCATTTCCGGAGGATGGACGGAATGGACCTGATGGACAGAATGGACCCCAAGAACAACCGCCGCTCCGTGATCACGCTCGCCATCGAAACCTCCACCCCGCACGGCGGCGTAGCCGTGCACGATGGCGACACGCTGCTTTTCTCGGAGGGCTTCGTATCGGACCGCGGCCACAGCTCGCTGCTGTTTCCGCTGCTCCAGGCGGCGCTCGCGCGCGGGCCGGTGGAGCAGATCGCCGTCGGCCTCGGGCCCGGCTCGTACGCCGGCGTGCGGATCGCGATCGCCACGGCCATGGGCCTCGAGCTCACCCTCGGCGTGCCGCTCGTCGGCCTCCCGTCCGTCGCCGCGCTCGCCGGCGACCGCGCGTACACGGCCGTCGGCGATGCGCGCCGCGTGACGTGGTACTGGACCAAGGTGGCGCGCGGCGTTTGCGTGGAAGGGCCGCTGCTGCTCGACGACGCGGAGTTCCGCGGCCGCCTCGCCGCGACGGAGGGGCCGATTTTCTCCACCGAACCGCTGCCGGAATTGGCAACGCAAATCGCCTTCCCCAGCGCGGAGACGATCGCCGCGCTCGCCGCTCAAGGCCGAGGGATCGTCGCGACCGGCGCGCTGGAGCCGATCTATTTGCGCGAGCCGCACATCACCAAGCCGAAGCCGCGCTGAGGCGTGCTACACAGCGCGGCGCAGCCGCCTCCGGTTGCAGCCACGGCCCTGTGGGCCGTTTGGGCGGGTCGAACAGGCGGCGGGTCGAGCGAAGTTTGGACTGCGTCGCATGGGTCGCGCCCGGACGGCCCACAGGGCCGTGGCTACAACCGGAGCTTTGAGTTCGCGCCCCCGTTACATCGGACCCTCCGCCGCAAACGCCGAGCGCGCGGGCCGCGCTTCGCCCGACTCGCCCGCCACCGCCGCGCGCGCCTGCGCCCGCAGCGCGCGCGAGAACGCCGGCCCGAACTCGCGCCAGCACGCCTTCCACCAGCCGGTGGCATCCATCCCGGCGCGTTGCATCACGCGGCGGTGTGAGACCCACACGACGCACACGGCACCGAGATACGCGAGGCGTTGCGCGGCCATCGTGATCGCATGCGCCGACCGGCCACGGCGCGCGCGGAGGCGGGCGAGTTGCTCGGTCTGGAAGGCGACGTGGCTCACTTCGTCGCGCAAGATCTGCTCGCAGAGGCGCTGCAAAATGAGCGACCCGGTCGCTTTGCGCAGTGCGGCGTAGTAGACTTTCGCGATCAGCTCGGCGCACACCAGCACGGTGATGGAAAGCTCCAGCCCGGGAAAGAGATTGCGCGCCTGGCGGAAGACGCAGTCTCCCCAGGTCGACTGCACGACCGGCAGCCCGTTGAGTTGCAAGAAGCGCGCGAGATCAGCGGCGTGACGCTGCTCTTCCGCGATGAAAAGCCGCATGGTTTGCAGGTAAAGATGATCGCCCGTGCGCGCGGCGTAGTCGGCGGCATCGAGCAGCAGGTGCCGGCCCTCAGAGCTCTCGCCGAGCTGAAATTCCTGCACCGAGCGCGTGATGGCGGCGCGCTCTTCCGCCGTCAGCTCCGCGCCGAGGTACCACGGGATATGCAGAAGCTGGTCGGGATTCTGTTGATAGTAGCGCAGCCATTCGCTGGAGGTCTTCATGAATTTAAGATTTAGGATTTAGGATTTAGGATTTTCCCGAGGCGCCACTGACGTTCGCGCTGTTGTCGGTTCCCCTCAGGACTGCGCGGCCGCAGGACAAAGGTTCCCGGTGGCGAATTGCTCGAGCCGCGCGGCGACGGCGGCGACGGTTTCTTTCAAGGTCGAAGTCCCCGCGGTGAGGCCGACGACGCGGGCGTGCGCGAACCACTCGGCGCGCAAGTCGGCCGCGCTCTCGACGTGGAACGCCTCGCGCCCCGCCGCCTCCGCGGCGGCGACGAGCTGGCGCGTGTTGTTGCTGTTGCGGCCGCCGACGACGACGATGGTGTCGGCTTCATCCAATATCTCGCGCAGCGCGCCCTGCCGGTTTTTCGTCGGCTGGCAGACGGTGTCCACGAAGCGCACTGCGCACGCCGGCCGCGCCGCTTCGATCGCCGCGACGAGGCCGCGGACTTTGTCGATCGGCTGCGTGGTTTGCGAGATGACGCCGAGCGTCCCGTGCTCCGGGAGCTCCGCGCAATCCGCCACGGTCTCGATGACCGTCGCGCCGGGAAAGTCGCCGCGCAGCCCGTTTACTTCCACGTGGCCGCGTTGCCCGATGATGACCGGGTGGCACCCCTGCGCGACGAGCACTTGCAACTGATGATGCGCGTGGCGCACGAGCGGGCAGGTGCCATCGGCCACGCCGAAGCCGGCACTCCGCCAGGCCGCGCGTGCGGAATCGGAGGCGCCGTGCGCGGTGATCATGACTTGCGAAGTCGCGGCGCTGCCGGGCGCCTCGAGTTTCCCCTCGCGCACGCCCTGCCCGGCGAGCTGCGCGCGGACGACGGGATTGTGAACGAGCTCGCCGAGGATGGTGAGCGGGCCGGCGGTGGCGAGGCGGGTGGCCTGCGCGATGGCGTCGCGGACGCCGAAGCAGAGGCCGTAGTGTTTGGCGATGATGATTCTCATGAGTGGGTTGGGTTGAGGGTTGCGTTACTTTGTGTTGCAAAGTTCGGTGGCAAATTTTTTTTTTTAGCCCCGGCCGGTTTTGACGATCTGCTCGAGCACGGAGAGGTAGTCCTGGAACGCTTTCCGCCCGCGTTCGGTCAGCGCGTAGCTGGTCTGCGGGCGATCGAGGATCTCCTTGGTGACGGAGACGTAGCCGGTCTGGTGGAGGGTGCGCAGATGGGTGACGAGATTGCCGTCGCTCATCTTGAGCTCGACTTTCAAATCGCCAAACGTCCACGTCGGCCGGGCGGCGAGGAGCGTCATGATGCCGAGCCGTCCTTTCTCATGGATGGTCTTGTCGAGTTTCTCAAAGTCGAACATGGCGCGGCCTCAGGCGGCGGGCGGCGCCACGGTCGCCGGCGCGCGGCGGAGTGTCCGCAGCGCATAGATGATATGGTAGCCGCCGAAAATCCTGGCCATGAGGGTGTCAGGATAGGTCCATGCGGGCGGCTCCTGTGGATTGCTGTCCGGGAGATGCTCACGCAATCCCATGTAAGTTTCGCCATTTACGATCGCCAGGATCAGGCCGGTGAACAAGAAGGCCCAGCCCAGCCGGATGAGCGATTTCGGTGCAAAATGCCCGGTGGAGAGGATCGCCAGCCCGTAGAAGATCATCCACATCTGCGGCAGGAAATCGCGTGCCCAGAGGCTGGTGACCACCGCACCGGTGAAGAGCGCCGGGCCCATCGCGTTCAAGGCCGCCCGCATACCGGGCGAGACGAACGGCTCGCCCCGGCGTTTCGCATCGCGCTGTAGGAAGAACAGATTCACGCCGATACAAAGCAGGAGAACCACCAGCCACTTGAGCTGAAAACCGTAGACCTCCGCATTGGCCGAGAGCATCGACGAGGAGAGCGCCTTCACGAACGGATCGTTCCTTCCCGCGAGCAACCCGCCGGCGAGGCCGGCCAGCACGCCGCCGATGAGCGCGGCCTGGGCGGAGATGGCGCGATAAATCGTCGCCTTTTCCATGAGAGAACGAATGATGCGGAGGTGCTCCTCGGCGTCGGACGATTGGGGCATGGGCTGGACTTTGCCCCGCAAAGTGAGAATCGGCAAGGGTTTTTTTGAGGGTTCTTCGAGTAGTCGGAGAGTGTCCTGGCAGTAGCAAAACTGCGATAATGACAAAGCTGAGAATTGCCTCTTCCCGTTTTTGCGACACCCGGCCGACTGCTTTGCCCCTCTGGACTCCGGCCATCCTCGGAGAAGGCCAACCCACGGCGCGTGCCACCCTCAGTCCACTCAGCACGCCCTCCTCCAAAAACACGAAGTGCCGCTGCGCATCGCGCAGCGGCACCCGTGAGTTCGAGGTTTGGGGTATGTTGGTTGGACCGGGACTATTTGTACGCGCCCCAGAAATCGTCGGGGGTGGCGCCGAGGGCGTCCGCGAGGGCGGCCTTGGTGGTCGCGTTGACCTGCGGGGGCACGTCGATCGTGTTGACCGTGATCGTGGCGCCCAGCGCGTCAGCCGGCGCGGTGCCCGCGACGAGCAGCTGGTACAGCTTCGAGCCGTTCTTCACGTACGGGGCCAGGTCAAGCGGCGCCGGAGTGACGGTGGACGCCTTGGCGTTCTCGAGGGCGTACTGGTCCTTGGCGCCGTCGATCATGCGGAGGGTCTCGAGGGTCGCAGTCGCTTGGGAGCGCTTGCGGGCCCGGAGGAAGCTCGGCACGGCGATCGCGGCGAGGAGCGCGATGATCGCGACGACGATCATGATTTCAACGAGGGTGAAGCCGGAGCGGCGGGAGTGGAGTTTGGAGAGCATTATGGATGGATGTTTGGTTGTTTGAGGTCGCTAACCGTTACCGGCGAGCTCGGACGAAGTTTAAGCAGGGTGTGTGCCAAGGCCGGTCGGGGCCCGCGGCAGGGGAATGACTCATTTCTTCATCTTCATCTTCATCTTCCTCCCCACCTCACCGCTCTCGTCCTTCTACCCTCCCCCGGGCCAGATGAAGGGATGAAGATGAAGAGATCGAGCCGGCCGCTCCCGCACGCCCTTGCACCTCACCCTCAAAACCCTCCAGAAAAGATTGTTGACGCCCCATGCGAAACCTGAGAAGTTTCGTTCATCGGTTCGCGTTCCAGGCTGTTCTTCCCGGACGTTCTCTTTCCCTTGCCACTCGCGCAGGAGCCTTTCGCGGCACCGACTACGGAACGAATGACGCATCAAGGCGTCCGACGCTATTTAAGATAATCCCACGTGATCCGCATTTTGATGGATCGACCCTGAAGTATTCCCAAGCACTGCCGGGATCCCCTCCCGCAGTCCACGCCATCGCTTGCAGCCCGAGCCTTTTGAGGAAGGGCGCCGGGCGTGTTGACGCCCCACTTTTATGACAGAGCCTGCAGAACACTCCCTGCTCGAGGAGCAACCCGCCGAAAAGACCACCAAGCGCCGCGCCCCCGCGGCCAAGCGCGCTCCGGCCAGGTCGCGCGTCCGCGCAGCCGCGGCGCCCGCCGCCGGCGCGCCGGAAACGCCGCCGGCGGCCGAGACCACGGAGTCCGCCGCGCCCGCCAAGCCGCGCACCCGCAAGCCGGCGGCGCGCAAGACCGCCGCGCCCTCCGTGGTTGAGGAGCCGCCCGGTGCTCCCGAGCCGACGCCCGCGCCCGCCGCGGCCGTGGAGCCTGCCGCGTCCGCCCCGGTCGAGGCCATGCTCCCGGGAATGGACGTGCCCGCCCCGCGTGCGCCGCGCCGCCCGGCCGCCCGCAAGCCGAAGAGCGCGCCGGCCAAGAATCCGCCGCTCGTCTCGACCGGCGAAGTCGAGGAATGGAGCCCGTCGCGCCCCTCGACTCCGGCGCCGGCTTCCGCCGCCCCGTCCACCAATGGCGCCGGCGCGCACCACGCGCCCGAGCCGCCGCGCGTTCCCGAGCGGCCGGCTGCCGAGCAGGCGCCCGTCGAATCCGCACCCGCGCCGGTGCCGCCGCCGGCCCGCAAGTATCCCGTCTATATTCCGCGCCACGTCGCGAAACAGATGGAAGAGCAGGGTCAGACCGCCCCGATCGCCGTCCCCGCCGATGCCGTGCCGGAAGTCGCGCGGGCCGCGGTGGAGGCCGTCCGGCTCGCGCAGGCCGAGCGTCTCGCCCAGCAGGCCGCCGCCCGCGAGGCGCGCGCCGATCGCGGAGCCGACCGCCCGGATCGTCACGAGCGCCCCGAGCGCGGCGGGCGTCCCGACCGCAACCAGCGCGGGCAGCGCGAAGAGCGCCCGGACCGCCGGGAACAGGCCCTCGCGGAGGACGAGAACCGCCAACTGCCGGAGCCGGGTCCCGATGAAGAGCTCGGCACCGCGGAAGGGATGGTCGAGATTTCCGGCAAGGGATTCGGTTTCATTCGCGATCCGAAGCGCGGCTATGCGCAGCATCCGAGTGACGTTTTCGTCACGCCCGAGATCGTGCGCAAATACAACCTGCGCGACGGCCAGTGGCTCAACGGCGAGACCCGCCGCGGCGGCCGGGGCGCGCAGCTCCATCGCCTCACCGCGGTCAATGGCGACGAGCCGGACAAGGCGCGCACGCTCCCGGCGTTTGAAGAGCTCACCGTCGTGTCGCCAATGGAGCGCCTGGAAATGGAGACGACTCCGGAGCGCTCGACCACGCGGCTCATCGACCTGTTCACGCCGATCGGCAAAGGCCAGCGCGGCCTCATCGTCGCCCCGCCGCGCACCGGCAAGACGACGCTCCTCCAGCACATCGCCGAGGCGATGCTCAAGAAGCACCCGGAGGTGACGCTCATCGTCCTGCTCGTCGACGAGCGGCCCGAGGAAGTCACCGATCTCAAGCGCACGCTGCCGGGCGCGGAGATCATGGCCAGCTCGAACGATTCCGACGTGAAGAGCCACACGCGCATCGCGCAGCTCGCGATCGAGCGCGCCCGGCGCCTCGTCGAGAGCGGCAAGGATGTCTTCGTCCTGCTCGACTCGATCACGCGCGTCGGCCGCGCCTTCAACAACGCGATGGCCGGCGGCGGCCGCACGATGTCGGGCGGCGTCGACTCCCGCGCCCTCGAGATTCCGCGCCGCCTCTTTGCCTCCGCGCGCAACACCGAGGAAGCCGGCTCGCTCACCATCATCGCGACCGCGCTCATCGAAACCGGCAGCCGCATGGACGAGCTGATCTTCCAGGAGTTCAAGGGGACCGGCAACATGGAGATCGTGCTCGACCGCAAGATCTCCGACCAGCGGATCTATCCGGCGATCGACATGTTCCAGAGCGGCACCCGCCGCGAGGAGCTGCTCATCCCCGCCGACGATCTGCACAAGATCGCCGTCCTGCGCCGCGGCCTCGCCGGCCACAAGCCGATGGAAGCGATCGAGCGCCTGCTCTTCTTCTTGAAGAAGTTCCCGACGAACGCGCAGATGTTGCGGGAGATCCCCGGGTAAGGGGGAGCCTCCTCGCCGCGCGGCCCGAACTTTCCGGGTTGCGGTCTCGCCCGGATCCGCGTTTACTGGCCCTCCCTCAGAACCCCCGACTCGTGAAGTATCGCACTTATCTCATCTTTGGCGCGCCCGGCAGCGGGAAGGGAACGCAGGGGAAAATCCTGGGGGCGATCCCGCGACTTTTTCATTGCGCGTGCGGCGATGTTTTTCGCTCGCTCGATACCCGCACCCCGGTCGGCCAGGCGTTCCTCGAGTACTCGAGCCGCGGCGAGCTGGTGCCGGATGAGATCACCGTGAAGCTCTGGATGGCGCGCATCGGCGACATGGTCGGTTCGCACGCTTTCAAGCCCGACCTCGACGCGCTGGTGCTTGACGGCATTCCGCGCAGTGTTGAGCAGGCGAAGATCATGGCGGACATGATCGAGGTGAAGAAGGTCTTCCACCTGGAATGCGGCGACGAGCCCTCGCTCGTGAGCCGGCTGAAAAAGCGCGCGCTGAAAGAGAACCGTTTCGACGACGCGAACGAGGAGGTCATCCGCCGCCGGCTGGTGACTTATCACGCCGAGTCGCGCCCGGTGCTCGATTATTACGGCCCCGGATTGGTGGAAACGATCGACGCCACGAAACCGCCGATGGCCGTCGCGCATGCCATCCTGACCGCCATTTTGCGAGAATGAGCGCCCGCCAATTCGACAACTTCCGCGCCGCCTCGCTCTACTGCAAGCAGTGCGGCCAGGCCAACCCCGTCCGCGAGCGGCTCCTGCTGGTGCTGCCGGATCGTGAGTTGCACGAGTATCGTTGCACGGTCTGCGGAGAAGCCGTCGGCACGCGTGAAGTGAGCGCGCCGGAACAAGTGATGCGGCGCGAAGCCGCGCAAGCGCGCAAAGGTCCGCAGGTGCGGATTCTTTGAGGGGCGTTGGCGCCGAAGGCGTCCCCGGTCCGGGGAGCACACGCGCCCCCGCGTGTTCTGCCCGGCGCCCTCGCCGGGCAGCGTTCAACACACGGCGCGTGCAAAAGCACCAAGCGGCGGGCCGCGCACAACGGGATTCGGCGGCTCGCCCGCCCGCCGGCCACCGCGATTCCCCTCCGCCTCCTCGGAGGGCGCCGAATCCGGCACGCGGGGCGCGTGCGCTCCCCGGACCGTTCGCGCTGCGCGCTCAATCCGTCCCGCCCGCCTACGCAGGCGCGTCGCCGCCGGTATAAAACCGCTCGATCCGCTCAGCCACGTCTTTGTACGTGTAGTCGACCTCGGCGATGTCCTTGACGCACTTGATGTATTTGTCCTTCTGGCCCATTTTCTCGTAGAGCAGGGCGAGGTCGTAGAGCGTCTCCTTCTTCGTCGCGTCCATCGCCGTCATCTCGCTGCTCGCGGTTTCGAATTGCGTGGCGGCCATGTCGAACATCCCCTTGAGCACGAAGCAGCGGCCGAGGAGGGCCATCGCCTTGAGCCGGACGTTCGGGCTCTGCCGCGCTTTTTGCAGCTCGGGGATGGCGTCGTTGTAATTGCCGGCGGCCAGGAGCCGCTCGCCGAGCTCGAAGCGCAGGTTGAGGTCGGTCGGGTTGCGGTCGACGCGCTTTTTCGCTTCGCTGATCAGCGACTCGGCGCGCTCCCTTTTGAGCGTCTCGAGCTCCTCCTGGTACGCCGCGGCATCCGGGTGCTCGCCCCCGCCGCTCGCGAACCAGTCGCTGAGCTCCTTGATTCGGACATCCTTCTGTTTGAGGGTGAGGTCGGAGAGCTTGCGCGTGACGGCGGGGTCGCTCCCCTTGGCGAGGTCGCTCGTGTATTGGTACCACTGCAACGCGCTCGCCAGGTCGTCCGCGGAGTCGGTGTTCTGGTTCCGCTGCTCGTAGAGGTTCGCGATCTTGCGGACCGTGTCGATGTTCTCGGGCGCCTGTTCGTATTGCGCGCTCAACTCGGCGAGCTGGCGGTCGATCGTCTCGGCATCCTTGAAGACGCGGTTCTTCTCCTCGAGCGAGACGGACTCCGCCTGGTTCTTCATCAGGTCGCGGTAGCTGGTCGCTTCCTGCCAGCCGCCTTTCTTGATCGTGGCGGTGGCCGAGGCGTCCTTCGAGCGCTTCACCGCCACGAGGTCGGCGGGGTTGATCTCGGTGATCTTCGTGTAGACGCGCACGGCGTGATCCGACTCGCCGATCGCGCTGTAAGCCTCCGCCAACTCGTGCAGGATTTTCACGTCCTTGGGGTTGCCTTCGACCAGGGTCTCGAGGGCGAAGCAGGAGATCTCCGGGTAGCCGGCGGCGCGCGCGGCGTCCTTCAGGAGGTCGTTCGCGCCGCGGTTGAACGGGTCGGACTCGAGCGTTTTCTCCGCCAGTTCCATGGCGGCGACCGGATCTTTTTTCACCATGCCGGCGCCTTTCAGCGAGGCGGTGGAGAGGCCGGAGAGGAAGCTCTTCTTGCCCTTGGTGTTCGCGATCTCGGCGCGGCGGAGCACCTTCCGCGCTTCCAGGAAGCCCGGCGACTCCTTCAGGACCGCGAGGATGAGCGAGATGGCGTAGCCGAAGTTGCGGAGCTCGACCGCGCTGTGCGCTTTGAGCCAAAGCGTGCGCGCATTCGACGGCAGGTCGCTTTCAGTGGTAATAGGCATAAGCGGGGGGACGAAAAAAAATCAGGGGGTCTTCGGCTTGGCGGGCGCGGCGTCGGTCGTTTTCTTGAAGTAAGCGACGAGCGAATCCCACTCTTTCTGCGAGTTTTTCCCGAAGTCTCCCGGGCCATATTCGAAGAGCACCGTGAAGGCGAACGTCGAGACGAGGAAGAGACCAATCCAAAGCAGTGTGCGCAAAAGACCCATGAGAGTGTGAAAGTTACCCCTTTGGACTATCGCATGGAAACGGCAATCGCAATGGGATTTCCACGGCGTCCCATCTTCCTCTTCCTCTTCCTCTTAATCTTTCTCCCACTCACCCGCCCGCCGGAAGAGGAAGATTTAGAGGAAGAGGAAGAGGAAGATGGAAACCGCTGTCGCCCGCCCCCGCCCTCCGCTATGACTCGCGGGCTCTCATGCTCATCGATCACTTTGCCGCTCTCGGCCGGCCGCGCCGCCCCTGGCTGGAGCCGGAGGCGTTGAAGGAGGTCTTCCATCGCCTGACCGCCGAGCATCACCCGGACCGCACCGGCGACGCCGCGCGCTTCACCGAGATCAACGGCGCCTATGCGGTCCTGCGCGACCCGGTCCTGCGGCTCCGGCACCTGCTGGAGCTGGAAGAGCCGGCGGCGCTCGCCGCCGCGCCGCCGCTGCCGGAGGCGCTGACGGCGACCTTCATGCGCATCGCGACGTTGCGCCGGACGATCGACGCCTTTGTCAAACAACAAGCCGCCGCCACGACCCCGCTCGGCCGGGCGCTGCTCGCCGCCGCGCGCTTCAGCTTGCAGCGCGACGTGGAGCTCGAGCTCGCCGACTTGGAAACCGCGCAGGCTCTCGGCCTCGAGGCGTTGCGCGAAGCCGACCGGCAGTGGGAGGAAAGGTCGCCGGCGCTGGTCGAGCAGCTCGCGGCACTGCAGCAAGAGCTGAGCTACCTCGCAAAATGGGGCGCGCAATTGCGGGAGGCGTTGTTCTTGTTTCAGGCGGCGGGGTAAGGTTCGAGCTGAGGCGCGGTGCTGCGCGAGCGCTCCAAAAACCTGTGTAGAGGCGGCTCTCTTTTCGCGTTAAGCGAAAAGGTGCCGCCTCCAATTCCTTGAGCGTGTCCCGTGAAAGCAGCGCCCAAGAATGCTCACACGCTGCCTTGCCTGAACGCCAATCCGGGGAACAGCACGCAAGAAATTGGAGGCGGCACCTATTCGCTTAAAGCGAATAGAGAGCCGCCTCTACACCCTCGGACGAAAACTGGCGTACGTTTCAGCTCCCCGAAGTCTGAAGACCTCTCGCTCGAACTCCGTCCGCCTTGGCACCACTGAAATTGCGGTTGAGTTCGCCA
>DASYIS010000199.1:0-5224 GCA_035997375.1 Chthoniobacteraceae bacterium
GCATTCGCTCGGGTTCGATGATCATCAAATCGTCGTAGGCAACTCCCAGTTCTTCGGCTTTGGCGGCTCGCTCATCGCGTTCTTCCCAATTGTCGAACCAGTGTTCGCCGACATCATTGTCCATCGCAAAAAGCCGCCCGACCCACACCGCGGAATGCCATTCGCTGAGGCCCAGATAGTTGGCGAGGCTCTTGAAATCCTCCGTGATTACGAAGGCATCGAGTTCCTCGATATACCGGAAAACGCGAATCGGGTTCATGGCGTCTTAGCCAAGGCGCGCCGTAGCCGTTGATCCACGCACCCGCCTACCCGCAGACGCCCCCTCCGTGCGAAACGGAGTTTCGCTCCACAAGGCGTTCCCAAACTGGAGTTTGGGAACGAGGAGGGGGCTGCAGGTGTGGCGTAGGAAGCTCATTCGCGCGTAATTAATTCATCGAGGTTCAGCAGCACCCGGCTCACCGCGACTAGTGTGGCGGCGTCGGCATCGGGCTGGGCTTTCCCGCCGAGGACGGCTTGAGCGGTTTCCGGCGCTTGCTCGAACTCACTCTTCTGGCCCTTGGCAAACTGTTCGAGCCGCGCCAACTCGATCGCTTCGGGCGGCCGGCCGAGCGCGGTCTGGAAACCGAAGCGGAGCTGGTCGGGCAGGCCGCCGGTCTGCTTCGCCAGCACGTGGGCGAAAGATTGCGCGCACTCGTTGCTCACGGAGTTGTTCAGCATGGTCAGCGCCTGGAGCGGCGTGTTGGAGCGCTCGCGGCGGGTGCAGGTGACACTGGCTTCGGGCGCGTCGAAGGTCGTGAGCATCGGGAGCGGCACGGTGCGCTGGTAGTGAATGTACAGGCCGCGGCGGTACTTCTCGCTGCCGGTGCTTTCGGTCCATTTCAAGCCGCCGGCGTAGTTGAGCGCGGCGAGGTCCGGCGGGAGCGCGGGCTTGATGCTCGGACCGCCGACTGCCGCATTGAGCAGGCCGCTGACGGCGAGATTCACGTCGCGCACCACTTCGGCCTCGAGGCGGAAACGCCCCTGCCGCGCGAGCAGCACGTTCAGCGGGTCGCGGTCGGCGAGATCGGCGCGCCAGTGCGAGGATTGCCGGTAAGTCGCGGAGAGCACGATCTCCTTGATCAGTGCCTTTTGGCTCCAGCCCTTCGCGATGAAATCGCCGGCCAGCCAATCGAGCAACTCGGGGTGGCTCGGCTTTTCGCCGCGCGTGCCGAAGTCGTTTTCCGTCGCGACCAACCCGCGGCCGAAGAGGTGCTGCCAGACGTGGTTCACGGTCACGCGCGCGGTCAGCGGGTTCGCGGGATCGACGAGCCAACGCGCGAGGTCGAGGCGGTCCGGCACTTCGCCGCGCGGCTGGAGCGGCGGCAGAAAAGCCGGCGTGCCCGGCTGCACTTCGTCGCCCTTTTGCAGAAAATCGCCGCGAATGTGAATGTTCGTCTTCCGCACATCGGCCGCCAGCGTGGCCACGGTTGCGGCCTGCGGCTTGGGGCGTTTGGCTTCCAGCGCGGCGAGGTCGGCCAGCGCCTTCTTCGCGCGCGGGTCGCCCCTTTCCACAAAGCCGCGCGCCACGACTTGCTTCTCCGCCGCGCTGCGCAGATCGGCCGGGGTCTGCAACGCGCCGCGCAGCTCCGCCGGCAGCGTGTCGGGCGTCAACGGGCCGGCGTCGTCCGTGGTGGAGAGGAAGTAGTGGTTCATCACGCCGCCGCCGAAGAACTCCAGGTTCAGCTCCAGCGCGGTGCCCTGGGCGAGCGCCAGCGGCTCCGCCAGCTCGAGGACCATGGTGTGCGGCTCGTCGATCGCCGCCTCGACCTTCCACGAGGTGAGCCGATTGCCGTCGATGAGCTTCGCCGCGTCCGCCTCGCCGGTATCGACGGCCGCGCGCGCGATCTTCAGCCGCTGCGGTTCGCCGCCGGCCAGCGCGACCGTGAAGAACACCTCCGACAATCCGAACCCGCCTTTGGCGGTCGTGCCGATCTTTCCGGCGACTGGCAGCGCGTAGAGGCGGAGGCCGCGCGTGCCGGCCGGGGCGTCGATCGCCACCCGGTAGCGCGTGCGGGCGGTGTCGTTGCTCCGGGCCATGACCCCGCCGTTTTCCTGCGGCAAAAACTGTTCCTCCGCGCCCTCGGTGATGGCGCTGATCTTCGCCGGCTTCAGCGGCTGCCAATGCTCCGCGGGAACTTGCAAGCCCGCCTCCCACTTCGCGATTTCCGCGAGGTCCGCCGATTGCGCGAGTTCGGCGAGCGGCTTCTCCGCCGCCGCGCGCTTCTTTTCCCACGCGGCCACCTCGGCCTTGTACCCTTCCGTGTTCATCAGCTTCGGCACGGGGACATCGCGCTCCGAGGCGTTGTTGAAAAACGAGTAGAGCTGGTAAAACTCGCGCTGGCTGATCGGGTCGAACTTGTGCGTGTGGCACTCCGCGCAGCCGACCGACATCCCGAGCCAGACCGTCCCGACCGTGCTCGTGCGATCGACCGTTGCCTTGCAGCGAAACTCCTCCTTGTCGACCCCGCCCTCGCGATTCGTCAGCGTCTGCCGCTGGAAGCCGGTCGCGGTCTTTTGCTCCAGCGTCGCGCCCGGCAGCAGATCGCCGGCGAGCTGCTCGATGGTGAATTGATCGAACGGCAGATCGCGGTTGTAAGCGTCAATGACCCAGTCGCGGAAGAGATACGCATAAGGCCGCGGCAGATCCTTTTCGTAACCGTCGCTGTCGGCATAACGCGCGAGGTCGAGCCAATGCCGCCCCCAGCGCTCGCCGTAGTGCGGCGACGCGAGCAGGCGGTCGACGAGCTTCTCGTACGCGGTCGGCGACTGGTCCGCCACGAAGGCCTCGACCTCCGCCGGCGTCGGCGGGAGGCCGGTGAGATCGAGTGAAAGCCGGCGGCAGAGCGTGCGGCGATCGGCCTCGGGCGAAGGCGCGAGCTTCTCCTGCTGCAGGCGCGCGACGATGAACGCATCAATGGGACTCGTCTGACCGGTCTGACCGGTCTGACCGGTCTGACGGGTCGGACCAGTCGGACTAATCTCCGGCGGTGTCGGCTTGCCGAGCGGCTCAAAAGCCCAGTGCCGTGCGAACTCCGCCCCCTCGGCCACCCACTGGCGCAGCTTCTCCTTTTGCGCCGCGGTCAGCGTCCTCTTCGCCTTCGGCGGCGGCATGATTTCCTCGGGATCGTTCGTAAGCACCCGCGTGACCAACTCGCTCGCCTCGGGTTTGCCGGGAACGATCGCGCGCACGCCGTCGTGCTCCTTCAGCGCGTCCGCGCGGTTGTCCAACCGCAGCTCTCCCTTGCGTTTGCCTTCATCCGGCCCGTGGCATTGCGTGCAGTTCTCCGCCAGGATGGGCCGGATGTCGCGGTCGTAATCGATCTTCGCGGCGCGCGTGGAAACGGCCGCCGCGAACAGCAGCAAGAGGCTTGGAGAAAGGGGACGCATGGGGAAGTGCGACAGGCGTAGAAGTGGACCTGCGGAAGGGGCGATTATTAGCCCGCGCGGGAGGGTTTGTCCAATCGGCGCGCTGCACCTCAATCTTGCTCGTGTGCGCCGGCAAGTTTCCGCCGGCCCCGTTTCCGGGAGGCATGATGATGGCGGTTTCATCCGCCCCACCCCGTGAATCCCCCCGAGCCTCTTTCCGCCGGCGCCTCCGCGGACGGTGAGCCGCAAGCGCACGCGGCTCGGCGTCACGTAGTGCAGACCGTCTAAAACAAACGGCCGCACGGCTTGCGCGAGACGCAGCCGGTCGGGCTCATTTTGGATGAGTTGCTCGTGCGCCCAAAGGTCGATTGTTTCTTCGGCGCATTCCGCCGCCAGTTCTTCTCCGATCGTCTCCAGGCTTCTGCCCACGTCCCGCTGGAAATCCTGCGGTTCGTCCCGCGTACCCACGACATAGACGCGGGCTTTCAAATCATCCGGGATCGCCGCTTCGAAGAGCGCTCGCCGGTGCTCGTATCCGCCGTCGAAATCGATGAGCAGCACAACATGTCCCAAAGGGTATTTGCGCAGGAGAACAACGTATTCTTTCTGGAAGGTATCCAGCACATTGGACCAACCTCGGGCGGGCAACATCACTTTGATCTGCCGGCCATCGATACCATAGTACCCCTCGAATCCGACGGCGAGCTGCCGGTCAGCATCGTCTTCGGGGATGACGTAAACGTGCGGCGCGTACTTGTTCATCGATCACCCGATGATTTCGTCCCGGATGAGGGTGTTAATCAGATCGCCGCTATATTGGAACTCCGCGAGCGGCCTCACCTCCACGGGCTCCAGGCCTTCGCCGGGCGGGCTGGAACGCCCGAGGGGAATGGGGCGGCCGAGTGAGTTCAATGAGCGGACGATCGATCTGCTGTGCTCGATCATCCGCGAGACAGGAGCCTCGGATAGCGGGGCGGCGGCGCGGGCGAGTCTGCATCCCTCGACGGTTTCGCGGTGGAAACGGGATTGCCCGGATCTCGCGATCCTGCTGCGGGCGGCGCGGGAGGATTTTCGCCAGGCGCAGCTCGGCGTCATCGAGCGCGAGGCGCAGGCCGGCCGGGCGACGAGCTGGCGGGCGGCGGCGTGGATTCTGGAGCGGGTCTTTCCGGAGGACTACGCGCCGCGAGCGCGGGAGCGGGCGCGGTTTCAGGAGTTGTTCGAGGCGCGGTGGGCGGCGGAGGTGGAGGGGCCGGAAGAGGGGGAGACAGGGGGACAAGGAGAGGGGGAGATGGGCGGGAAGGCGCTCGATCGGGGCGAGGGGTTGCAAAATGTGCAAAAGTCGGTGCCGGTCGCGCCCGCGCCGGCGACCGCCGGGAGAATGCCGACGGCGGTTTTGGCAGAACCGGTGATCGCGCTGACTCTGGACGACGCGCGGAGGGGCGACGGGACGGGCCTTCGTTTCCCGGAGAAGCCGTTGCAAAATGTGCAAAAGTCGCCGCTCGCCGGGCGGATGCAGCCGGCGCACCCGACCACCGGAGGGGTCGGCGTGGCATACCCGGAAGGCCTTGCTCAATCCTGCGCCGTGGGGCGATGAGCACGGCTCCCTCTCAACCTCCGTGGCGGGCGGGACGACGGCGGGACGCCTGTGCTCCCCACCGCGGGTCGGCGCGCATTTCGAACAGTCTCGGCTTCACCGTAACTTTTCATTGGGCGCAGCCCCGCCACCGTGGCACGGGCATCCTGCCCGTGGGGCCGGCGGGCGTCTCGCCCGTCGAAACGGAGGCTCACCGTTTCGTGGTGCTCCACTCAGCGGGCAGGA
>DASYIS010000200.1:0-4549 GCA_035997375.1 Chthoniobacteraceae bacterium
CTTACTTCTATTTGGGCGGCGGCGGCGTGCCGTAGGAAAAGGCCGCAGTTCCGTAAGCCTCGAGTTTCACCTTTGTGTCCTGGCCGCGGGATCGGTCGATGGGGATCGGCACACCTTTGCCGATCGGTTGCAAGACGGATCCGCCGCCCATCAAGCCGGCGAAGTCGAGGGTCACTTCGCGCGGTTCATTCACGGGATTCGCGAGGAGAATCCGGCGCGCGTTGTGTTGGGAGACCGACAGCATTTCGACGCCCGCCCTTTGGTCCCTGATCGTGGCGGTTGCCTCGGGCGACGCCTCGAGGAGAAACGGCCCGAGTTGCGCGAGCTCGGCGTTGATCTCCTTCAGTGAATCCCAGAGCGCCGGCTGGTCTTGCGCGAAGGTGACGCCCTTCTTGCCGGTGACTTGGTTGTACGAATAAAAGCCGATCCCGCGTGCGCCGTGAATCACGAAAGGTAGACCATGCACTTCAATTCCGCAGGCGTCGGGTAGCGGTCGGTCGCCGTCCAGGTGAAGATTTGCAGGATCGGGAGCAGCGGCTTTTTGCCCTCGGAAGCAGCCGATGCACGAGCCACGGCTTCACCGACGCTGCGGATCGGCTGATACGGCACCGGGTAAAGGTAAGGCGCGGAGACGTCGATCGCCTGCACGACCGACTCGTATTTCTCCAACGGAGGCAACGTGTTCGCGATGACGCCGGCGGGCTCGTTGAGCCAATAGCCGATCGCGTGCATGATCGGGCGATTTGGCGTCGCGGCGCGGTTCTTTTCCAGGTCCGCCTTGAGGTTGTCGAGGAGCGGCGGCTTGAGCTCGAGCACGGGGCTGTCGATGCCGATCCCCATCACGACGCCGTCGAGGTTCGTGAACTTTTTTCCGTGCGTCGCGCTGTAGAGTCCCGCCGCGCGCGCCGCCTCCGCGTCCTCGTTTTTCGAGACGGTGATCATGTTGAACCCATGGTCGTGAAACCTCTTCAGCGACTCCGGGTCGGTCGGCACGTCGTAGAGCAGGATGGGAAAGAACGGCCGACCGTTGACGACGATACGGCCTTTCTCATCGCTCACGGCGGTCTGGATGGGGGCCAAAGCCTGGGCCGACAGCGAAGCGGGGAAGGCGAGCGCGAGCAGCAGCGCACACCGGATGAAACGAAATGTGTGCATTGGGAGGGAGGTTCAGGAAGCAATCGCCGTCTCGAAGGCGCGGGCCAGCCGGTCGCTCACGGCCTGGGAGGGAAGCGGGCGTCCCTCGAGGCTGCCGGCGGGCCGAATCCCGTACCAACTGTTGGTCAGGAAAATCTCGTCGGCCTCTTTCAGATCCGCGAGGAAGAGCGAGCACTCCCGGACGCGCACCTGGCCCATGACCCACGCCCGCGTGACGCCCGCGCGCGCGCCGCACGCCACCGCCGGCGTGCTGATCTGCACGCCGCGGACGACGAAGACATTCGCGGTGGAGGCGGAGACCAGTTCGGAGTTTTCGTTGAAGAGCAACGCCTCGTCGCGCTCGCTGCGGAGGGCGCGTTGCAGGGCGTCGACGTTGGCCCAGTAGTTCGCGGTCTTGAGCCCGCCGAACGGCGGATGAAACGTGTCGCCGATGAGCGCGAGGCTGCACAATTCCGCGACGGGCTCGGGCCGCGCTTCGCAGAGCACGAGGATGCGCGGCTCGGCGACCTGGGCGGAGAAATGCGCGCCGTCGCCGGCGGTGACGTAGAGGCGGGCAGTGCCGTCGGGTTGCCGCGCGAGCAACGGCGCCACGCCGGCGAGCGCGGCCTCGGGGAGCGGGAAAGCGCGGTCTGCGCAGGCGGCGCGGAGGCGGTCGAGGTGTTCGTCCAGGAAGAGCGGCCGGGCGCGGCGGACGCGGATCGATTCAAAGAGCGCCATGCCGTAGCGGAAGCCGCGGTCGGTCACCGGCAGCGAGTCGCAGGCCTCGAAGGTTGAGCCGTTCCAGCGCCAGGCGTTCATGGGGGAGGGGATGCGAGCCGCGCCGGCTACGTGATCGTCAGTTCCTTCGTGATCCCAAACTGCTCGATCCGCTTGCGCAGCGTCGCCCGCGTAATGCCGAGCAGCTTCGACGCGCGGACCTGATTGCCTTGCGTCAGCTTCAGCGCATGGAGCGTGAATTCCCGCTCGAGCCACGGCAGCAGCTGCACATTGGGATCGGCCTGCGCGGCGCGCAGCAACACTTCGATCGCGACCTCCGTGCTGATGTCCGCGGAGTTGATCGGCGCGGCGGCGGCGGCTCCCTGCGGCGCGGCGTTCGGCGGCGCGCCAAGCGGGATGTCCTTCGGCAGCAACACGTCCGACGTGGAGAGCAGGACCGCTCGCTCGATGGAGTTTTCCAGCTCCCGCACATTGCCCGGCCAACTGTACTGCTCGAGCACGCGCACGGCGTCCTCGGAAATCTTGAGCTGCGGCAGCGCTTGTTTCACCGCGACCTTGCGCAGGAAATACTCCGCCAGCAGGCGGATGTCCTCGGTCCGCTGGCGCAACGGCGGGAGCTGGATGCGGACGACATTCAGCCGGTAAAACAGGTCCTCGCGGAAGCGCTTCTCCGCGACCTCCACCTCCAGGTTCTTGTTCGTCGCCGCCACGATCCGCACGTCGGACTTCAGGTTCGAGTTCCCGCCGACGCGCGAGAATTGCCCGTCCTGCAACACCCGCAGGATCTTGCTCTGGAGCTGCAGCGGCATGTCGCCGATTTCATCGAGGAACAGCGTGCCGCCGTCGCACTGCTCGAAGCGCCCGACGCGCTGGCCGGTTGCGCCGGTGAAGGCGCCTTTCTCGTGGCCGAAGAGTTCGCTCTCCAGCAGGTGCTCGGGGATGGCGGCGCAATTGATCGCGACGAACGCCTTCGTGTTGCGCTGCGAGTAGTGGTGCAGCGCGCGCGCGACCAGTTCCTTGCCCGAGCCGCTCTCGCCCGTGATCATGACCGGCGCGTCGGAGTGCGAGACGCGGCCGACCATTTTGAAGACCTGCTGCATGGCCGCCGACTTCCCGACAATCGAATCCTCGTGCTCCTCGACCGTGAGCTGCGGCTTGTGCGTCGTCGCCTGCCGCATCTCGTTCTGGGCCTTCAGCGCCGCGTCGACCACGACCTTGAGGTTGAAGGGGAGCGTCTCCTTGCGGATGAAATCGAACGCGCCGAGCTTCATCGACTCGATGACGAGCTGCGTTGTCCCATAGGCGCTCGTGATGACGACGGTCGCGTTCGGATCGCGCTGCCGCACTTTCACCAGCAGCTCGGTCCCGCTGAAGGGGGCGATGTGCGTTTCGACGATGAGCAGATCCGGCCGCTCGCGGCAGAAAAGCTGGAAGCCGGCGTCGGTCGTCGTCGCCGTGATGACCCGGGTGGTGGGCGTTTGCAGTTGATGCTGCGCCCACTCCAGGAAATCCGTTTCGGGATCGACAATTAAAATGGTCTGAGTGCGTTCCATGGAAGGTTGGTGGAATCGCCACAAAAAGGCACAAAAGGCACAAAAAAGGAGAGAGGCAGCGTGGCGCGCGGGGTGGAAAACACCGCCGGCGCCAGCCTCAGTTTTTGTGCATTTTGTGCCTTTTTGTGGCAATCATCCATTCAGGTATCAGGATCAGAGGCCGCCGAAGCGGCGCTCGCGTTTGGTAAAGTCCTCGACGGCGGCCCGCAGATCCTCTTTGCCGAAGTCCGGCCAGAGTTTCTGCGTGACGTGGATCTCCGTGTAGGAGAGCTGCCAGAGAAGGAAATTCGAAAGGCGCAGCTCGCCCGAGGTGCGGATGAGCAGGTCGGGATCGGGATACTCGGCGGTATAGAGCCGTTTGGCAACCGTCTCCTGCGTGATTTCCGCCGATTTCAGCTCGCCGCGCTCGATTTCCTGTCCGATCGCACGCATGGCGTCTTCGATTTCGGTCCGTCCGCTGTAGTTGAGTGCGAGGATCATCGTCATCGCGGTGTTGCCCGCCGTGCGCTCGATCGCCTGGGCGAGCGCCGCTTGGCTGGTCGCCGGCAGCTCGTGTGTGCGGCCGATCGTCCGCAGCCGCACGTTGTTGCGCATGAGCGTCGGCGTTTCCTGCTCGATGAAAATCTCGAGCAACGCAAAGAGCGCCGCGACCTCCTCCGGCGGCCGGCGCCAGTTCTCGGTCGAGAACGCGTAGACCGTGAGGTACTGCACCCCGAGCGCCACGCATTCCTCCGTCACCGCGCGGACCGACACCGTCCCCGCCTCGTGCCCTTTGATCCTTGGCAGGTCCCGCTCTCTCGCCCAACGCCCGTTGCCATCCATGATGATGGCGATGTGGCGCGGGATTTTCATGGGGCAAGATGAATCGGGTGCAACGTCGGGGCCGGCGGCGATTTGATGAAGGGATGGGCAGGCAAAGATGAACGCGAAAAGTCCCGAAGCCGCCGGAGGGGGATTCGGGACGAATGCGCGAGCGTAGCGCAAGCCCGTCCCGGCGCAAGCCCGGCGAATTTCCCGGATTTCGGGAATGATGGGAAGCGGCGTTGGAGAGGAGCGGTCGCCGCAGCGCATCGACGGGTTTCGGGAAGGAATGCGCGGTTTTTCGGGCAGTCCTGAGGCCTCGG
>DASYIS010000201.1:0-16804 GCA_035997375.1 Chthoniobacteraceae bacterium
GCGAAAAGGCCTCGAAGGAAAGCGGCGTCCGCTCCGCCATGGCGCGGCGGTAGTGCGCCTCCATCGGGGTGCCGACGAGCTTGTGGAAGACTTCCCAAATCGACCGGCCGAGCATCTCCTCGCGCCGTTGCTTGAGCAGGGTCTCGCCGCGATCGTTCACGAACGTGAAACGCCATTGCGCATCGAGCGCAAAGCACGCCTCCGTCATTCCTTGGACAATCTCCGCCAGCCGGCGGTCAGTCGCGTGGAGCTGTTCCTCCTTTTCACGCAACGCCGCTTCGGTCCGCCGGCGCGCGGTGATATCGTTGATGGCGAGATAGGCCAGCGGCTGGCCCGTGGCGTCATGGACGATCTGACCCGAGAAGTTGAAGACCCGCTCCCAATCGCGGTCGAAGCGGCGGAGGCGCACCTCGAAGTCCCGCAAGACCTCGCCGCTGAGGACTCGTTGCAGGGGCCACTGTTCGAAGGGGACGCTGGTGCCGTCGAGCAGCTCGACGGCAAAGGTATCGGCAAACTCGGGCAGCTTGCGCAGACCTTCAGCGAGGGTGCGGAAGCCGTGCATTTCCAGGCCGGCGCGATTCCAGTGGAGCAACCGCCCATCGAGCGACGACACGATCAAACCTTCGGAGAGATTCTCCGTCACGGCCTGGAGCCGCGTCTCGCTCGCCCGAAGCGCCTCCTCGGCCCGCTTGCGCTCGGTGATGTCACGGATCATCGCCAGCAGGTTGCCGCCGGGCATGGCGGTCGCGATCGTGTCCACCGAAAAGACCGAGCCGTCCTTGCGCCGGAACTTCCATTCCCGCTGGTAATCCGCCTTGGTCTTGATGACGTCCAAGGCCGCTCCGATGTGCGGAAATTCCTCCTGGGCCACCACGTCCGAGGCGTTGAGTTGGACGAATTCCTCTCGGGTGTAGCCCAGCATCCGGCAAATACTTTGGTTGCCGTCGAGATAGTTTCCTTCGGCGTCGACGACGACGATCCCGTCCGGGGCGTGTTCGAAGAGCGTGCGGTAGCGCGCCTCACTCGCCCGCGTCGCTTCCTCGGCCTGCTTGCGTTCGGTGATGTCCCGCGCCATCTTGGAGGCCCCGACGACTTGACCCTGGGCGTCCTTGACCGGGGAGACGGTGACCGAAACTTCGATCAGCTTTCCATCCTTGCGCAGCCGCTGGGTCTCGAAATGTTCGATCCGCTCGCCACGTTTGATGCGAGCCAGGATTTTTGTTTCATCGTCCCGACGATCCAGCGGGATTATCCGGGTAATTTGTGCGCCCAACATTTCGCTCGCGGTATAGCCGAACATCCGCTCCGCGCCGGCGTTCCAGCTCGTAACACACCCCTCCAAATCTTTGCCGACGATGGCGTCGGCCGAAGATTCGACAATCGCCACCAGCCGCGCCGCCGCCGCTTCCACCCGTTTGCGCTCGCTGATGTCGATGATCGCGCCCAGAATGAGCACGCCTTCAGGCGTCTCGATCGGGTTCAGGCCGATTTCGACCGGCACTTGCGAGCCGTCCTTGCGCCGCGCAAACAAGTCGCGGCCCTGGCCCATCGGCCGGGCCTCGGCGTGTTTCGCATACGCTTCGCGGTACCCGGGATGCGCCGCGCGCATCGGCTCCGGCAGCAGCATCTCGACCGGTTGCCCGATCAGCTCCGCGCGCGGGTAGCCGAAGAGCTTCTCGGCGCCGGCGTTGGCCAGCAGGATGCGGCCCTCCGCGTTGGCCAGGATGATCGCGTTCGGCGTCGCCTCGACGACGAGCCGGAAGATGTCATCGGCCTGCCGCCCCACGGCGTTTGGCCGCCGCACGTCATCCTCGGCCAGGGGGGCGGCCCCGAGTTCAGTCGACTTTGGGTTCATGCCCTCCCGCCTCCACCGCGCCCCCGCGCGTTGATTTTTTCAGCGCCCACTCCAACAGCAGATGCGGGGTGACCTCGCTGAAATTCTGAAAGCCGACCGGCTTCACGATGTAACTCTGGACGCCCAGCTGCCGGCACGCCGCGATATCGCCATCGTCATTGGAAACGGTGAGCACGACCACCGGAACCTCCCTGGTGCGTGGGTCGCTCTTGATCCGCCGGAGCACCTCGAGGCCGGTGATTTGCGGCAGATTCAAATCGAGCAGAATCACCCCGGGCAGGTCGGCGGCGCGGCGGCCGGCGTACGGGCCGGTCGCAAACAAAAACTCGAGCGCCTCCGCCCCGTCGCGGACCACGTGCAGGGGATTCGCGATGCGCGCTTTCCAGAAGGCGCGCCGCGTCAGGGCGATGTCATCCGGGTTATCTTCCACGAGCAAAATCTCGATCAACCGTTCCGAGGTTCGCTCCGGGTCGGCCCGCTCGAAGAGCCCCGCGACGGACAGCTTCAGCGCCGCCGCCAGCTTGCCGATACTTTCGAGGGAAAGATTGCGAGTGCCACGCTCCACGTCCGAGATATAGGTCCGGTGGAGACCCGCGCGATCAGCCAGTTCCTCTTGCGAAATGTGCAAGGCAAACCGCTCACTACGCACTGCCCGACCGAAGCACGACTTTACATCACCAACTGGATTCATTTGAGGAATAACAACATAACACGAAGTACTACAGACGATAAGTGACACCCACGGACTGCCGTTGACCGTCCGCCGGGACCCGCGCCATCGTTATCTAATTAATGGAATCGTAACGCCGCAGCTAACAAAACGGCGTGGCCTTCGTCATTCAGGCGGATTCGATGGCGGTGCGGCCTCCGGGAAGCCCGCTCTACCGCACTCCTGGAACAACTCCCGTGCCAGCGCCTCGCCTTTCTTCAGCACCGCCGAGGCGCAGTCGGGGTGCGGGACTTCTTCAGTCGGCGATGTCGAGGCTCTGCACGACGCGCTTGCATGCGCCTGGAAGTTCACCGGCGTAAGCTGGCCGCCCTGAGCCGGCACAAAACTTACTTCTCCACCAGGATCGCCGAGGTCGTCTCCGCCGGCTATGTGCAAGGTGAAAAAATCGGGGAGCCCTCCCCGCTGACCGCGCGGGAGCGCGAAACCATCCGCAACGGGATCAGCGAGGCGTAAGTCCTCCAAACCGGCGGAGCCGGAAACGTGGACCGGAGCGCAGGTCGGGACGTCGGCACTCCGCCGCCTCGCGCGAGGCGGGTCAGGAAAAACCCTCGGGCAAAATCCCCAGTCGCCCGGAGGGGCAATGCATGGCCGCTGCTTTACTTGCGGCATGACTTTCGTTCTTCCACGCGCCGGTCGAGCACCCCGGCCAACTCTCTGAATTCAACCAACCACATCCCATGAAGATCCTCATCGTCGACGACGTCTCGATCAACCGCAAACTCCTCAGCGCTCAACTGGAGGCGGAAGGCCACCAGACCTGCCAGGCCAGCGATGGCTTGGAGGCTCTCCAAATCCTGCGCCACGAGGCGATCGACGCCGTCGTTTCCGACGTGCTCATGCCGAATATGGACGGGTACCGCCTCTGCACCGCGGTGAGGGCGAGCGCGTTCTGCCGCCACGTGCCGTTTCTTTTCTACACGGGCACGTACACCGACGTCGGCGATCGGAAGCTCGCGATGGAGATGGGCGCTGACTTCTACCTGCACAAACCGGCGCCGGCCGGCGTCATCCTCGAGGCGATCGACGCCGTCCTGGCACGGCGCACCGCTTCCCCCGCGCAGCCGATCTCGATCACCCAGGAACGGGACGTCATGATGCAGTACAGCCAAGCGCTGGTGCGCAAGCTCGAGAAACGCAACGACGAGCTCTCCTTGCGCACGGCCGAGTTGGCCGTGAGCGAGGCCCGCATCCGTTCGATCTTCGACACCGAGCCCGACGGCGTGGTCGTGTTCGGGCGGGACGGTGTGATCACGGAGATCAACCGGGCCGGGCTGGAGATCTTCGACGCGGCCGCGCTCGGCGAAATGGCGGAGCGCCAAATCACGCGACTCGTCGCGATGGACCACGGGGAGGCGTTCCAGGATGCGATGACGGCCAGTTGGTCCGGGCACCGGAGCTCGGTGGAGTTCCAGGTGGCGCCCGCGCACGGCGCACCGCGCTGGCTGGAGATGCACGCCGCTCCGCTCCGCGATGCCCAGGGGACGATCACCGCGCTGCTCGGGATCCTCCGCGACCATACGGCCCGCAAGGAACTGGAGGCGCAATTCGTCCAGGCGCAAAAGATGGAAGTGGTCGGGCATCTGGCCGGCGGCATTGCCCACGACTTCAACAACATGCTCGGTATCATCCTCGGTTATGCCGAGATCGCGATGGCGGATCTCAGCTCGGGCACGCCGCTCCACAGACACCTCGAAACGATCGGCCACACCGCCAAACGCGCGGCCGCACTCACGCGCCAACTCCTCATCTTCAGCCGACAGCAGGCGATGGAGGCGGAAGTGCTCGACCTGAGTGAGCTCCTGGTGGGCATCGATCCGATGCTGCGGCGGCTCATCGGGGAGAATATCACCCTGGAGACCGTACCGGAACCGGAGCTGCGCCCGGTGGAAGCAGACCCCGGGCAGATCGAGCAGGTCTTGATGAACCTGACGGTGAATGCGCGGGACGCCATGCCGAACGGCGGCAAGCTCACGTTGACGGCCGGCAACGCCACCGTCTCTGCGGACCGGCTGCCCCATCCGGAGATGGCCCCGGGCGACTACGTCGTGCTCTCCGTCTCGGACGAAGGAACGGGCATGTCGGAGGCGGTGAAAGCGAAAATCTTCGACGCCTTTTTCACCACGAAGGCGGCAGGTAAGGGGACCGGGCTTGGGCTCGCGACCTGCCACACCATTGTCAAGCAATGGCATGGCTATATTACGGTCGAGAGTGAGCTCGGCCACGGCACGACCTTTTCGGTCTACCTTCCACCGGCGAGCCACAGCCTCCAACCCGTCGCCACGGCGGCGGAAGCAGGCGCGCCGCCGCGGGGCGATGAAGTCATCCTCCTCGTGGAAGACGAGCCGGGGCTGCGCGACCTCGCCGCGACCATTCTGAGCAGGCAGGGCTACACCGTGCTGAAGGCCGGCAACGGCCAGGAAGCGCTCCGCGTGGTGCGCGAGCCGCACCCGCGGCCCATCGATCTTGTCGTGACCGATATGGTGATGCCGGAGATGGGCGGCAGGATGATGGCCGAGTGGCTGCAGGCGACCCACCCGGAGATCAAGGTGTTGTTCACGTCCGGCTATACCGATTGCGGAATCGATGGCGCGCTGGAGGAGGGGATCGCGTTTCTGGCCAAGCCCTACACCCCGTCGTCCCTGGCGCGGAAAGTCCGTGAAGTCATCGACGGGCAGGCGCGGACGAACGTGGGCAGCGCTGAACTCGTGAATCTTTTCCCATGAAGATCAAGACGAAGATCCTCTGCGCGCTGCTCACCATGTCGCTGCTGGTGGCGATCGCCGGCACCCTCGCGGTGCAGCGAGCGCGCCACTCCGTGCTCACCTCCGCCGCGCAGGAGGCGGAAAATGTCGCGCGCGTGCTCGGTATCGCCTTCGCGGCCGAAGCGGCCGAAGGGAACACGCATCCTCCGCAGCGCATGATCGATGCCCTGCACAAGGCGTTGGGGCGGGACTTTGCGCTGGTGGACCCGCAGCAGCGCATTCTCGCGGATGTCGTGCCCGCGAATATCGGAAGCATCTATAACGATGATCCGGACGACGAAATCGGGGAGACGCTCAAAGACCGGAAAGTGCGCACCTTTGTGGAGCGCAGCGTGGATTACCCACAAGGGATCCACCAAATCGTGGTCCCCATCGAATCCGCCCGGGGCGAGGTGATCGGCGCCCTGCTCTTGGAATACACCCCGCTCTATGAGGAGTTGATGGGCTTGACGAACTCCACCATCCGCCAGGTGACGCTGATCAGCTTCGGCAGCGCGGGGTTCGCCGTCTTGCTGGCGCTCTACATCGGCCGCTCGATCGGGACGCCGCTCCAGCAGCTCACGGAAGCCGCGATGGGGTTTGCCTCCGGTCGCACGGATTTGCCCATGCCCTCCCCCCGGGCCGATGAGATCGGGACGCTGACCGTGGCCTTCACTCGCATGATGGAGCGGCGCGAGGAAGCCGAAGAGGAGTTGCGGCGGGCCCACGACGAGCTCGAAGGCCGGGTGGCCGAGCGCACGGTCGAGCTCGCCGGCGCAAATGCGCTGCTGCAACAGGAGGCGACTCAACACCAGCTTGCCGTCGAGGCCACCAAGCTCAGCGAACAACGCTTTCGCCAGATTGCCGAGACGATCCAGGACGTCTTCTGGGTCGTTTCGCCGGACCTGCACGAAATCCACTATATCAGCCCGGCCTACGAAAAAATCTGGGGTCGCTCGACCGGGAGTTTGTATCAGCGACCTCTCGACTGGGTGGAGTCGATCGTCGAAGAAGACCGGTCCCGCGTGTTTGAAGCCTTCTCCACGATCGCGGAGCGAAAAGCGACGGTCAACGTCGAGTACCGAATCCTTCGTCCCGATGGCGAGGTCCGCTGGATTCACGACTGCGGCTTTCCGGTGCTGGACGAGTCCGGCGCACTCGCTCGCACCGTGGGCATGGCGCGCGACGTGACCGAGCGCAAGCGCATGGAAGCCCGCTTGTTGGAAGGGAGCAAAATGCAAACCGTCGGCCAGCTCGCCGGCGGCATCGCCCACGATTTCAACACCATTCTGACGACCATCATCGGCCACGCCGATTTGCTGCAGCAAGCGGTGCCGCGCGGGGGACCGCTGGCCCACAGCGCCGAACAGATCGGCCAGTCCGCCGGACGGGCCGCCACCCTCACGCAGCAGCTCCTCGCCTTCAGCCGCAGGCAGATGCTCCAGCCGGAGCTCCTCGACGTGAACGCCGTCGTGCGCGGCATCGAAACCATGCTGCGTCGCCTGCTTGGAGAGGCCGTGGACGTGCACACGGCGATCAACGCCCTCCATCCGCGCGTCCGGGCGGACCTGGGCCAGATCGAGCAGGTGCTCGTCAGCCTCGCGATGAATGCCCGCGACGCCATGCCGGGCGGCGGCAAGCTCACCCTCGAAACCGCCGACGTGACGCTCGATGAGGCGTACGCCGCGAGCCACTCGGAGGTGGGCGCCGGCGAATATTCGATGATCGCGGTCACTGACACCGGCGACGGCATTCCAGACGAAGTGCAACCACACCTCTTCGAGCCATTTTTCACTACCAAACGGCAAGGCGAGGGAACCGGGCTCGGGCTGGCGATGTGCTATGGCATCGTCAAACAAAGCGGCGGCCACCTCAGCGTTTACAGCGAACTGGGCAGCGGGACGACCTTCAAAGTCTATCTCCCGCGAGTCGAGGCGGCCGGCCCGGCGCCCGGTCCCGCGCCGACGGTCGCCGCGCCCACCCCGGCGCGTTCTCCCGGGACGGAGACCATCCTCCTGGTCGAAGACGACGCCGACTTGCGTGATTTGACCGGGATCGTGCTGGCCAGGCTGGGCTATCAGGTCCACTCCGCCGCCCACGGCGCCGAGGCCCTGAAAATCGCGGAACGCCTGGGCCACATCGATCTGCTCCTGACGGACGTCGTGATGCCGCAGATGGGCGGAAAGGATCTCGCCGCCCGCCTTGTCTCCAACCATCCATCCCTCAAGGTGCTCTTCACCTCGGCCTATACCGAGGACGCGATCGTCCATCACGGCATCCTCGAACCAGGGATCAGTTTCCTGCGCAAGCCCTACACCCCGGCGGCCCTTTCCACCAAGACCCGCCAAACGCTGGAGGCTCTGCGGACCTGATGGCGGTGCGGCCTCGGGGGTAGCCCGGTCCTACAGCAAATCCGGGAACAACTCCCGGGCCAGCGCCTCGCACTTCTCCAGCACGGCCGAGGCGCAGTCGAGGTGGCGGACTTCTTCGACCAGCTTCAGGCAGTCGGCGATGTCCAGGCTTTGCACGACGCGCTTGATCCGCGGGACGAGGGCGGCGCCGGTGCTGAGCTCGTCCACGCCGAGGCCGAGGAGCAGGGGGGTGAGCAGGACGTCGCCGGCCATCTCGCCGCAGACGCCGACCCAGAGGTTGTGCGCGTGGCCGGAGTCGACGATCATGCGGATGAGGCGGATGATCGCGGGGTGCGTCGGCTCGTAGAGATGCGCGATGTGGTCGTTCAGGCGGTCGACGGCGATCGCGTACTGGATGAGGTCGTTCGTGCCGATGGAGAAGAAATCGACCTCGCGCGCGATGAGATCGGCGGCGAGCGCGGCGCTCGGGATCTCGATCATCGCGCCGATTTCCATCTTCTCGTCGAAGGGCTTGCCCTCGGCGCGCAACTCGGTCCGGCACTCTTCGAGCATCGCGTTGGCGCGGCGCACTTCGTCGACGCCCGAGATCATCGGGTACATCATGCGGACGTTGCCGGCGGCGCTCGCGCGGAGGATGGCGCGGAGCTGCGGCTTGAAGACATCGGGCCGCTCGAGGCAGAAGCGGATGGCGCGCCAGCCGAGGAAGGGGTTCGTCTCGGCGGGTAGATTGAGCGACGGCATCGACTTGTCGCCGCCGAGGTCGAGCGTGCGGATGATGACCGAGTTTGGGAGGACTTCGTCGGCCACCTTGCGATAGGCCTCGTACTGGTCCTCTTCCGTCGGGAGCGCGGCCCGGTTGAGATAGAAGAACTCGGTGCGGTAGAGGCCGACGCCCTCGGCGCCGCTCTGGCGGACGAGGTCCATGTCCTGCGGCGATTCGATGTTCGCGGAGAGGATGACGTGGCGGCCGTCGAGCGTCTTGCACTCGGTCTCGCGGAGCTGCGAAAGCGTCTGCTCGATCTCGCCCTTCTTGGCCTCCAGCTCGCCGTATTCCCACAGCGTCTGGTCGGTCGGATTGACGATGACGAGGCCGTTGTAGCCATCGAGCAACACATGGTCGCCCGACGCGACCTGCGAGGTGAGATCGTGCAGGCCGACGGTCGCGGGGATGTTGAGCGACCGCGCCATGATCGCGGTGTGCGAGGTCTTGCTGCCAATGTCCGTCGCGAACCCGAGGACGTACTTGCGATTGAGCTGCGCGGTGTCGGAAGGCGTCAGGTTGTGCGAAACGAGGACGTGCGGATAGGTGATCGACGAGAGGTCGCGGCCGACCTTGCCCATGAGGTTGCGGATCACGCGCCGGGTGACGTCGTGGATGTCGAGGGCGCGCTCGCGAAGGTACGGGTCGTCGATTTCGCTCAGGGTCTTGGCGTAGCGGTTGGCGACCTGGGCGAAGACGAACTCGATGCCGGTCTTGTCGCGCTGGAGGGTGCGGAGGACTTCGTCGATGAGCGTGCGGTCCTCGACGACGAGCAGATGGGCGTCGAAGATACTGGCGTCGTGGCTGCCGACGGAACTCGAGATTTTCTCCTGCAGCTCCATGATCTGGTGGCGCGTGGCGAGGAGGGCGCTCTCGAATTTCTGGATCTCGTTCGCGAGGTCGGCGTCCTCGACGGCGCGCGCCACGGGATCCTCGTCCTCCGGGCGATAGACGACGACCTCGGCGCGCGCGATGCCGGGCGAGACGCCGACGCCGTGGAAGCGCCGCTCGGTCTTCGGGGCCGGCGCGCTCATGGCGCTCCTTTCGTGGGTGTGGAGAAGTTCATGCGGTGCGGCTCAATCCTCACCGAATTTGCGCGCGACCAGGGCTTCGATTTCCTCCAGCGCGCGCTCGCCGTCGGCCCCTTCGCAGCTGATCTCCAGCTTTGTCCCGAAGCCGGCGGCCAGCATCATCAGGCCCATGATGCTCTTGCCGTTAACGCGCTCGCCGTCCTTTTCGACCCAGACCTCGCACTTGAAACGGCTGCAGGCCTTCACAAACATCGCCGAGGGGCGTGCGTGGAGGCCGAGCCGGTTTTGGATAGTGAGTACCTTGCCGAATTTTTGCGTCGGTTCATCGTCGCGTTTTCGGCTGAATAGACCCATCACGATTCTTTATTCTTCTGCATCACGTTGAGCAAGCGTTGGTTGAATTCGATGGCGCTGTTGTGGCCCATGCTCTTCAGCTTCTGGTCCAGCGCCGCCACTTCGACCAGCCGCGCTATGTCGCGGCCGGTGCGGACGGGGATCGTGATGTGGGGGACCAGGATATCGAGGATGTCGTAATACTCCTGGTCGAGCCCGATTCGGTCGACCTCCTCCAGTTCCTGCCAATCTCTGAGAGTGACGATCAAGTCAAGCCTCTTCTCCAGCCGGACGCTGCCGATGCCGAAGATATTGAGGACATTGATGACCCCGAGGCCGCGCACTTCCATGTGGTGCCGGGTGAGGTCGGGCGAGGTGCCGAGCAGCTCCTTCCCTTCCATGGCGCGGAAGCGCGTGATGTCGTCGCTGACCAGCGAATGCCCGCGCTCCAGCAGGCCGAGGACGCACTCGCTCTTGCCGATGCCGCTCGAGCCGCGGATGAGGACGCCGATGCCGGCGATGTCGACCATGCTGCCGTACTCGCTCTTCACCGGGGCGAAATCGACCTCCAGCGCGAGCGTGGCGGCGTTGATGTGTTTCATCGTCAGCATCTCGGTGCGAAAGAGCGCGATGCCCGCTTCCTCCGCCGCGTTGAGGATGGCGCTCGGCGGCTTGGCCCCGCGCGCCACGACGAGGCACGGGATGGCGCGTGAGCAGAGGCTGTAGCAGCGCGTGCGGGCATCGTGCGGCGTGAGGCTGCGCAGATACGCGAGCTCCGCCGCGCCGAGGACCTGGATGCGGCGATCGGCGAAGTACGAGTAGAAGCCGGCGAGCGCCAGCCCGGGACGATTGATCGTCGGCTCGCGGATCCGCCGCTCGAAGCCGACCGGCGGGCCGATGAGGCTCAGTTGCAACGCTTCCGAGTGCCGGGCGTAGTAGTCCCCAACGCCAATGCTGGGGGCTTTCGGCTCGGATGCGCTCATGGAGAGCGCCATGATGGAGGAGGGGCGGGGGAGTGGGAAGCGGGATTTTTTTTGGGGGGGGAAGCGGTCGGGCGCGGCCGGTGCCGGTTTGCAGCCACGGCTCATTGAAAATTGAAAATTGGAAATTTGAGATTGGAAAATCGAGTTCGGTCTCGCGCGCTGAGAGCAATTTCCAATCTCAAATTTCCAATTTTCAATTTTCAATAGGCGGTGTCGGCAAGGCGCTGCGATCAATCTCCAGACGCTCGCCGAGTGCTTGGGCCGCCGTAAGGCGGAACGACAAGCCCGGAACGTGCAAACCGCGCGCAGTGGCGTACGCGAATCTTCAGTGCCATGCCGCTGCCCATCCACCCGCCATTCCCGCCGATGGAGGCGCGCTCGGTGGAGGAGGCGCCGGTGGGCGACGAGTGGCAGTACGAGCCGAAGTGGGATGGCTTTCGCTGCCTGGTCTTCCGTGATGGCGAAGACGTCGAGCTGCAATCGAAGGCCGGCCAGCCTCTCGCGCGCTATTTCCCCGAGATCGTGGAGGCCGTGCTCGCCGTGCCCGCGGAGCGTTTCGTGCTCGATGGCGAGCTCGTCGTTCCGAACGAGGACGGTTTCTCCTTCGACGCCTTGCTCCAGCGGCTGCACCCCGCGGCGAGCCGGGTGAAGAAGCTCGCGGTCGCCACGCCGGCCATCCTCATCGTGTTCGATCTGCTGGTGGGAACCGACGGCGTTTCGCTGGTCGATCGGCCGTTGGCGCAACGGCGCGCCTTGCTCGAAAAATTCGCGGCGCAGCAGTTCAAGAAGTGCGATAAGCTCCGCCTCTCGCCGGCGGTGACTGCGATGGACGAAGCCGGGGAGTGGCTCGGCGGCGTCGGCCCGACGCTCGATGGCATCATGGCCAAACGCCGCGATCTACCGTACTGCTCCGGCAATCGCGACGGGATGCAGAAGATCAAGAACTACCGCAGCGCCGACTGCGTGGTCGGCGGGTTTCGCTACGCGAAGGGCAAGGACGTCGTCGGCTCGCTGCTGCTGGGGCTCTACGACGAGGTCGGGAAGCTGAACCACGTCGGTTTCAGCTCATCGTTCAAAACGTCGGAGCGGCCTGCGATCACGAAGAAGCTGGAGGCACTGATCGGTCCGCCGGGTTTCACCGGCAGCGCGCCCGGCGGCCCGAGCCGATGGTCACCCGAAGAGGACCGCCAGTGGGAGCCGCTGAAAACCAAACTGGTGGTCGAGGTCAGCTACGATCACTTCACCGGCGGGCGTTTCCGGCACGGGACCAAGGTCCTGCGCTGGCGGCCCGACAAGGCGCCCGAGCAGTGTACGATGGACCAGCTGCGGCAGAAATCGGCGGGGCTGCTAGCGCTGCTGGGGAAGTAAAAGCGCGATGAACGCGGCGTGGGCGGGTGCAGGGGCCTCGGGTAGGGCGCGGCGTCCCGCCCGCCGTGGAGGGCATCCTGCCCGACAGCGGGCGCAGGCGGGGCGGAGCAGCCCCGGACTTCGCTTGCCCACCACCGACCCACTGCTCGCTGACGCATTGCCTCCCGGCGGGCAAGATGCCCGCCGGGGCGGGCGGGACGCCGCGCCCTACCCGGGGCCCCTGCACCGCCCGCGCCGGGTTTTTCACACAATCGCCGGGACGGTTGCCGCTCCGCGGCACGCCGCGCGCCGCTACCGCGAGATATCCGTCTGGCTCAAGATCGTGAACCCGTGGCTGCTCAGCACGGAGCAGGCGCACTCGTTGTCCTCGACGTGGATGGCCAGGGCCGTGCGGCCGCGCGGATGCGTGAGCAGGGCGTAGCTGCCGAAGATATTCACCTCGGCCGCGAGCAGGGAGGCGAGCATCGGGCCGAGCTGGGTCGGCCCTTCGCGCAGCTCCACGACGCAGAGCTCGCAGATGGAGTAGGGGATATCGTGTTCGATGAAGAGCCCCTTCACGTGCTCGGGATCGGTGACGACGATGCGGACGATGGCGGTGTCGGCCGAGTCCTGCACGCTGATGGCGAGAACGTGGATGTTGTGCTCGTTGAGCAGGCGCACCACTTCCACGAGCGCTCCCACTTTGTTCGGCAGGAAGACGGAGAATTGTTTGACGCGGGCTTCCAGCGATTCCGCGGTACGTTGTTCGGATGTCATGGCATTGAACTCAGGCCGAGGCCGCCCGGCGCAACTGCCGAGGAAGGCGGAAGGGACAAGGGAGGCATCAGGGTGGGCGAGCGCGCCGGCGTCGGCAATGGGTTATTTGTAAGAGTAAAGCAGGCAGAAGGTGGCGGGCGCGCCCTCGAGCTCCTCCACCTTGATGTAATACGACCCGCTGGCGGCCGGCGCAAATCCGGCGGCCGCTTTTCCTTCGTCCGTGAAGGGCTCAAAGGCCAGCGGTTTGCCGGTTTCGTCGTAAATGGAGACGCTCAATTTCTTCGCGGCGCCGGTCGCGCCGAGCGAAAACCAGTACTGGTTGCCCGCGTAGAGATTCACCTGGATGATCTGTGCTTTCTTCAGCTCGATCTTGCCGCTCCAGCAGCCGTCGCGCATCTTGAAGCCCTCGTTGGTAAACGCGCCGGCGATCTCGTAGGCGACCTTGCGGGCGGCCACTTCGTCGTTGCTCACGGCCTGGAGCGTGGTGCTCGCGAGGAGGGCGCCGGCGAGGGAAAGGAGGAGGGTCTTCATTGTTTCTTGACGGCGAGATCCTTCAGGAGCTTGGTGGCCAGGTCGTCCAGATTCTGGACGGCTTCTTTCGACGGCGGCGTCGCGGCGGGGAAGGAAATCGCCTTTTCCATCGTGGCGAGCCCCGCGCGGGCTTTGCGCACGGCGTTGTCATCGCGCACCTTCTCCGGCAACGCGGCCAGGCGTTCGTTCAGGAAATGGACAATGCCCGGCTGCCGCAGGAGCTTGGCGGCGTCTTCGGTGTAGTGCGCGGCGACGTAGTTCGCCATCGCCTGCGTGGCGCGAATCCAGCCGCCGAGGGTCACGAGCGTGATCAGCTCGGAGTCCTTGTTCTCGCGCATGGACGTCTTGACCTCGTTTTGCGTCGCCTCGAACTCTTCCTTCAGCGTGTCCCATCTCCCGTCATCGGCAAATTCCACCAGGCTCTTGCCCCGGTTGATGATGTCCTGCCCGACGCCGAGCGGCCTGGCCAGGGTGACGATGTCGCGGCCGATGTTCTTCACCTGCTGCGGGCTGGCGGCCTCGACGGCGATGTAACCATCCGCGACCAGGCCGCCGATGTTGATCGCCATCTGCGCGCGCGAGGAGTAGTTCGTCGAAATCGGGGGCCGGATAGCGCTCGCCCAGTCGGGCTTGCCGAGCTTGTCGATCGCGGCCAGCACCTCGCCGGGCGTCGGGATGGTCAGCGCGTCGATCTTGACCGCGCCGCTCAGCTCTTCCGGCGTGAGCGCCGGTCCGGCGGGGACGGGCGGCTCCTCGGCGCCATACGAGGCGCCGGCCAGCGCCAGCGCGAGGGCCAGCACCGCCGGCGTGCGAAGTTTCCTGATCATGGGGAGGAAGATACGGGCGCGGCTTGCGGGTTGTCGATGGCGGATTGCGGGGCCGGAGGATCAGGGCGCGAAACCGGCGCAGTGGAACGGCCACAGCCGAAACAAAGTCGACCGCGAGCGCCACCGCGCCGGTTCAATGCAAAAACCCTCAACCAACAGTCCAAACCCATGAGTAAAACCGCGACCGACATCCTGAACCACCTGCTCGAAACCCTCAAGGACGGCCAGGAAGGCTTCCGCACCGCGACCGAAGACGTGAAATCGTCCGCCGCGAAGGAACTGTTTGCCCACTGCTCGCTCCAGCGTTTCAAATACGTCAACGAGCTGCAGGAGCTGGCGAAGAGCCTCGGTGAACCGTCTCCGACCAACACGACCTCCTTCATCGGCCGGGTGCATCGCGGCTGGATCAACGCCAAATCGGCGATCACCGGCCACAGCGACCACGCGGTCCTCGCGGAGTGCGAGCGCGGTGAAGACTCCGCCGTCGCCGAGTACAAGAAGGCGCTCGAAAACGAGCTCCCGCCGCAAGTGAAGAGCGTCCTGGAAGCGCAGCTCGCCGGCGTCCAGGAAGCGCACGATCAGGTCAAGGCGATGCGGGATTCGCTCGCGGCGAAATAGACTGGCACGACCGCTACGGCGAAGGTCGAAGCGAGGGTGCCGGAACGGACGCCAGTTATCGTTCGAGTGTGTAGAGCGCGGCTCTCCCCTGAGCCTAAGGCGAACGGGGGTGCCGCCTCCATTCCCTTGAGCGTTTCCCGTGAAAACAGCGCCAAAAGAAGCGCGGACGCCGCTTCGTTTGGGAGTCGGTCGCGCGGGCGACGCTCAAGAAATTGGAGGCGGCACCCCCGTTCGCCTTAGGCTCAGGGGAGAGCCGCGCTCTACACACGATTTGGAGCGCTTCGCGCCGCGACCGGTGAAGCGCGTCCGCGCAGTTGGGTCATGGTACTAAAAGCCTCGTGTTTTCGCGAAAGTAAGCTATCCTGATCCTTCCACCGCACTCAGCGGACCCATTGTTCAGGATACATTTTACAGTTGCAGCATGCCGGAATTAGCGCGGAAACAGACCTCCTCCTCCTCCTTTTCACGAGTCGATTTCGACGAATGGCTCACCCAACGGCGGTCCGAGGAGGGATTGCCGCCTTTCAAGGCCGGTCACGGCCGGCCGATCTTCAAGAACTGGCTGCGCGACGCGTGGGCCGGGATCGGCGAACTGCCGGAGGCGCAAGGACTCAGCCTCTTCGTCGAGCGCGATGTCACGCAGCTCGTCGCGGAGTGGACCGAGCAGGTCTGGATCGGCGGGCATCCGTGCGAACTTGCCGTCTTTGAAGTGCTCGGAGTGAATCGTCCGCGGAATCCGGAGGCGTTGCAGACCGCCTTTCGCCGGCTCGGCTCGCAGATCGGGCGCCAGCGCGCGGAGATTCAGACTGAGGTGCGCAAGCAAATCGCGCGGATCGAGCAGGCGATCGCGGAACATCACAATGATGTCACCGAGGCGGAGATCATCCACGAGGTCAACCGGCTGGAGGGCCGGCAAAGTGTGCGGCAGCTCATCGACCGCGCCTCGCGCATGGTCCGCGAATTGGCCCTCCGCGCGGCCAACCACCGGATGGCCGAGGGGATCGCGCTCCACCGTTTTCACGAGACATTTCCCGGCGCGCGGGCGAGGGGACGGCAATTGCTGTTCATCGCCGGCCCGACGAATTCCGGCAAGACGTACCAAGCCTTCCAGCATCTCTCGAAGGCGAAGACCGGCGTCTACCTTGCGCCGCTGCGCCTCATGGCGGCGGAGTTCTGGGACCGCATGCGCAGCGCGAATGTGCCGTGCTCGCTCATCACTGGCGAAGAGCGTTTTCCCGATCCCGGGGCGCAGCACGTCTCCTCGACCATCGAGATGCTCGCGACCGACGCGGAGTACGAGGTCGCCATCATCGACGAAGTGCAGATGATCGCCGATCCCGACCGCGGCTGGGCGTGGACGCAGGCGATTGTCGGCGTGAACGCCAAGCTTGTCATCCTCGTCGGTTCGCCCGATGCGGAGCTGCTGCTGCGCGAAATTGCGACGCGGCTCGGCGAGCCGTTTGCGATGCAGACGACCGATCGGCTTTGCCCGCTCGCCGTGGCCGAAGAGCCGCTCGATCCCGACCAGAAAGTCGAGACGGGGACCGCGTTCATTTCGTTCTCGCGACGCGACGTGCTGGCCTGGAAACAGACGCTCGGCACGGCGGACTGCGCGGCCGTGTACGGCGCGCTGGCCCCCGAAGTGCGCCGCGAAGAGGCGCGCCGTTTCTCCGCCGGCGAGGCGAAAGTCGTCTCCGCGACCGACGCCATCGGCATGGGGCTCAATCTCCCGGTGAAGACCATCGTCTTCACCACGCTCATCAAGTGGGACGGCGAAAAGGAGATCACGCTTTCCGATTCGATGATCAAGCAGATCGCCGGCCGCGCGGGCCGTTTCGGGTTGCACGAGACGGGCCTCGTCACCGCGCTCAATCGCCGCGATCTGGCCCACATCCGCAA
>DASYIS010000202.1:0-24495 GCA_035997375.1 Chthoniobacteraceae bacterium
CTGGGCGGGAAATGGCTCGGCACGCTACCCGCCGGGGCCGAACTGCTCTTGTCGGGGTGAAGCGGCTCCCGCCGCGCAGCCACCGCTGGTCGCCCCACCGCCGTTTTCACGCGCGGCTACTTCCCTATTCACGTTTTTAGGCTTACCGCACCTCCCCCGCCGTGGTGCGCCCGTCGATGCCGACCTTCAACGGTTCGCTCCCGAGCGGCACCGCGCCGATGTCGGGCAACGTCCCGGCCGCCGGCCGCAGCGGATCGGGCCACTCGGCGGGCAACGGCACACCGGCTCTGGCCGCCGGGCTCTCGGCTTGCAGCCGCAGATCGACCTGGTCCGACGGCTCGTTGCTGAACCGCACGAACTTTGGGTCGCCGATCACCGAGTGCGCGTCCCAGCCGTCCGGATACTGAGCTTTGTTGGCCTCGGACCCCGGATGCGTGCGGCTCGTCTTGAAATAATCCGGCGGCGCCTTGACCGCAGGATCGGCATGCCAGTGCAGGTTGCCGTCGAAGGCGAGGTTGCCTGGCTTCTGCCGGTAACCGTAGGCAATGGGATATTGCTTCGCGCCGCCGAGGTAGATGAAGAGGTTATTGAAGACGCGGCGCTCCGCATCCGGCGCGCAAGCGAAGACCATGCCGGATGAATAGCTTCCCAAGGAATGCCCGACCGGCGTGATCGTGGTGTTCTGATACATATATATGTTTTCCATATGCAGGATGTGGTCGGGATTATGCACCAGCCACGCCGCGTGGCCGCTGAAGACCTGCCCCTTCGGGTTGGCTTTGCTCGGCCGGTCAAACTGCAGCGGAGCGCGCAGGTCGATGACATTCCGGTACAGGTAGATCTTCCCGCCGGGTCCCCCGCGCGCGTGGGCGCCGAAGCCGTCAACCGCCTGCCGAATCAGGTTCTGAGAAGCGAAGATGTTATCGCTAATATACGGCGTCGGGCTGGAGACATAAATGCCGTCGTCCTCCATGTTATCGACCAGGTTGTGATGAAAATGAATGTCGCGCCCCGAGAGATAGACGCCATCGTGGCCGTCGGTGAACTCACAGTTGGAGACTTCCCAGTCGTGGTTATGCGGATGATAGAAAGTCTCAAACTCGTACCCGCCTTCCGTCACCACCAAGGCATGGGTCGGCAGGCGGCAAATGTTGCGAATGACCTGGGCCGGCGCCTTCTCCGTCACGCCCGCCCGCTCCGGCGCCGCCGTCTCGCCGACGAAGGGCGGGTACGTGCTCCCGGAGTACGAGTAGAGAGCGTTTTCGGTGCGCCAGAACCACGGCGCAATCATGCCGAAGACGCCGCAGTTCGTCATGGTCAGCGGCCCCGTTCCTTTCGAGCTAATGCCGACGTTCGCCGCGTAAATCGTGCAGCGATCGAACACGAGATCGATGCCGAAGACGAGGTCCAGCGTCGCGCGCCCGCCGCCGCGAAAGACCAGGTCTTCAAAGCGCACGTGCATCGCCTGGTCCACCTTCAGCGGCACCGAGGCATACGGCGCGACGACGAGCGGCAGTTTGCGCGGATCGGTCTCGCCGCCGTACTGCGTCAGCTTGATCGGCGCCGGCTCCGGCAGCGTCAGCTTCGTGTGCGCGAGGCGAATATGAAGGCGGCCGGTTTGCTTGTCATACCATAATCCGGGGCCGCAATACATCGGCTCGACAAAGGTCGCCGGGTTGGGAATCCACGTCTCATTCTCCGCCTGCATGTCCGTGCGATACCAATACGTCTGCAGACCGAGATTCGAGTCGCCAAACAATCCGACGATATCGCGAATATTCTTATGCACCCCGGTCGAGCGATACTCGCCCGGCACGCCGTCCGACACGGCCTCCCACGCCGTCGCGGGGTTCTGCTGAAACTCCGGCAACCCGCCGTCGAGCACCGCGATCTCGCCCGGACAAGACCGGATCGTAATTGGCTTTTCCTTGGTGCCGACAATCGCGCAATAGACATTCTCAAAGTAACTCCCGCCGCGCAGGCCAAGCGTATCGCCCGCGCTGAGCTTGGGCAGGGAGGCATTGATGGTCTGCCACGGCTGCTCTTTGGTCCCGGGATTTGCATCGTTGCCTTTCAGCGGATCGACAAAGTAAATCGCCGTCGCCGGCAGCGGGCGCGCGGAGGCTTTGGGTAAAGGACGCTGCGGCGGATGGGAGAGGAACGCCTCCACGGCAAAGAGCGGTGGGTTAACGAACAATGTCAGTGCCACCAGGAGCCAGGCGCACGACGATTCGGGGGAACGAAACGGTTTCACACAGGAACTACCCACCGCCCATCGATGGCTTAGTTCGTCCCGGCGCCAATGGGATGCCGCGAAAATCTCCCACGCGCGCACACGCAGGCCGGCGGCTCGGCGCGAAACTCCCCCAAGGACATTTTCCGAACGCCAACGCCTCACCATGGACCTCGCCCAGTCTCCGCAACTCGTCCGCAAGATCAGCCTGACCCCGCAGCCCGGCGAAGACCCGCGTGAGCTGCTCCGGCGCGAGTGGCTCGTGACCAACGGCCTCGGCGGTTACGCGTCGGGGAGCATCTCCGGCTGCGTGTCGCGCCGCTACCACGGGCTGCTCGTGGCCGCGCTGCCGGCGCCGCTCGGGAGGGTTGTGATGTTCAATCACCTCGCCGAATTCATCCATCGCCCTGACGGGAGCACGCTGCAAATCGGCGGCGAAGAACCGACCCGGGAGTGCGATGGCGATCCCTTCGATCCGCATTACATCACCGAGTTTCGCTTGGAGAATCTTCATCCGGTCTGGCGCATCGAAGCCGACGGAGTGGTCATTGAAAAGCGGCTCCTGCTCGTGCACGGGCAAAACACGGTTTACGTCCACTACGAGCTGCTCTCGAACCAGGAATCGATCTGCCTCGACCTGCGCCCGTCGTTTCATTTTCGCGGCTACGAGGACGATGTCGGCGCGCCGCTGACGGAGGAATACGTGATGACGATTCGCAGCCGTTGCTACGAGCTGAGCTCCAGCGGACCGGTCCCGACGATGCGCCTGCTCCTGCACGGCGACGGCGGCAATTTCACCCACGACGGCGGCGGCACGCGCGAGATCACGTACCAGAGCGAGTCGGAGCGCGGCTACCGCTCGCGCGGGCTGCTCTGGAGCGGCGGTTATTTCTCCGCCAGCCTGCGGCCGCACCGCGGCGTCACGCTCGTCGCCTCGACCGAAGACTGGCCGACCGTGCAGGCGCTCTCGCCGCAAGACCTCATCGATTCCGAAGCGCAACGCCGCCGGCGCCTCATCGAGATGGCGCACCCGAACGCGCAGACCGGCGCCGCGGCGGAGCTCGTACTCGCGGCGGATCAATTCATCATGACGCCCGCCGGCCGCATCGAGGACGCCGCCCGCGCGCGCGCCGTGGGCGATGAGATTCGCTCCGTCATCGCCGGCTACCATTGGTTCACCGACTGGGGCCGCGACACGATGATCTCGCTCGAGGGCCTCACACTCACCACGGGCCGGTATCACGAGGCGAGCTGGATCCTGCGCACTTTCGCCCACTACGTGCGCGACGGGCTGATCCCGAATTACTTTCCCGACGGCCAAAACGAAGGCGTCTACCACACGGCCGACGCGACGCTCTGGTTCTTCCACGCGGTCGACCGCTACGTGCAGACGACGAGCGACCGCTCCACACTGCGCCAATTGTTGCCGACGCTCCGCGACATCATCGACCATCACCTGCGCGGCACGCGATTCGGGATCGGCGTCGATCACGGAGACGGGCTCCTCAAGCAAGGCGCCGAGGGTTACCAACTCACCTGGATGGATGCGAAAGTCGACGGCTGGGTCGTCACGCCGCGCCGCGGCAAAGCGGTCGAGATCAACGCGCTCTGGTACAATGCGCTGCGGCTGGTCGAGCGCTGGGTGCGCGAGGAGGAGGACGAGGAAGGAGCGCGCCCCTTCGGCGAGCATGCCGACCGGGCGCGCGAGTCATTCAATCGGCGCTTCTGGTACGAGGAGGGCGGACATCTCTACGACATCGTCGACGGCGAGCAGGGCAACGACGCCGCCTGCCGGCCCAACCAGGTCTTCGCGATCTCGCTCCCGAACCCCGTGCTCGACGAAGCTCGCTGGGCCGCCGTGATGGAGGTCGCCAAAGCACGGCTCCTGACGCCGGTCGGTCTCCGCTCGCTCGCGCCGGGCCATCCCGACTACAAGTCGCGCTATTTCGGCGACCTGCGCGCGCGCGACGCCGCGTATCATCAAGGCACCGTCTGGGGCTGGCTCATCGGGCCGTTCATCGACGCCTGGCTGAAGGTGCATCCCGAGGATCACGCCGGCGCGCGCGGTTTCCTCGAGGCGATGCTCCCGCACCTCGACCACGCCTGCGTCGGCTCGATCAGCGAAATCTTCGACGCCGAGGCCCCCTTCACCCCGCGCGGCTGCATCGCGCAGGCGTGGAGTGTGGCGGAGGCGCTAAGGTGCTGGGTGAAGACGGCGTAACTGCGGGTCTAGCGCACGCCCAACGTCTTCCTCTTTTTCTTCATCTTCATCTTCATCAATTCCGGAGCCGGCGATTGATGAAGATGAAGATGAAGAAAAAGAGGAAGAGTCGCGCATCCGAGCCTCCACATTGACTCGACGTTTATCGCTGGGCCGTTATCGTTTGCGCCTCCCCGTATGAAACTCCCCCTCCCCCTCCTCTCGCTGACCGCGCTCATCTGCGCCTCTCTCCATGCTCCCGGCGCGATTGCCGGGAAGCCAAGCCGGGACCTCAAGGACCCGATCAAAGGAGACCTCGCCCTTAAATCCGTCGGCCAGCTCGCTTTCGGAGCCGACGGCCTGCTGCTCATCGCGGAGCCCGGGGCCGCGGCGATCATCGCGGTCGACACCGGGGACACGGGGCCGGTCGCGAAGCTCAAGGAATCCGTCCCGAATCTGGGCGAACTCCTGGCCGCGGCGCTGCGGACGACGCCGGATCAGATCCAGATCGTCGATATGGCGCCGAACCCGGTGAGCGGGAAGGTCTACCTGTCCGTGCGCAACCTGGCGGCGAAAGACGTGGCGATCCTCTCGGTCGATGCCGCCGGCGCGGCGACGGTGCTGAACTTCGCCGAGCGCCCGCATGTCCGCGTCGAGCTGCCGAAATCCGAGGCCGGCCCGATCAAGAACATCTCCGATCTCGCGGTGACCGACGACCGCGTGCTCATCACCGGCCAGAGCAACGAGGAGTTCAGCAGCAAGATTTTCTCCATCCCGCTGCCGCTGAGCGCGCAGTCGCAAGGGACGATCTACAGCGCGGAGACGTATCACGTTTCGCACGGCAAATGGGAAACGAAGGCGCCCATCCAGAGCTTCATCCCGTATGATGACAAGGGGACCCCGTGCGTCATCGGCGCCTTTGCCTGCACGCCGATCGCGAAGTTCCCGATCGCGAATCTCTCCTCCGGCGCGAACGTCCGCGGCACCAGCGTGGTCGAGCTCGGCTCCGGCAATCGCCCGATCGATCTCTTCTCCTACACCAAGAATGGGAAGTCGTGGGTCGTCACCAACACCATGCGTTTCAAGCAGCCGTTCTTTGGCCCCTCGAAATACTGGGGCGTGCGCGTGAGCACGGAATACCTCACCCGCACCGCGCCGGAGGAGATCAACGAAAAGGCCGCGCGCCGCGACGTAAAAGAGAAGGCCGGCCCCGACGGCATCGAGATCATGGAGTCGCTTTCGGGCGCGGTCCATATCGGCAAACTCGACGACACCACGATGATGGTCCTCCGCGAAAATGGCGACAAGCTCCAGTTGGAATCCGTCGCGTTGCCGTAAGGTGAGCGCGCGCAACGTGGCGGCGAAGGACGCGTGGCTCCGCCCTCACGGGTTCGTAGTTCCGCCTTTAGGCGGCCAGGCGCCGCCGTGTCGAAGCGCGGCGGAAAACGCAAGCCGCCGCGTGCCGGCGCGCGTCTCGCCGCCTAAAGGCGGAACTACGAACGCTGCGCTCGCCGCCGTGTTCTGCCTGCTGTTCGCATCGACGCTCGCCTTCGCCGCCGACGCCCCGCGCCTCGAAGCCATCTATCCCAGCGGCGATACCGTCCCGGCCAATCACCTCAAGTTCTACCTCCACTTCTCCGCGCCCATGCGCGAGGGCGTCTTTCTCGATCATTGCCGGCTGCTGGACGCCGCCGGCCGGCCGGTCCTCGAGCCCTTCCGCGAGACCGAGCTCTGGACCGAAGACCACCGCCGGCTGACCCTTTGGCTGCATCCCGGGCGCCAGAAAACCGGCGTCAACCTGAACGCCGAATTCGGCCCCGTCCTCCAGCCTGGGCAAAGCTACACGCTCGTCATCTCCGGCGCGTGGCCGACGGCGGACGGCGCGCCGCTGGGACAGGAAACACGCAAGACCTTCCACACGACACCGCGCCTGACGACGCAAGTCGATCCCTTTTCCGATCAGCCCGCCGCCTGCTGCACGCAGTCCTCGCGGCTGTCACTGCTCACGGCGGAAAAACCGCCGACGCGCTGGCAGATCCGCCCGCCCGCAAGCGGCGCGCTCGCCCCGCTGGAAATCCGCTTTCCCTACCCCCTCGATCACGCCCTGCTCCTCCGCTGCCTGCGCGTGGTCGACGACGCCGGCGCACCGGTGGCGGGCTCCGTGGCGACCGCCGACAACGAGCGGACCTGGCGTTTCACACCGACCACCGCGTGGCGGCAGGCCGCCTACCGCGTGCTCGTCGACTCCATCCTCGAAGACCTCGCCGGCAACAGCCTCGCGCGTCCCTTCGAGGTCGACATCACCGCCGCTCCGCTCAAACCCGTGCCGCGCGAAGTGAGCCTCTCGTTCACCACCACCGAGCCGGACGCTTCCCCATCGGCGCCGATCACCGTCCGATGAAGTTCCTCCCCTTTCTGCTCCTGCTCACCGCCGCCGCGCCGGCGGTGGAGCGCGTCCCATGGACGACCTCCCGCGTCGAAGGCTCGCCGGAACCGCCGAAGCCATATCGCGTCGAGCGTGCGTTTCCGCAGCTTACTTTCGCCACGCCGATCGAGACCTCGACCGTCCCCGGCACGAAGCGCGTGGTGGTGCTGGAAATCAAGGGCCGGCTCCTCTCCTTCCCCGCCGACGAATCGATCGCGCAGCCGGACCTGATGGCCGATTTCACAAAATACGACCCCGAGGTCGTCGAGGCGTACGGCTTCACCTTTCATCCGCAGTTCGCGGAAAACCGCTTCGTCTTCGTCTGGCTCAACCTGAACATGAAGGGCCAGAAGTCGCGGCCCAACGGCTCGCGCATCGTCCGCTTTCGCGTGACGGAGGAAGCAATCCCGCACCTCGATTTCACGACCGGCAAGGTGATGTACGAATGGATGTACGGCGGGCACAACGGCGGCAACCTCCGCTTCGGTCCCGATGGCATGCTCTATTTCGGCACGGGCGACGGCGGCTTCGCGCATCCGGCGGACGAGCGCGGGAGCGGGCAGGACATCACGAGCCAGCTCTCGAAGATCATGCGGATCGACGTCGATCATCCCTCGGGGACGAAGCCGTTCAGCATCCCGAAGGACAACCCGTTTGTCGCCACGCCCGCCGCGCGCGGCGAGATCTGGGCGTACGGCGTGCGCAATCCATGGCGGCTCTCGTTCGACGCGAAGACCGGCGCGCTCTGGGTCGGCGATGTCGGTTGGGAGCTGTGGGAATCGGTGATCCGCGTCGAGCGCGGCGGCAACTACGGCTGGAGCATCACCGAGGCGAGCAAACAAGCCGTCTGGCCGGATCGCCCGCGCGGCCCGACGCCCATCCTGCCGCCGACCTACGCGCACTCGCACGAGGAGTCGGTCAGCATCACCGGCGGCGAAGTTTACTATGGCGCAAAGCTGCCCGAGCTGGCCGGCGCGTATGTCTATGCCGACTGGCAGTTCGGCACCTTCTGGGCGCTGCGCGATGGCGCGGCGCCGGTCGAGATCTGCCGCAGCACGATCATGCCCGTCGGCTTCGGCATCGGCGCGGATGGCGAGCCGCTCATCTGCGATTACGGTAACAGCGGCGGGCTCTGGCGGCTGGCGCGCAATCCCGCGGCGACGAATCCCGCGCCCTTCCCCGTGCGCTTGAGCGAGACGGGCCTCTTCAGCGACGTCGCGAAGCAAACGCCGGCGCCCGGCGTCGAGCCATTCGCGATCGTCGCGCCGCGCTGGGCGGACCATGCGTCGAGCGAGCGCTGGGTCGGCATTCCAGGCACAAGCATCACCACGGTCGCCGCCAAGGCCTTCGGCGTGCTGAACGCCGGCCGCTGGGTTTTCCCGGAGGGGACGGTGCTGGCGAAAACCTACTCGATCGAGATGAAGCAAGGCGATCCGCAGACCCGCCGCGCGCTCGAAACGCAGCTGCTGCACTACGACGGCGCGCAATGGGCCGCCTACTCGTACCGCTGGAACGACGCGCAGACTGACGCCGAGCTCGTCCCCGCGCGCGGCGCGGAGCGGACGCTGGAGATCAAGGACGCCGGCGCGCCCGGCGGAATGCGCAAACAGACGTGGCGCTACTTCGCACGCATCGAGTGCCTGCGCTGCCACAACTTGCAGTCGAACACCGTCGCCGGCTTCACCCCGCTCCAGCTCGACCGGCCCGTCCCCGCGGCCGAGGGCGGACAGTGGGAGCTCTTCGCGCGGCTCGGCCTCGCGCCGCCCGAGGAGCCGCGCTTTGCCGATCCCTTCGGCGACCGCGGCAGCCTGGAAATCCGCGCCCGCAGCTATCTCCACACGAACTGCAGCGGCTGCCATCGCGAGCACGGCGGCGGCTCCGTGCCGAGCGTGCTGAACATCGAGACGCCGCTGAAGTCCGCAGTGCTGCTCAACGCCAAACCGATCCAAGGCGACCTCGGCCTCAGCGACGGCCGCGTCATCGCGCCCGGCCGGCCGGCACATAGCGTGCTCCTCTACCGCATGGCGACCGCCGGCCGCGGCCACATGCCGTACCTCGGCGCGCGGCTCGTCGACGACGCCGGCGTGCTGCTCCTCCGCGACTGGATCGCGAGCCTCCCGCCCGACAAACTGCCGCCCGCTGCGCTCGAAGCCGAAGATGCGGAATACACCGCGATTGCCACACTCGCCTCCGGCGATCCGGCTCCCCTGCCCGCCCTGCTCGGCACCTCCGGCGGCGCGCTCAGCGTCGCCCTCGCAGTCCTCGATGGCACCTTGTGGGGCGACGTGCGCCAGCAGGCGATCACGCAAGGGAGCGCCCTCGCCGACCCGCTGCGGCGCGACCTCTTCGAGCGCTTCCTCCCCGAGTCCCAGCGCCGCCGCGTCCTCGGCCCCGACATCCATCCGGAGGAAATCTTCTCCCTCAAGAGCGATCCGAAGCGCGGCCAGGCGCTCTTCTCCGCGCTGTGCGTCGCCTGCCATCGCCTCGGCGACACCGGCACCGATTTCGGCCCCGACCTCTCGCACATCGCGGCGAAATACCTGCCGCCGGCGATGCTCGAGCAAATCCTCTTTCCCTCGAAAATCGTCGAGCCCGCGTGGCAACTCGCCACCCTCACCCTCACCGGCGGCGAAGTCCTCAGCGGCTTCATCGTCGCGCGCACCGACACCGAGCTCACCCTCCGCCTCGCTGGCGGCGCCACCAAGAAAGTCTCGCCGAACATCGTGCAAAAAACCGAAATGACGCGCACCTCCCTCATGCCAGAAGGCCTGCTCCAGAGCCTCACCGCGCAGGAGGCCGCGGATCTGCTGGCATTTTTGGCCGCGCAGAAGTAGCGCGGGCGAGCCTTGTCACCCTCCGATTGTCTGATTGTCTCCCCTCCTCCTTCCCATGAACCGCCGTCACTTCCTCCGCACCGGCGCCGCCCTCACCGCGGCTTCCTCTCTTCCCGCCTTCGCCGTCGATTTCAAGGACCAGCGCAAACGCGTCGGGCTCATCGGCTGCGGCTGGTACGGCAAGTGCGATCTCTTTCGGCTGATCCAGGTCGCGCCGGTCGAGGTCGTTTCCCTTTGCGATGTCGACCAGGAGATGCTCGCCAATGCCGCGGATATGGTCGCCGGCCGGCAGGCGAACAAGAAGAAGCCGCGCACCTACGGCGACTACCGCGAGATGCTGAAGGAGAAGGACCTCGATGTCGTCCTCATCGGCACGCCCGACCACTGGCACGCGCTGCCGATGATCGAGGCGGTGAAATCGGGCGCCGATGTCTATTGCCAAAAGCCGACGAGCGTCGACGTGGTCGAGAGCCAGGCGATGCTCGCCGCGGCGCGCAAATACAATCGCGTGGTGCAGATCGGCACGCAGCGCCGCAGCACGCCGCACCTCATCGAGGCGCGGGAGGAGATCATTAAGCCGGGCAAGCTCGGCAAGGTCGGACTGGTCGAGATTTGCTGCTACTACCACATGCGCGCAACGAACACCCCGCCGGATGCCGCGCCGCCGGCCAACCTCGATTACGAGATGTGGACGGGCCCCGCGCCGATGCGCCCGTACAATCCGCTTGTCCATCCGCGCCGCTGGCGGGCGTTCATGGAGTATGGCAACGGCATCGTCGGCGACATGTGCGTGCACATGCTCGACATGACGCGCTGGATGCTCGATCTCCCGATGCCGACGCGCATCTCCTCGACCGGCGGCATCTTCGAGGACAAGGCCAGCAAGGCCAACATCACCGACACCCAGACCGCGACGTTCGAGTTCGAGGACCTTCGTGTCGTTTGGACACATAGGTCATGGGGCGAAGCGCCCGACCCGAAGTACCCGTGGGCTGCCACCTTCTACGGCGACAAGGGGACGCTCAAAGCGAGTGTCATGGGCTACGACTTCACCCCGACCGCGAAGGGCGTGCAACCCGTTCATAAGGACGTCGTCTACGAGCTCGATCAATACCCGGAGGACCAGACGGAGAAGGATCTCGAGAAACACTGCGCCCCGGCCATTCGCGGCCACATGAAGGACTTCCTCAACGCCATCGCGCAACGCTCGAAGCCGGTCGCCGACATCGAGCAAGGCGTCACCTCCAGCGTCGCCTGCATCCTCGCGAACCTCTCGCTGAAAGTCGGCCGCACGCTCACATGGGACGCCGCCGCGGGCAAGATCGCCGGCGATGACGAGGCCAACAAACTGCTCGCGCGGCCGTACCGCGCGCCGTGGGTACATCCGACGGCGGGGAGCGTGTAAATTGCGGGTTTCGATTATCTCTGCTATATCCAATCTATGTCGATGACTGCGGAACAACTCATTTCCGAGATTCAGGCTCTGCCGCGGCTTGAAAGGGACAAGCTGCTTCGATTCGTTCGCCAACTCGAAGATCCGGAGATCCCAGCCGAATTTCTCGAAGCACTCGACGACTTTGACCATGGACGTTTCGTGACGATGGAAACGGCGCACAACGAGACGCCCCCAGGCTCGTGAAGTACCAGTTCCGGGCTCTGGAGAGATATTGGAAGAGCTTCTATCGGCTCTCCTCGCAACAGAAACAATCAGTACGCAAAGCTTGGAAGATTTCCAGGAAGACCCATTTCATCCCTCGCTCGGTACGCACGAGATTCGCACTCTGTCGGCCAAGGCAACGCATACAATCTACAGTGTCGTGGTCGAGGCAGACCTGCGCGTACATTCGCATCGATGGTTCCTGGGTGACCACGCTCGACGTGGGCACCCACCAGATCTATAAGAAGTGAAGCGCCGGAGAAGCTCTGCCATAGTAAGGTGAAACGTTATGGACCCAGAAACTGCTGACCCGCCGCAAATCGTGGCGGCGATAAAGATGGCGCTTTTCGTCGTGCTCGTCGCCGGCGGGATGTTCGCCTTTTGGAAGTTGCGCGTCGCGATGGACCGGGCGCGGATCGTGGACGATCTCGCAAGGCGTGGTTATCGCGTGCTCTCCCTCCGCCGCGCGGGCTTTTGGGAAGGCGGCCTTACCACCGATCGCAATCGACTTTTCAAGGTGCGCTACCTCGATGCCGCGGGCCAGGAGCACGTCGCGACCTGCAAGACGAGCCTGGGCAACGGCGTGTACTTCAAACTGGATGAGGTCGTGCAATTCACTTCGCCGCCACCTTTGCCGCCGGTCGTCACCGCGCTCGAGCTCGAAAACCAGCGGCTGCGCGCCGAACTTGCTCGGCTCCGGCATCATCGCGCTTAATCGTCATCTCCCTTTGCATGAATCGATCCCTCTCCATCCTCGTCGGCGCCCTGTCGATCGCGATCGCGCCGGCGCTCTGTGCTGCCGCCGACCTCTTCCCCTTCGTCCTCCCATGGGATGACGCCACGCCTGGCATCACCAATATCAGCAACCTCCTCGAGAAGCCCGCCGGCCTCCACGGCTTCGTCACTGCGAAAGACGGCCACCTCTTTGCCGGCGACCAGCGCATCCGCTTCTTCGGCGTGAACATGGCGTTTGGTGGGGATTTCCCGACGCACGCGGATGCGGAGAAGGTCGCGGCGCGGATGGCGAAATTCGGGATCAACTGCGTGCGGTTCCATCACATGGATACGGGCACGGCGCCCGGCGGGCTTTTGCAGAAGGACAGGAAGACGCTCGATCCCGAGTCGCTCGACCGGCTGGATTACTTCGTCAATGAGCTGAAGAAGAACGGCATCTACACGAACCTCAATCTGCACGTCGGCAACCAGTACGCGGGCATGCCGGCGTACGAAGGCTCCGGCTACTTCAAGGGCGTCGACAACTTTTTCCCGGCCATGATCGAGCAGCAGCACGCCTATGCCACGGCGCTGCTGAAGCACGTGAACCCGTACACGAAGCTGGCGTACACCGCCGATCCGGCGGTCGCGTTCATCGAGATCAACAACGAGAACGGGCTCATCATGGAATGGAATGGCAAGGCGCTGGACGCGATGCCCGATCCCTACGCGGCGGAGTTTTCGAAGCAGTGGAACGAGTGGCTGAAGAAGAAGTACGGGACGCCGGAGAAGCTCGCCGCCGCGTGGAGCCAGGGCGAGGAGCGCCTCGGAGCGGAGCTCCTGGCAAACCACGACTTCCGCGCCGGCGCGGACCATTGGTTCCTGGAACAGCATGAAGGCGCGAAGGCGGCGATGACCTTTGGCGGCAGCAATGCCACGACGGAGATGGCGCTCAATGTAACCGCGCCAGGCAAGGAAGGGTGGCACGTGCAATTCAGCCAAAGCCCGGTGAAAGTCGAGAAGGGCAAAAGCTATACGATTAGCTTCCGCGCCAGGGCGCCGCAACCGGCGAAGATAAACGTCGGACTTAGCCAGGCGCATGCGCCGTGGAAAGGGCTCGGCACTCAGGAGGTCAAGCTAACCACCGAATATCAGGATCTTAGCTTTGTCGTCACGCCGAGCGACAGCGATGACCAGGCGCGGCTTTCGTTCAGCAATCTCGGCCTGCAGCTCGGCGAGTACCATTTTCACAATGTCTCGCTGCGCTCCGGTGGCTCGCTGGGACTGCTCGAGGGCGAAGCCTTGGGAAAGGTCGCATTCATCAAACGCGCGCGGCTGGCGCAGCGCACGCTGGCGGCGCAGAAAGACTGGCAGCGGTTCCTCTTCGACGAGGAGGCCGCGTATTGGCCCGGCATGTCGAAGTTCCTCAAGGGCGAGCTCGGCGCGAAGTCGCTCGTGCTCGGCTCGGCCACCGGCTTCAGCCCGTGGCCCGTGCAGGCGATGCTCGACGTCGTCGACGCGCACGCCTACTGGCAGCACCCGCACTTCCCCGGCCGCCAGTGGGACATGAACAATTGGACCGTGAAAAACGAATCGATGGCCGGCCGCGAAGACGGCGGCACGCTGCCGGGCCTCGCGCTGCGGCGCGTCGCGGGCAAGCCGTTCATCGTCACCGAGTACAACCACGCCTCGCCGAACACGTATTCCTCCGAGGCATTTCTCGAGGTGATGGCCGTCGCCGCGTTGCAGGATTGGGACGGCGTCTTCGCGTTCGCCTACTCGCATCGGTTGAACGACTGGGACACGAAACGCCTCACCAGCTTCTTCGATATCGACCAGCACCCGGGCAAGATGGCGACGCTCCCCGCGGCGCTCACCCTCTTTTACCGCACCCACCTGATCCCACCGTCGGCGCACGTCGTTTCCATCACGCAGGAACAGGCGATCGACTCGGTCGCCAAGGGCGGCTCCTGGGTCGACGGCAAGGCGTATGGGTTGAAGCCGGAGGAGACGTTCGCGCATCCGGTCGCCTTTCGGATCGCGCCCAAACCCTCGTCGACGCTGGATATTTCGGCGCTCGCGCCGCAACTCAAGTGGGATACGAAGGCGCACCGCATGACGGTCACCACCCCGCGCTCGGAATGCGTGGTGGGGAACATGGAACCCGGCGAGACGATCGACGGCGGTGCGGTGAGAATCACCGCCGGCGTCACGCGGCAAAAGTGGGCCGCCATCAGCGCCACCGTGATGAAGGGCGACAGCTTCTTTCACGCGCAAAGCATCCTGGTCACGGCCGTCGGCGACACGGAAAACGCCGACCTGCAATGGAAGAACGCGGAAAAGACGAGCGTGAGCACCTGGGGCAAAGGCCCCTCCACGGTCGAGGGCATCGCCGCCACGCTCACCTTCCCCGGCGGCGCGAAGTGGAAAGCCTGGAGCCTCGACGAGCGCGGGCACCACCAAACGGAGGTGCCGCTGCAGCACGCCGGCGGCGAGACCAAGCTCACGCTGAGCCCGGAGCAGAAGACGCTGTGGTGGGAAATCGCGGAGGAATAGCTGCAGGCGTCGCCCCCCTCCAAAGAATTCCCCTTGCTATCTCCTATTTTCAGAATATTCTGAAAGTACATGAAGAACGAGCCGCCCCCCGACCGGACCGAGCTGCACGCGGCGCGCGACGAATTCGTGACCCAGTGGGGCGCCATCGGCAGCGCTTGGGGGATCAACCGGACGATGGCGCAGATTCACGCGCTCCTCATCACGGTTCCGAACCCGATGACGACCGACGAGATCATGGCCGACCTCAAGATCAGCCGCGGCAACGCCCATGGGAATTTGCGTGAACTGGTCAGTTGGGGCCTGGTGCGAAGCGTCGTGCGCAAGGGCGAGCGCAAGGAGTACTTCGAGGCCGAGAAGGATGTCTGGAAGATGTTCTGCATCGTAATGCGCGAACGCAGCCGGCGCGAGTTGCAACCGGCCAAGGAAGTGCTGGCCCACTGCGCCGAACGGACCAAGGGGCTGCGCGGCACGGAAGCCGCCGCGTTCAATCAACAGATCAAGGCGCTGCGCGATTTCCTCGACCTGAGCGACAACGTGATCGCGAAGATCTCCCGCTCCGAGCAGAGCAAGATCATCCCCTTTGCGCTCAAGTTCCTCAAGTGACCCTCCCTTTTTTTTCGACCTTCTTTCAGAACTTCCTGAAACTACACAAATAACGAAAACACCACCATGAGCGGATTCACTCCCACCGTCGGCCTCTACCTCAGCTATCTCACCGTCAGCGTCACCCTCACCGTCTGGGTGGCGAAGACGCTGCACAAGAACGGCCGCATCTTCCTCGTCGACGCGTTCAACCAAAACCAACCCCTCGCCGATTCCATCAATCACCTGCTCCTCGTCGGCTTTTACCTCATCAACATCGGCTACATCAGCCTCGCCCTCACGACGGCGAACAAGCCGACCGATCTCGAGGGCGTGCTCGAGGTGCTGAGTACCAAGGTCGGCATCGTGCTCCTCGTCCTCGGCGGCATGCACTTCTTCAACCTCCTCGTTTTCTCGAAGATGCGCCGCCGCGCGTTGCTCCAGCACGCCGTGCCGCCGCTCCCGCGGCCCGTCACCGTCGGCCCCATCAACCCGTAATCGATGAACCTCGCCGCGCTGCCCTTCCTCACCCACGGCCTGCCGCCGTGGGTGGTGATGTGGTGCCTGGCCGCGGCGATCTATTTCCTCTGCAAACTATGGACCCTTCGCTTTGCCTTTGCACAGCGGTTGCGGCCCTCGGCGGCCGCGACGCTCGGGTATCTGTTCCTGTGGCCGGGGATGAATGCGGCCGCCTTCCTCGGGCCCCACGCGGCACCTGCGCCGATCCCGCGGCGGACGTGGCTCACACCGCTGGGCAAGACGGCGGCCGGCGCCGCACTCCTTTGGGGCGCCGCGCGCCACGGGCCCACGCCCCTGCTCGCGGGCTGGGTCGGCATGACGGGGCTCATCCTGATGCTCCACTTCGGGCTCTTCGGTTTGGCGGCCGCCGGCTGGCAGCGGCTCGGGCGCGCGGCGCCTCCGCTGATGCGGCAGCCGCTGCGCGCGCACTCGCTGGGCGACTTCTGGGGGCGCCGCTGGAACACCGCTTTCCACGATCTCGTCGCGACCTCGTTGTTCCCGCCGTTGCGCAAGCGCTTCGGCTTCGCCGGCGCCACCATGCTGATCTTCCTCGGCTCCGGCCTGGTCCACGACCTCGTCATCTCCGTGCCTGCGGGCGGCGGTTACGGGCTCCCGACTCTCTACTTCGTCTTGCAGGGCGCGGGGCTTCTCCTCGAGCGCTCGCGCCTCGGCCGGCGGCTCGGTTTGCGCCGCGGCGCGCGCGGACGCGTCCTGCTCTTTCTCACGGCCGCCGCGCCAGTCGCCGCGTTGTTTCATCCGCCGTTTGTCAGACAGGTCATCCTTCCTTTCCTGCGAGCACTGCACGCGCTCTGAGCCTCTATGTACAACCTCCTCACCTCTCTCGCCGGCGCCGGCTTGCTGGCGATCGCCCTCGCCAATTTCTTCGCGCCACGGATGCTGAAATACGGCGAGAACCTGGCGCGCGTCTCGCCCATCGTGCGTCAGATCTTCCTCGTCCACTCCGCCTACATTGTCGCGGTCCTCTTGGGCCAGGCCGCGCTCTGCTTTGCCTTTCCGGAGGAGCTCGCCGGCCGCTCGGCGCTCGGGCGCGCGCTCTCTGCGTTCTTCGCACTCTTCTGGCTGACGCGCTTCGTGCTCCAGGCCGGCTACTACGATCGCGCCGCCAAGGGCGAACATCCGCGGTTGAACCTCCTCTTCCTCGCGGCGTTTCTCTTCCTCGGTTGCGTCTTCGCCCTGCTCGCGATCCGAGCGCCGCTGCAACCTTCTTTATGAACACCTTCGAAAGCTGGTTGAGCCTTGCGCTGTGGCTGGCGGGCCTCGGGCATTTCTGCATCCTGGCCGCCAGCGTTCAGGTGCCGCATCGGCTCGGCTGGAAGAAGGACTTCGCGCAGCTTACGCCGTTCAATCGCAAGCTCACGTGGGTCTACGCCGGCTACACGCTCCTCACCATCGTGGCCTTTGGCACGTTGACGTTGGTGCTGCACGCGGAACTGCTGCGCGGCGACCGCGCGGCGCTCGGCCTGGCCGCTTTCATCGCGCTCTATTGGACGGGCCGCATCCTGGTCGACTTCCTCTATTTCGAGCATGCCGACTGGCCGAAGGGGGGCCTATTCGTGGCGGGGCATTTGGCCCTGACCACGCTGTTTCTGGCGCTCGCGGCAACTTACTGGACCACCTGCCTGCGCGCGTGGCTGAAGTGAGGTTAGTATCCGCCGGGGGCGCCGGTCGCGGGGAGGAGCTCGCTGCCGTATTTCACGTCGCCGAGCTCCAGCGGATTGGCCAGGTTGAGTCCGCTGAGCAGCGGGGCGGTGGCGCGCGGGTCGAGCGGAGTCGAATCCTGGCCGCCGAACGCGAACTGCCCGGCATTGAGGGCCGGCGCGAAGAAGTTGCGCAGGTTGCGGCCGGACGTCGTGGGCGAAGCGTAGGGCGCGGCGTACTCGGTGATGCGGACGCCCGACGGGTAGTCCTTGAGGTGCGAGCTCGGGAATGTGACGAGCCAGTTGCCGCCCGCGTCGACGACGACGGTCTGCTCCCCGATCCGGTCGCCGTTCGCGTTGTAGAGCTCGATCACCAGCGTCGAGCCGGGATCGGCTTCGCCGGAGTAGATCGGGGCGAGCGGCAGGACCGGATCGCGCCAGACATCGAGGACCGAGGCCGGTCGGGCGAACAGATCGGAATTGTCGTGCCGGTCGAAGCTGCGGAAGTTCACGTTGTGGCCGCTGTTGAAGAGGTCGTAGAAAAGCTGCTGGCCGACCCTCGGGACCGGCGGGGGCGTGACGGGGGGCGGCAGTGCCGGGATGGACGTGTCGTCGCTGGACCGGTTGTTCCGCGGCGTGCGGTCTTCGAAGGAGCCGAAGCGGTCGTCGATCTTCGCGGTGTTGTGCGCGTTCTTGCCCGCCGCGGCTTCCTCCACGACCACGCTGACCGTGACCTGGAAGCTGTCGCCCGGCTGCAGGTCGCCGAGCTTCCAGACGACCTGGCCATTGACAAGCCGGCCTCCGCGCGAGGCGGAGACAAAGCGCAGGCCGGGCGGCAGGAGATCGGTCACCGTGACGCCTTCCGCGACCTGGTTGCCGGCGTTGCCACCGGTGATCGTGTACGTGGTGGTCTGGCCGACTTTGGCGGTCGTCAGGTGATCGGTTTTCACCACGTAGAGATCGGGCTGCGCGATGAGGCGATCCTCGTCGGTCGCGCGATTGTTCGTCGGGTCGGAATCGGGCACCGTCCCGTCGTCGGTCACCGTGACCACGTTGGTCACCTTCTCGTGGCCGGCGAGCACCACGTCCTTCACCCGCGCCTGGATCGTGAGGGTGACGACCTCCTGGCCGCTGCCGGTGACATTCCCGAGCTGCCAGGTGATCGTGCCGGTTTGCGGATCGAACACGCCGCCATTGGAGGCGGAAACAAAGTCCAGGTCGCCGGTGGGGAATTGATCCGAAACCACCACGCCGGCCGCGTCCTGCACGCCTTGATTGGAGACCGTGACGGTGTAGGTGATGAGCTGGCCGGGCTGCGTCTCCGTGACGCCATCGGTCTTCGCGATGGTGAGATCGGTCGCGCCGAGCTCGCCGAAGTTGTAGCCCGTCGCCGCGACGCCCGCGCCGAGCGCGATGCCCGTGGTGGAATCCGTGCCGCTCGGCGTGCCATTGCTCGTGCCGATGGAATCCTTGCCGTCGGTGTACCCGGCGGGCTGCGTCTCGGTGAGCGTGTAGGTGCCGGAGAGCACGTTGTCGATCGTGTAGTCGCCAGTCGCATTGGTCATCGCGGTGCGCGTGACCGGCCGGCCAAGCGCATCCGTTCCCGTCAGCGTCACCGTCACGCCTGCGATGCCGGGCTCGCCGAGTCCTTGCACGCCGTCGTTGTCGAGATCCTGGAAGACCTTGCCGGAGAACGAGCCGAGCTTCTCGCCAAAGTTGACGTCAGCCGGCCCAGGCGCGGCAACGGTGACGGGCTGGTCGTTGGGCGTCGTATCGGCGTAACCGAGGGGCTGGGTCTCGCGGATGATGTACGAGCCGGGCGGCAGATTGCCGAACGTGTACCGGCCGTCGGGACCGGTGGTCGTCGTCGAAATGGGGAGCATCGTCAGCGGATCGAGCAACTGGATCGTCACGCCCGGCAGGCCGGGCTCGCCCGCATCGCGGGTGCCGTCCTTGCTGTCGTCGCGGTAGACCACGCCCGTGATCGGGGAGCCGAGCTCGCCGAAATTGTAGCCGGCGCCGTCCTGGCCCGTCGGCACGGCGATCGCGGAGATGGCGTCGTTCGTCGCGAGTGAGCCGCTGAAATTGCCCGCCGTTTCCGCGCCATCGTTGTAGCCAGCCGCCTGGGTGGCGCTGACGGTGTAGTTGCCGCTGAGCAAGTCGTCGAAGTGGTACGTGCCATCGGCCCCCGTGGTGAAGGTGCGGTTCACGGCGGCACCGGCGGCGTCGGTGCCGGTGAGCGTCACGGTCACGCCACTGAGGCCAGGTTCGCCGGCGTTCAGCGCGCCCGAAGCGTTCGCGTCGAAGTAAACCGTGCCGGAGAGCGAGGAGACGGTCTCGCCGAACCGCACCACCGAGCCCGCGGGAGTGACATTGATGTCGACCGTGTTCAGCGTCGAGCTGCCGTAGCCGGTGGGCTGCGTCTCGACGAGCCGGTACGGCCCGGCCAGGAGCGTCGCGAACGCGTAGTCGCCGCCGGGCCCGGTGGTCGTGCTGGTGATGAAGTTGCCGTTGTTGTCGAACAGCGAAATCGTGACGCCCGCCAGCCCCGGATCGCCGGGATCCTGCACGCCGTCGCGGTTGTGATCGACGAACACCGTGCCGGTGATCGACGTGAGCTGTTCGCCGAAGGTGTAGCCCGTGCCGGTCTGGCCCGGCATCACCACGATGCCGGCGACCGTGTCGTTGCCAGGCGTGCCGTTGAGCGTCCCCACCGCGTCCTTGCCATCCGCGTAAGCCGCGGGCTGCGTCTCGGTGACCGTGTAGGTACCCGGGCGCAGATTGGAGAAATTGAACGTGCCGTCCGGTGCCGTCGGCAGCGTGATGTTCACGGCTTGCCCGTGATCGTCGGTCCCGGTGAGCGTCACGCTGACGCCGCCGATGCCGTTCTCGCCGGGGCCTTGGGCGCCGTCGTTGTTCAGATCGGTGAACACCGAGCCGCCGATGGACGAGGGAGCGAGCTCCGCGAAGTTGTACCCCGTGCCGGTTTGGTTGCTCACGATGTCGATTTTCGTGATCGCGTCGCCGGGGACGGCTGCCGGGGTGCCGCCGAGATTGCCAGCGGTGTCCGTGCCATCGAGGTAGCCGGCCGGCTGCGTTTCGGTGAGCGTGTACGAGCCGGGGCGCAGACCCGCGAACGTGTACGAGCCGTCCGGGGCGGTCATCATGGCCAGATCCACGAATTGCCCCATATCGTTCGTACCCGTCAATCTCACCGGGACGCCCTGCAGGCCGGCGTCGCCGGCGTCTTGCGTGCCGTTGTTATTGCGATCGTCGAAGACGTGCCCGCTGATCGTGGAGGGGGCGAGCTCGCCGAAGTCATTGCCCGTGCCGGTCTCCCCGGGGGCCATCGTGAAGCCGGTGATCGTGTCGCCGGGCGAGGCCGCGACGCTGCCGCCCTGCGTGCCGGCGGTGTCCTTGAAATCGAGGTAGCCAGCGGGCTGCGTCTCGGTGAGCGTGTACGAGCCGGGGCGCAGATTCGCGAAGGCGTACGTGCCGTCCGGGGCGGTGTTGGTGGAAAGGGAGACGAGGTTCCCGAGATCCTCCGTGCCGCTGAGGGTCACGACCACGCCGCCGATGCCGGGTTCGCCGGCCTGGTGCAGGCCGTCGTTGCTGTCGTCGCGATAGACCGTGCCGGAGATCTGCGCCGGCGTGAGCTCGGCGAAGAGATAGTTGTCGGCGTTCGTGTTGCTCGGGAGGGTGATCGCGGAGATCGTGTCGCCGGGCACGGCCGCGGCGGTGCCACCGGTCGTGCCGGCGGTGTCTTTGCCGTCGAGGTAACCGGCGGGCTGCGTCTCGGTGAGCGTGTAGGTGCCCGGACGCAAGCCGGTGAACTGGTAGTTGCCGCTCGGGTCGGTGGTCGTGGAAACGGACACGGGCTGGCCGAGGTCGTCGGTGCCGGTGAGCGTGACGGTGGCGCCGGGAATGCCCGCCTCGCCGGGGCCGCGGGCGCCGTCGTTGTTGCGATCGTCGAACACCGTGCCGGTGACCCGCGAGCCGCCGAGCTCGCCGAACGTGTAGCCCGTGGCGGCGTCGCCTTCGTGGAGCACGATGCCGCTCACGTCGTCGTTCGCGAGCGTGCCGTTGGCCGTGCCCGTGGCGTCCTTGCCATCGAGCAATCCCGCCGGCTGCGTCTCCGTTACGCGATACGTGCCGGGGCGCAAGTTGTTGAAAGAATACGTGCCGTCGGGTTGTGTGGTGATCGTCGTGTCGATCACGTTCCCGAGGTCGTCCGCGCCGCGCAAGCGCACGCTGACGCCGCCGACACCGGACTCGCCCGCCTGCTGCGCGCCGTCGTTGTTGTCATCGCGGAAAACCGCGCCGGCCAGGGATGCGCCGCGCAGCTCGCCGAAGTTGTAGCCGGTCGCGGGCGTGTTGCTGGCGAGGGTGATCGCCGAGATCGCATCGCCCGGCACCGCCGCCGCCGTGCCGAGCGCGGTGCCCGCGGTGTCCTGGCCGTCGAGGTACCCGGCCGGCTGCGTTTCGCTCACGGTGTAAGTGCCGGGGCGGAGGCCGTCGAAAACATACGCGCCGCTCGCATCCGTCGTGGTCGAAACGGAGACGGGCTGGCCGAGGTCGTTCATCCCCGTGAGCGTGACCGCGACTCCGGGGAGCCGTGTCTCGCCGGCATCGAGGACGCCGTTGTTGTTTGCATCGACGTACGTCGCGCCGGCGAGGCTGGAGGGGGCGAGCTCGCCGAAGTTGTTGCCCGTGCCGATCGTGCCAGTCGTGATCTGCACCGTCTGGATGAAGCTCGTCGGCGGATTGTTGGTCGTCGTGCCGTTCTGCGAGCCGACGGTGTTCTTGCCCATCAGGTAGCCCGCCGGCTCCGTTTCGGTGATGGTATAACCGGCGGCATTGCTCGGCCGCAGGTTCGCGAAGGAATACGCGCCTGTCGCGTCGGTGGTGGCGGTGAGCGAGACCGCATTGCCGAGATCGTCGACGCCGGTGACCTTGATCGTGACCCCGCCGAGGCGCGCCTCTCCGCCGTCCAGCACGCCGTTGTTGTTGTCATCGCGGTAGACCGTGCCGGCCAGCGAGGAGCCCGCGACTTCGCCGAAGTTGTAGCCGGTGCCGGTCGTCCCTTCATTCAAGGTGATGGCCGAAACCTTGTCGTTCGTCGGCGTGCCGCCCGCGGTGCCGAGCGTGTCGCGTCCGTCGAGGAAAGCCGCCGGCTGCGTTTCGGTGATCGTGTATGAACCGGGGCGCAGGCCCGAAAAGTCGTAAGCGCCGGTAATCGCGTCGGAGGTGACCGAGATCGTCACCGCCTGGCCAAGATCGTCGGTGCCGGTGAGCGTGACGGTGGTGGCGATGCCCGCCTCGCCGACGTCGCGCACGCCGTCGTTGTTCGTGTCGGCGAAGACCGCGCCGGAGAGCGACGCCGCTCGCAGTTCGCCGAAGGTGTAGCCGGTCGCCGCCGTGTTGCTCGGAAGCGTAATCGCACTGATTGTGTCGCCGGGTACGCTCGCGGCAACGCCGTTCGCGGTCCCGGCCGCGTCCTTGCCGTCGAGGTAGCCGGCGGGCTGGGTCTCGGTGACGGTGTACGTGCCGGGGCGCAGATTGCTGAAAGTGTACGCGCCGCTCGCGTCGGTGGTCGCGGAGACGGTGACGGGCTGGCCGAGGTCGTTGGTGCCGGTGAGCGTGACCGTCACGCCTGGGAGCAGCGTTTCGCCCGCGTCGAGCACGCCGTCGTTGTCCGCATCGACGAAGGCCGTGCCCGCGATGCTCGAGCCCGCGAGCTCGCCGAAGTTGTAGCCGGTCCCGCTCTGCTGGCTGCCGACCACGATGCCGGAAATGGTGTCGCCGGGGACTGCGGCGGCGGTGCCGCTCAGCGAGCCGGGTGTGTCCTTGCCATCGAGGAAAGCGCCGGGCTGCGTCTCGGTGAGCGCGTAGGTGCCGGGACGCAGGCCGGTGAAGGAATACGTGCCGTCGGCGGCGCTCTGCATGGTGAGCGTGACCGCGTTGCCGAGATCGTCGGTACCCGTGAGCGTCACCATGACGGAGCCGATCCCGAGCTCGCCCGCCTGGCGGATGCCGTCGTTGTTGTCGTCGCGATAGACCGTGCCGCCGAGGCTCGCCGCGGAGAGCTCGCCGAAGTTGTAGTTCGCGGCTGTGGCGCCCGGCGTGAGGGTCACGCCACTGATCTGATCATTGCTGACCGAACCCGCGGCCACTCCATTCACCGTGCCGCGCGTGTCGATGCCGTCGAGGAAGCCGGCCGGCTGCGCTTCGGTCACCGTGTAGGAACCGGGCCGCAGGCTGTTGAAAACGTAGGCGCCGGTGGCGTCGGTCATGACCGTGAGGTTGACGGCCACGCCCCGATCGTCGGTGCCGGTAATCGTGATGGACGCGCCCGCGATGCCCGTCTCGCCGGCTTCACGCACGCCGTTGTTGTTGAGGTCGCGGTAGACCGCTCCGCCAAAGGTGGAGGCCGTCAGGTCGGCGAAATTGTTGTCCGTCCCGGTCTGCCCGGCGGTGAGCGTGATCGCCGAGATCGCGTTGGAATTGCTCAGGTTGTCGACCGTGCCGCTGCCTTGCGTCCCGGCGGTCTCCTTGCCATCGAGCAGGCCCGCGGGCTGCGTCTGCGTCAGCGTGTAAGTGCCGGGGCGCAGGTTGTTGAACGCGTACGCGCCGCCGGCATCGGTCACCGCGGTCGTGGAGACCGGGTTGCCGAGATCGTCGGTGCCGGTCAACGTGATCGTGACGCCCGGGAGCAGCGTTTCGCCCGCGTCGCGGACGCCGTCGTTGTTCGCGTCGTTGTACGAGAAGCCGGAGAGCGAAGCCGGCGGGAGCTCGCCGAAGTTGTTACCCGTGCCGGTCGTCCCCGGCGTGATCGCGACGGTCTGAATGACGTCGGTGGCGGGATTGTTCACCGTGCTGCCGTCCTGCGAACCCACCGTGTTCTTGCCATCGAGCAGTCCCGCGGGCTGGGTCTCGGTCAGCGTGTAACCGGCGGCGTTGCTCGGCCGCAGGTTCGCAAAGGAGTACGCGCCCGTCGCATCGGAAGTGGCGGTAAAGCTCACGGCCTGGCCGCGGTCGTCGGTGCCGGTTACCGTGACGGTGACGCCGCCGATGCCCGTCTCCCCTGCCCCGGACTGCACGCCGTCGTTGTTGAGAT
>DASYIS010000203.1:0-15008 GCA_035997375.1 Chthoniobacteraceae bacterium
GCGCGGCGCGCGCTTTGCATAATTACGGCTTGGGCACGGGCTTCATCACATGATCCAGCGCCGCCATGAGATCGAGCCGGCGATAGTTGCGCTTCGGTCCGGGATCTTCCACGGCGACGCCGGTCTTCCGGAAGATTGCCATCATGGCTTCGGCGATGTTTGGTCCGTCGGCCTTCCAGTCATATTGGCTTTTTTCGATCGCCTCGCGCAGGATCATCGCGGCCCCGCAGACGATCGCGTTCGAGGAACTGGTGGCACTCGCCGGCACGAGCAGGTCGACCTTCTCGCTCCGGTCCAGAATGATCAGGTCCGCTCCGGGTTTCACCGCGCCGATGGCGAAGCAGTTCGGCTGTGCGGCCGGCCAGGAGATCCCTTTGGTGAAGTTGTGATTGCCCGCGGGCGCGCTGACCCAGATGCCGAGCGCGCGAAGTTCCGCGAGCTTCGTATCGATCTCCGTCGGAACAGGCTCGCCGTGCTCCAAATCATCGACGGGCGCGAGATTCACGGTGGTGATGCGGTGCTCGGCGTGATGGTCGATGACCCACTGCAAGGCGCGCGCGAGCGACACGCTGTCGGCCAGCTTACAGTGGCAGCACTCGAGGCTGCGCACGATGGCGAGCTGGTCGTTGTAAGCCACTCCGCGCTTGCCGGCGTAGTTCACCGACGACGGAATGCCGATCGTGCTGCCGTGGTAGCCTTTGCCCTCGTGTTTGGGGTCGTCGTCGCCATCCACGGCGTCGTAGGTCACGCGCACTTTCGGCACGCCGTCGATGACCGCTTTCCACTCGGGCCGCGACATCGTGCAGCCATCGTCCAGCAGCGCGAGCGTCTGGCCGCGCCCAAACGTGAGGCGGTCGGCGTAGGCGGCCCACGCCTCGGTGATCCGGGCGTGCGCGAATTCCGCCGGGTCCGCGGGCACGCCGGCGTCGGCGGTCTTTGGCCGCACGGCTCCCATCGCATCCACGGGCTCATGGATGACCAGCTTTCCCGCGGGAAGCGCGGAAACCAAATTCGGCAAGTCGTAGAAGCGCAGCGCTCCGTTCACCGTGTTGATCTGCTGGTTCTTGCTGTGACTCGAGCGCACCAGGTCGTGCCAACTTTCCAAGGTGCGCTCGATTCGCGCGCCGGCGAAAAGTTGCGGCTCCAGCGCGACGGCGTGCAACGCCGGCACGCCGGCTTCGCCGATGCCGGTGAGTTGGATGGGCCCGCCGGCGGCCCACATTTCCGAAGCAAACCGCGCACAGGCGAGGATGTCCTCCGACCTCAGGCCGACGATCGAGCGGCCGAGTAGAGAAGCCAGGCTGGCCGATTTCCAGTTGGGCTCGGAGAGGGCCTGGAGGCTGGGCGGGCTCTTGCGCCCCTCCATTTCCCCAAGGCCGCGCACGTCTGCCGCCAGCACCGTTTCGCCGGCGAGCGCCATGGTTTCCAGCTTGCCCTGCGGCCCCGCGTCGGCCGCCGTGCCCACGCCGTGAACGTAGAGCCTCGTGACGGCGCCTGGTTTCGCCGAACGGAATAGAAGCGCCGGAATCACCGTGCCCTCCGCATTGCGCAGGATCATCTTTTCAATGCGAACCGGCCCGCGCTGGATCGTCTCCCCGACCGTCGCCGTGACCGCCGGAATCTCCGCGAGCGGACGAATCCGCGCGAGCTCGCGGACCTTCGCGAGGCCGGCCGGCAGCGGGTTTTCTTTCCAAAAGCGCTGCCGCTCAGCGACGAGCGGTGCGGCCATCGCGGCGTTCAATTCGAAAAAAGAGCGCGCGCCGGGCTGCCGCAAGACATCGCCCTCCGGCGTGCAGAGCGCTTCCTTCTCGGGCAGGACTTCGAGGCCGGCCGGCTCTTTCCAGGCGTCGTCCTTCCCCAGCAGCCAGCGGCGGAACCAGCGCGCCGAGGCTTCGCGCATGTCGATCGCGAGATCGTGTTTCGTGTCGGCCTCGATCAGCTCCACGCGCTCCGCGAGGCCGAGCCGGCCATAGCAGCGTTTCGCCTGGCGAAAAACGTTCCAAGCCCCCTGGATGTCAAAGAAATCGCGCGTGGCTACCATCATGAGGACGGGCCGCGGCGCGGACATGATGACGTAGTCGGCGTGGTCGAGGCCGGCGGCGAGCTGGCCAAACAGGTTCTGCTCGAAATCCTGCGGCCCGATCGTCTCGAGCAGGCGGCGGTAACCGGTGAGGTAGCACGCCGGCGCGGCGGCGGCGATGCGATCGTCGAGCGCCATCAGGTAGCTGGTCATCATGCCGCCGCCGGAGACGCCGGTGCAGCCGAGGCGATCGCCGCGGATCTCCGGGCGGCTCTGGAGATAATCGAGCCCGCGCATCGCATCCCAGATCATCGCCCGCTGCACGCCGGCTCCGAGCGGTGCGCCGGCGATGCCCATCAACTGGTGCTCGCCGACGGAGCTGTCGAACTCCAGCGTCCCGTCCGGTTGGCGATAGTGGCGCCGCTCGCCCTGGCCGAGCGGATCATAGCAAAAGACCGCGAGCCCGGCGCGGACGAGGCTGATCGAGGCGCGCTGATAAAGCTCGCCCGCCTTGGCGATGTTCGTATGGCCGCACGGCATGAGAACGGCCGGATGCGGCCCGTCACCCTTGGGCAAATAAAGCAGCCCGGAGACCAGAAAACCCGGCTGGCTCTCGAAGAGAATCTTGTCCACCCGATACTCGCCGAAGTCGCGCGAACCCATGACGCGCGCGTTCAACGGCGTACGCTCCGGGAGCCCGCCGATCGCCGCGAGGAAATCCGCGCGCCGGCGTTTCTGCCACGCGGCGACATCGTCCGGCGTCTTGATTTTTTCATACTCCGCTTCACGCTGATCGAGCGCGGCGTAGGCGAACTTCTTGAGCTGCGTGTCGAGCAGCGCGGTGGGTGCGACGCCGTCGACGGTGGGCGGCAGGACCGTGAGATCCTCGGCGGCGCGAAGCCCGCCGATGGTGGTAAGCAGCAGGACGGTCAGGACGAGGAGGTGCTTCATAAGGGGGAGGGAAGTGATACAGCCCCAATGGCCGCACTTTCACCATGAATTATCCGTGATGCCCTTGGCTCGTTAGGCGCGCAGCTTTCGAAATGGCGCGCTGTGATCAGTCCCGAGCAGGCGTTGGAGCAGCTCGAACAGGGCCCCGCTGGAAAAAATCGCTCGCGAGCCCTTCTCAAACCGCCACCGAGTTTGTCATTTCCCCCGCCCGCGCTTTTGCGCTTTGCTCCGCGCATGGTCTCACGGCCGGTCATCTTCGTCTCCTCGGTCAGCAAGGAGCTGAAAAGCACGCGCGATCTCGTCGCCAAGACGCTCGCCGGCCTCGGCTACGAACCGAAGTGGGAGGACATCGCGCCCACGGAGACCGGCGACCTGCGTGGCATCGTGCGCCGTTGGGTCGACGACTCCGCCGGCGTCATCCAGCTCGTCGGCCGGTGCTACGGCACCGAGCCGGCGGAACCGGATGCGGCGTTTGGGCGCGTCAGCTACACGCAGCTCGAAGCGCTCTACGCGCGCCAGCAGGGGAAGAAGGTCTGGTATCTCCTGCTCGCTCCCGAGCATCCCACCGACGCCCTCGCGGACGAGCCGGACGCACTCCGCGATTTGCAGTCCGCCTATCGCGGGCGAATCCAGGGCGGTGGCCATCTCTACCACCCGACGGCGAGCGTCGATCAAACCAAGCTCATCGTCCTTCAGCTCCGCGACGACCTCGCCCACCTGCGGCGGCGAGGGAAACAATGGGCCGCGCTCGTCCTCGCGCTGCTCGTCCTGTCCGCAGGGCTTGGCTTTTGGATGCTGCAAAAGCAAACTCACGCCGGTCACGACATCGCGGAGATCAAGACCATCGTCGCCGATCCGGCGGTGCTGCGGGTGAAGCTGGAGGAGAAGATCGACGAGACCTTTGAGCGGAAGAAGGGCGAGTTGCTCGCCGCGAAGGCGCCAGCCACGGAGGTCGATGCGCTCTACCGCTGGCGCGACCGGGCGAAGGGGCAGGTCGCCGAAGGAGTGGCCTTCATCACCGCGCGGGCCGCGGACCCGAAATCGCCGATCATCGGCCGCGCCGCTGCGATCCTCGAGGAACGCGGGGTGGACGCGGCGCTGGAATTTCTCGACGCCACGCTGAAAGCCGAGCACCAGCGCCGCAAAGAGGAGGGCCGCCAGCTCGCCGAGGCCTCGATGATGAAGGCTGGGCTCCACGAGTCCCGGCTGGAGACCGACGAGCAGGAGCGCGCCATCCGCGATGCCCTCGCCGACGCGCCCGACTGGTGGAGACCGCACAATGCGTTGGGGCTCATCTCGCTTCGGCGCGCGCACTGGCCGGTGGCGGAACAGGAATTCGAGGCGGCGCGAAAATCGATGCCGCCGGAGGCCGAGGGCACCGTGCTCAACAACCTCGCGGAATTGTATAAGGCCACCAACCGGTTGGCGGAGGCGGAGCCGTTGATGGACCGGGCGTTGAAGATCGATGAGAAGAGCTTCGGGCCGGAGCATCCCGAGCTCGCCACAGACCTCAACAACCTCGCGCAATTGTATCAGGACACGAACCGGCTGGCGGAGGCGGAGCCGTTGATGGAGCGGGCCTTGAAGATCGATGAGAAGAGCTTCGGGCCGGAGCATCCCAACGTCGCCATCCGCCTCAACAACCTCGCGCAATTGTATAAGGCCACGAACCGGCTGGCGGAGGCGGAGCCGTTGATGGAGCGGGCCTTGAAGATCGATGAGAAGAGCTACGGGCCGGAGCATCCAAACGTCGCCAGAGATCTGAATAACCTCGCGCAATTGTATGAGGCCACGAACCGGATGGCGGAGGCGGAGCCGTTGATGGAGCGCGTCTTGAAGATCGATGAAAGCAGCTACGGGCCGGAGCATCCCGAGGTTGCCACAGACCTCAACAACCTCGCGTCCTTGTATCAGGACACGAACCGGCTGGCGGAGGCGGAGCCGTTGATGGAGCGGGCCTTGAAGATCGATGAGAAGAGCTACGGGCCGGAACATCCCGAGGTCGCCACAGACCTCAACAACCTCGCGCAATTGTATCAGGCCACGAACCGGCTGGCGGAGGCGGAGCCGTTGATGGAGCGGGCCTTGAAGATCGATGAGAAGAGCTTCGGGCCGGAGCATCCCAACGTCGCCAGAGACCTCAACAACCTCGCGCTACTGTATCAGGACACGAACCGGCTGGCGGAGGCGGAGTTGCGCTTACGGCGAGCCGTGGTGATCCTGTTGAAATCCACCCACACTGCCGGCCACATCCTCCCAACCCTCAAGGGTCAAGTCGCCAATTACCAATCGTTGCTCAGCAAGATGACCGTCCCGGACGCCGAGATTTCCGCGCGGGTCGCCGCGCTGGTGCGCGAGGCGGGTTTCACGCAGGCCGAGTCGGAGACTCTGCTGGCCCCGATCTTCGGCCCTCCGAGGTGACCGTGACGCAGGTCGTGCCCGAGGGCCAGGGGGCGGCGCTGGGCATCCGGGTGGGCGATGTCGTGCGCCGCTACCATGGCCAGGAAATCACCAAGTTGGACGAGCTCGTGAAGCTGACGGGCGAAGTGAAAGGCGACGCCATCCCGCTGGAGATCCAGCGCGGGGAGGAGACCCTGAAGCTCACCGCCAAGCCCGGCCGCCTGGGCCTCGCGCTGGAGGATCGCCCGAAGCCAAGGGCCAAATAGTCGGGCACGCCTAACCCGTCGGGGCCGGAGCCAGGAGGCGGGTGGAACACAGGTGCCGAAGGCTTTGGACTGCGGCAGCCTGCTGCCGCTTTGCGGAGGGCGCAGCCTGCTGCGTGCGGCGCGGAGCAATCACCCCTCCCGGCCTGATGTTGTTGCTCTAGGCTTTCAACTTTGGCACCGCTGGCGCGTGGCGTCGCACTCCACCCCCGAACGCGTGGGAACTCGCCGAAAAACATCCTTGCCCGCCAGGCGCATTCGCGTACTCTCAAGGCATGCGAGAAGTCGGGCATGCGGGATCGCCAACCTGCCGGTGGTGGGGGCGGGCGGCATTGGTGGAGGGCCTCGCACAGCCTGCCGCGCCGGGTGGATACTTCCAGCACGCGCCGGCAAAGTGGTACCCAAGCCTTGCTGACGATTTTACCGGGACGGCGAAGCGGCGCCCAAGGATTGTCCACCGCGCCGCCTTGACGGAGAAGCGGTCCACAAGCGATATCCACCGCGTGGCCGTGACGGCGAAGCGGTGCACAAGGCTTCTGCGCCGCTTTTCCGCGACGGCGAAGCGGCACGCAACGCTTCTCCACCGCTTTGCCGCAGCGTCGGCGCGGTCGTTGAGGCTTCTCCACCGCTCCGCCGCGACGGCTTTTCGCCCCCTGACGCTATGAGGATCCTTCGCTGGGATGACGGTACGCGCTGGGATGATATCAATGCATATCATGGAGAACCCGGGTACGTACTGGAGCCCGGGGATATCGGGTACCGCATCCCAGCTCCGGAGCCGGCGGCGCCGGGGACCCTTTCCAGTCGCAAATCCTCCCACTCTATGAACACCACCCCTACGAACCGCGTCGTTATGATCTCCCTCGGCCATCGGCTCCACGCTGGGCAGGTCGCCAATGCCGTCAGCGTCGGCCTCATGCGTCATCTCGCCCCCGCGATGGCTGCCGCCATGAAGAAGATCGAAGGCGACCCGCTCGCCGACCCCGGCAGCGCGGCCCTCAAGGGGAGCCAGCTCGTCTACCGCGACAGCATCGACGCCACCGGCGACGCCGTGGCCGCGCTCGGCGACCTCAGCGACGGGCCGGTGAAGACGTGGCTCGACGGCTACCGCAGCGTGATGGAAGGGATCCACGGCAAGAAGGCGAACGATGGCTGGGTGTCGGCCGGCTTCCCCGCGGGCTCGACCGCCGTGCCGAAGAAACACGAGGTGCGCCACACGCTGATCGGCGCCGCCCGCGCCAACCTCGCGGGCCACCCCAACTACGAGGCTTCGCTCCCCCAGGCGAGCGGCCCCAACCTCGCGATCACCGCCGCGCAGGCCCTCGTGTTGTGGGGGCAGATGGACGCGGCCTTCACGCTCATCACCACGCGCGAAGGCGAGCAAGCCATCACCAAGGCCAGCCGCGACGCCGACGTGGATGCGCTCTACGACGAGGAGTCGATGACCATCGCCGAGCTGCGCGACTGCCTGCCCGGCGACGATGCGCGCTGGGAGCTCTTCGGCCTGAACATCCCCGCCAACCCGAACGCCCCCGAGGGCGTCACCGCCCTCACCATTACCGCCGCCGGCCCCGGCCGCGAGCACGCCGAGTGGCCCTACGCCGTCCGCGCCGAGTACTACCGCTTCTTCCTCAAGCGCGTCGGCGTCGACACGGACCCCGTGAACGTGGCCGACCCGAAAGACCTCGAATTCACACTGAAAGGGCTGACCGCCGGGAGCACGATCGAGCTGTTTGTGGTCCCTATGAACGACGGCGGCCCCGGGCCGGCGAGCCCGATGGTGACGAAGGTGGTGGGGGCGTAGGGGAAAGTGCAGTTCCAATCCCCGCGCCCCGGCGTCTTTCTCGTTGCTCGCACGTTTCGACGCGAGATCGAATTCACCCTTGCAGCCCTCGTTGTTTTATGACGCAATCCTGAAATTCACAGCTATTTGACGATGGCGTGCATTTTCACAAGCCAAGCAAGCGTGAAACAGTCCTCGAACTTTAGAAGCCAACCTAATGGGTCTGACCCGCCTTCAACAAAATCTATGGCCAACTGGTATTACTATCCTCAGTCTGGAACGAAGTGCGCCCTCATCAATTTAGATCACGTTGCCTATATTACAAAGGGAAAGCATGTGCCAAGTTACGATGGAGACAAGAGCAAGGATTACGGACATCCGTTTTTTATCGAATTTGCCTTCTTAAGCGTCGGTTCCCACTTCGAACAAACCTACAGTTCTGTAGTTTGGAAAACTGAGGAAGCGAGAGACAAAGAGTGGGAACTGCTTCAAGCCCGCTTAACATGATCCCCGGCCCGGAGGGCCGAAAGCTGGTAGCCGGTGGTGGAGCGAGTTTGACGAGCGCAACCACCGCAAAACTCATTCAACACGCATCCGCCCCGGAGGGAGCGGGAGCACTTCGGAATGGCGAGGTGCTCGCGCCGCCTTCGGGGCGCATCCGTGTTCGGGCGGGGTCCGGTGGTTGAGCTCGTTACACTCGCTTCACCACCGGCTATTAGCTTTCGTCCCTTCGGGACGCCACCACGGGACCGACCTTTTCAAGGCCGGGCGGCGCGGCTCGATACGTGCGGCTCAGCGCGGGACCAGCTCGACCGTGCCGGATTGACTCGCACCGAGGAAGTAGCCGGCGGCGCGATTCTCGCCCTGGTGGAGGACGCCGTAGAACTTGACGGCCTTCGCGCCCGGGGTGCCCGCCGCCGGGGTGAAGCTGCCGGTCACCAAGCCACTCGTGCGGTAGACGGTCAGGTTCACGACCTTCGCGTTGGGCGCATCGCCGGTGACTTTGTCGAGGAGGGTGACCGTCGCGGACTCGTCGATGTCCGGGAAACCGCCGCCGCGCAGGTGGATGTCGGCTTTGGCATTCACCTTGTCCGTGTAATTCAGGGCGCGCACGTTCTTCACGAGGACGTAGCGGTGGCCGCTGGCGGCGGTCGTGGCGGAGAAGCCGTCCTGGAAGAGGCCGCTGCGGACCGCCGGCGCGGGTTTCACCCAGGTGAGCGGGCCCGTGAAGTTTTTGGAGAAGCCGAACGTCACGGTGCCGGCGAGCGCCCCTTTCGGTTTCACATAGAGAGGCACATAGAGGCGCGCCTGATAGTCGGCGTTCAGGACCGACGAGGCGGTGAAGCTGGTGCCGTCCGCCAGTTTGCCGACAAAGCTGAGCTTGCCCGTGCTCGTGAGGGTGGCGGTGGTGTAGCCCATCCCCTGCGGGTTCGCGGTGTTCGCGTCCGGCGGCAGGAGGACGGTGTAGGCGCCCTTTTCCAGGCCGAACGGGAGTCCGGTAACCGAGATGGCGCTGGCGGCGATGCCGTACGGCGCGGCGTCGCCGGCGATGGCCCCGGACATCTGGGCGCGAAAATCGGCGACCGCAAATTGCAGCGAGACGACCAGATCCGGGGTGCCGGCGGGCAGGCGCTTGAACGTCTGCGTGAACGCGCCATCGAACCCCACGGTACCGCGCAGGAGGTAGGGCTTCCCGTTCACCGTGAAGCCGCCGGTCAGCCCGCCGGCGGGCGTGACGGTTGCGGTCAACGTGCCGGCCGGGGCGCCATTCATGGTGAAGAACTGGGTGTATGAGCCGCGCAAGGCGGAGAATGGGTTCTTGACGGTAACGCGGGCGGTATCGGTATGGCCGCCCGAGGTGATGGTGTAGGTGAAGGAATCGAGCCCGGTGAACGCGGCGCCCGGGATGTAGGTGATCGTCTTGCCCAGGCTGATCACGGCCCGCCCGCCGTTGGGTTTGCTCACGGCGGTGATTTTCAGCGTGCCGCCGGTCGCCGGGGTGTCATTGGCCAGCACGTCGATTTTGGTCGTGCCACGGATCGTGACGACATCGGGCTGGGCATCCGGAGCGCTCCCCGGCGGGAGCGGCGACGCCCGAAAGACGCCGGACTGGAAGTCCTTGAACACCACATGAAACGCGACCTGTCCGATTTCATTCAACCCGGAGCGCGCGCTGTTCGGAGTTCCGACGATCAACCCGGCGAGCGTATCGCCGGAGCCAATGATCCGCTTGATCGCGCCCGCGGCCGAGCGGACGAAGAGCGCGCGCCCGCCGCCGCCCTCGTGCGCCGTGAAAGAGAGGGCGCCGTTATTGGCGAGGCACAGCCCATCGAACGCACTCAGGCCGGCCTCCGTCGCCGGGACGATGAGCACCGGCGCGCCGCCGGCAGCGGCCAGGAAAATGCCATCGGTGGCGCCCGTCGCCGCATCGGGCGCCTTGAGGGTGCCGACGAAAGCGAGCGTGTCGCTCTCGTTCAGCGACATCGCCTCGGTGAAAGAGGCAAAGGCGCCGGTATCGTCCACGCGCAAGGTGGTCGCGCCGCCGGAGCCGGTGTAGAGCCCGCCGTCCCCAAAGTCTCCGAACGCGTGAGTCGCATTGACAAAAGCGTGGAAGACGGCAGTGCCCGAGTGGCTGACGCTATGCGGCGCCATGATCAGGTCGAAGAAGCCCTGCAGATCACCCTCGGGACCGGTCGAGTCGGCGATGGTGGCACGCCCCGCATCGCCTGGGGTCTTCGAGTAGATCCCCCCGGCGCCACGCGCCTCCCCACCGGCATAAGTCACTTTTCCGCTCGTGCTGATCGAGATGTTGCCGACGCTCGAATAAATATTCTGCAAGTTTGTCGCCGCAATTTCCACCCCGGGAGCGCTCGTGCCGGTGAGCACGTCCGCGCCGACACCCGACCGCCAGCGGAACCAGGCGAGCGTCCCCGCGTTGTTGATGACGGGCTGCCCAACATTGCGGAGGTAGATACCCGGCTGGACGTTTTCGATCGTAACCTCCGTTGCGATCGTGGTCAGCGGACCTCCCGTCCCGGTGTAGATCCCGCTCGTCGGCCATTTGAGCGCCGCAAAGGCGACGGTACCCGCGTCGTTGATGCTGATCTCGGCTTCATCGGCGATCGTGGAGCTTTCCCCGACGCGCTCGAAAAGCTGGAGTTTCGGGCCGGTCGTGGCGATCGTTTCCACGTCGTAGGCGGCGTGAGCCGGCCGGAGAGCGAGGGCGCAGGCCACTCCGGCGAGCACCAAGTGCCGCCGCACAGGGGAAGTCGGAGACGTCATAGGGTTGGGACGTGAAAGGCGCCGGGTCAAGGAGCCGGCGGGGCCGGCGGAGAGGCCGGACTAAACGCGGTCGACTGCGGTTCGGCCGGCAGCTCGCCGGTCGCGACCTGGATTTTGCGGGTCACGCCGTTGCGCCAGACGGTGAGCTGCAGCACCTGGCCGACCTTCTTGCGCGAGACTTCCTTTTGCAGGTCGTGCGCGGTGCCGATCTTCGTGCCGTCGATCTCGAGGATGATATCGGCCGGCCGCAGATCGCTTTTGTAGGCCGGCGCATTCGCCTCGATGGTGTCGACGACCACGCCGCCCGCGAGACCCGGCACGCGCTCGCGCACGGCGGGATTCTGCGAGAGCGTCTCGATGCGGATGCCGAGCCATGGCCGCACCACGCGCCCGGTCGCGATGAGCTGATCGGCGATCTGCCGCAGCACGCTCGAGGGGATGGCGAAGGCGAGGTCGCGCTCGTAGCGGTTGATGAGCGTCGTCATGCCGATGACCTTCCCCTCCACGTCGATGAGCGGTCCGCCGCTGTTGCCGGGGTTGATGAAGGCATCGGTCTGGATGTAGTCCTCGAAGAGAATGGTCGACGAGGTGGAGCTGAGCAGATTCGTGCGGCCCTTCCCGCTGACCCAGCCGCAGGTGAAGGAATACTCCTGGTGAAACGGCGTGCCGATCGCGCAGACGAGCTGGCCGACGCGCAGCTTGTCGCTGTCGCCGAGCTCCACCGGCGTGATGTTTTTCGCCTCGACCTTCAGCACCGCGATGTCCGTCGGCTCGTCGCTCGCGATGACGCGGGCGTTGAACGTGCGCCCGTCGCGCAGCCGCACGCTCAGCTTTTCGGCATCGGCGACGACGTGGAGATTCGTGACGATGTGGCCGTCGTCGCGGAGGAAAAAGCCGGACCCCTCGCTCCGCGGCTGGTGCAGCCGCCAGCTCTTGCCGGCGTCGGGCTTCGCGCGCGGCTTCCCCTTCGGCTCCTTGTCGTCCTCGGGGAAGAAATCGACGCTCTTCGTGTCGTCGATCGCGTTCTCATCCGCCTTCTTCTGCACCTCGACCACGACCACGCTCGGCGCGACCTTTTCGAAGATCTGCACGAACCCATCGTCGATCATCTTGAGGAGCGCGAGGGCGCCGCCGGGTTTCGGCGGCTCGCCCTCCGCCGCGTGCGCGAGCGGAGCCAGCAGCAGGAGAGGGAGGAGGAAACGATGCATGGGTGAAGCCGAGCGTACACGAATCCGCGCGGGAAGCCTCTTTAATTCGAGCGGCGGCTTTCTTGCGGAATTTCGGGGAATCGCAGTCCGAAATTACGCCGCAACCTTTGCCAGTATTTACACGGCTGAGTCTTGTGCATGAAATGTCTTGCCATGCCATTTATTTCGATTAGACCGGTGGGATGAACCCTGCGCGATTCCTCCTCACCGCTCTCGTCTCCCTCGGCTGCTCCGGCGCCGCCTTCGGCTGGGGCTATCCCGGTCACGAAACCGTCGGCGCCCTCGCCGACAGACTCCTGGCCAACGACCCCGCCGCGGCCAATGCGCGCGCCCATATTGCCCAGCTCCTCGGGCCCGGCGCCAAGCTCCAGAAAGCCGCGACGTGGGCGGATGACGTGAAATACCATTTCAATGCGAACGACCCGGAGATGGTCGCTTTTCAAAACGCCAACCCGCACCACGACCAGTATCACTACACGGACATCCCCATCCAGGAGACGCACTATCGTGCGGGCAGCGTCGGCGCTTCCACCACCGACGTCGTGCACATGATCCGCATCTGCATCGCCGTGCTGGAGGGTCACCCGCAGCCTGGGATCCCCCCGAAGACCGCGCTCAAGTTGCTGGCCCACTATGTCGGCGACATCCATCAGCCGCTGCATGTTGGCGCGGCCTATTTCGGCCCGGGTGCCACCTTGGTGAATCCGAACACCACCCAGGGGGCGGAGGCGGATACCGGCGGCAACCACATCAGCTTTCATAGCACGAACCTGCACTCGTACTGGGACGGGCAGACGGTGAGCCGCGCGATGGCCAATGCCGGCGTGAGTAATCCGGGGCAATTCGCACAGTGGTACGTGACGCACCCGCCGACCGGCACGCAGGCGAGTGGCAACCTCAGCGGCCTCGGCGTGATCTGGGCGAATGAGCAGATGCCCATCGCCGCCGCCGCGCACAATCGGCTCACCTTCACCACCGCCGCGGCGCACCACTGGACGGCCCGTGCCGCCAGTCCGCAGGCGCAGGCCGCCTACGACCAGTGGGCGGCGCAGCAGGTGACGATCGATCTCGGCCGCGCCGGTTACCGCCTCGCCGCCGTGCTGAAGCGCATCTGGCCGTAAGCGGCGGCCGGCCGCAGGGTTCGCAGTTCCGCCTTCAGGCGGCCAGACGCGACTTTCCATCAGCGCGTCGGACGATTTGAACGCCTCGTGCGTCAAGTCTCATTGTCTCCCGATAACTCTCCCTACCGTCTCCCATGCGGCGGCGGCGGCGGATGGACACCGGGCGGCGGTTGCGGCGGAGCCCAGCCGGGGGGCGGACCGTTCGGCGGCATGGTGGATGGCTGGATGCTGGCGCCGTTGAGCGGGGAGGGTTGGAAAGGGGACTGTGGCGCGACGGGGACCGGGGTGGCCGGCGGCGCGGGCTTGGGCATGCGCTGCACCAGGTAGATGACGCCGAGAATCGCCGCCACGACGATGGCCGCGACAATGAGCCGCCGGGTCCAGAGGAACAGCTCGCTGAAGACCGCGCCGAGCGCGGAACCGAGGCCGCGGACGAGGGAAAAGAAAAGGCCGTCGCCGCGCGAGGAGCGCCGGACCGGATAAATCTCGGCCTCGACGATGCCGGTCTCCCGCGCATGGTGCTGCCATTCCACGGGGACGACATTGAGCTTCAGTGTCTCGAGCGGAATGACCGGGCGGGGTTCGTACGGGACGAGCGCGTGGGCGGGCGTATCGAGCAACTCCAGCAGCGCGGCGCCGCTCGGCGGGCGCAACGCGGCGTCTTTCGCGAGACAGGCGGCGACCACGCGCTCCCAGGCGGGCGGGATCGGCGCGCGGCCCGTCACGCCCAGCTCGGCGCGGCGATCGTTCATCTTGTGCGGCACCTCGTGCATCAGCTGGCCGATGATATCGCCGCGGAAAAACGGCGGCTTGCCGGTGAGCAAATCGTAGAGCGTCGCGCCGACCGCGTAGATGTCATCGGCGACGGTCGGGCGTTCGCCGCGCGCCTGTTGCGGGCTCATGAAGGGCGGCGTCCCGGCGGCATCGTGGCGAATGGAGACGCCGCTCATCGTCTCCGCGAGGCTGGAGGCGATGCCGAAATCGGCGACCTTCAGCCGGCCCTCGCGCGTCACCATCAGGTTGCGCGGCTTGAGATCGCGATGGGCGATCCGCGCCTCGAGGTGCGCGTAGTCGAGCACGGCGCAGAGTTGCTCCAGCCAGGGCCGGACGAGGTCGGGCTCGAAGCAATGATCCGGCTGCCGGTGCTTGAGCTCCGCGAGCGATTGGCCGTCCACGTACTCCATCACGATCCCCGTGTTCTGCGCATCGCGCTCGAAGCTGAAGACGCGCACGATGCCCGAGTGCGTGAGCGCGATCCCGCGGATGACCTCCTTGCGCAAGCTCTCGAGCTCTTCCGTGTCGCGGCTGATTTCCTCGGGCAAGAGCTTGAGCGCTACCGGCACGCCGAGCACCTCGTCCTGCGCCAGCGAGACCACGCCCATCCCGCCCCGCCCCAGCTCGCGGATGCGCCGATAGCGGCCAAAGAGCAGCGGATTCACGAGCAGGTGGACGGTGGAAATATCCGCCGCCGGCTTCGACGCGGCCGGCGCCGTCGGGAAACGAATGCTCGGCCCCGTCTCCGCCTCTCCCGGCGTATCGCGGAGCGTGGCGTGCGAAGAGTCGAAGGGTTCCATGAGGCGGCTCACAAGGGGAGAGCCATTAGCCGCTTTTGTGCCACCGGTGTCGAGTCAAAGGCGGCGCCCGCGTCCGCGGCCGGCCGGTTCACCTGTCCTCACGGTTGGTTTGCTGTTGCCGTGCAGGCGCGGTCGAGATGCGTGTAGCCGCCATCGACATGGATGAGCTGCCCGGTGGTATGGCTGGAGCGCGGCGAGGCAAGGAAGACGACCATGTCCGCGATTTCCTGCGCGGTGGTCATGCGGCGCCCGAGCGGGATCATTTGCTCGATCGCGGCGCGCGCGGCTGCGGGATCGGGCTCGGCGGCCAGGAGGCGGGCGTAGAGCGGGGTCATCGTTTCGGCGGGGATGACGCAATTGACGCGGATGCCGTGCGGCGCGAGGTCGAGCGCCCATTCGCGGGTCA
>DASYIS010000204.1:0-7798 GCA_035997375.1 Chthoniobacteraceae bacterium
CGCCGCCGAGGCCGGGTTTGCCGCCGACGAGATCGGGCATGCTTTGCGGGCGGCCGTCGGCCAGCGTCAGGACCGCGAGATCGAGCGTCCCCGCGCCCCAGTCGAAGATCAGCAGCGCGCCTTCCGCCCAGAGATCGCGGCGGCTCTGCAAAAAGGCCAGGCCGGCGGCCACCGGCTCATCGAGCAGCTCGATACTTGTGAAACCCGCGTCGGCCGCCGCCTGCCGCAACTCGGCGCGCGCGGCGGGCAGCCACGAGGCCGGGACGGTGATGACCGCGTAATCGACTGGGCCGTGCAGGCTCTCTTCCTCGACCAGCGCCTTGATCCACCGCAAGTATTCGCGTGCCAGGTCACGGGCGCTGTATTCATGCGCGTGCAGGAGGTAGGGCGCCGCGTTGATCCCGAGATCGCGCTTAAAGGCGCGCTGGCACCCTTCCGCATCGTGCGCGCCGAGCTGCTCGGCTTCTTCGCCGAAGGTCAGCGTCCCTCCGGTATCGACATGCACGACGCTCGGCATGTCATCGCCGGAGGCCGGGCGCAACCGGATAAGGGCCGGCCGGCGGTTCTCCTCATCCCAGCGGGCGACGAGCGTTTTGTGGGTGCCGAAATCGATGCCGATGGTACGCGTGTTGGACATATATTTGATGCAAGAATGGTGAAGGAGGCCGCGAGCGCGTGATCCAGCGCTCAATCCTTCTTGATGACTTCCACCGGCAGTTCAGCCTCCCAAAGGGTCTTCAGGTTGCCGTTCAGGTACCGAACGAGGGCGCGGGTCTGGCCGGTGCGGCCGGTGCGCAAGGCCTCGAGCGCGGAAAGAGTCGCCTTCGGCGATCGACCGGATAAATCCGGAATCAGTCTGATCAGTCGCAGGAACGTAGCGGCGGTGCCCGCCGCATTAACTTCGCGATTGGGAACGATGAACGAATGCCTCGATGTGTCGGAGGTCGTAGACCAGTGAATGCAGTCCCACTCGGGAGATATGACCACCTCAGCTTGCCGGTTGACGAGTCCAGTCTTCCCGTTGAGCCGAACGCTGGCGAATCCACCGAGAAAGTTCCAAGGAACGTTGCTCGCGGAAAGTGATAACTCCCACTGGAGCGGAACGATGGCCTGGCCCGTTTTGTCGATGAAACCGTCCCTGCCACCTTGCCAGACGCGTGCCAACCCCTCGGAAAAACCAGAGCCTTCTTCCCAACGGCGTGCGATTACGGTCTTGCCAAGTTTGTCGATGTACCCAGTTTTCCCTCCGTATGCTACCGCTGCGAGCCCTTCCGAAAATAAGCCAGCGGAAGTCCATTGCGTAGGAATGGCGAGCCGGCCTTCGCGATTGATATACCCCCAGCCTTTCCTATCCTTGACTGCGACAAGGCCTTCGGCGAAGCGGCTGGCGTCTATCCACTGTAGCGGCGTCACAGCTCTACCTCTGCGATCAATGAGTCCGCTCTGCTTTGCCGTCGTCACGATCGACACGCCCTCTGAAAAGTCGGAGGCATCCTCCCATTGCGGAGGAATCGCCACGTTACCGTCCCGATCCAGAAATCCTTTTTGACCGAAAATAGCCCCGCCAGCCGCGAGTCCTTCGGAGAAATCACTTGGCAGGGGCAACGGAGATTCGAAGGCCACCTGGCCGGTTGAATGAATGAAATAGTGATCGCCGTGCAGACTGACCGCGGCCAAACCTTCGCTAAAGCGATTGGCATTTCGCCATTGAGGGCGAACGACGAATTCACCGGCGCAATCGGCGTAGCCGTATTCTTTGCCCACCTTCACACATACCAGGCCCTCAGCCGGTTCACTCGCATCATCCCATGTCGGCTTGACGAGCAGCGCGCCCGTTTCGCTCACCAAGCCGAAATGTCCCCCGAGTTCATAGATGGGCGCCATTAGGTTCGGATCATAGTGGCACATCGTGACGTCGACGATCACCTTGTCGCCAATGATCAACGACGCAGGGGGCCGCGCCGGCGCGGCGGGGAGCGGAGGTGGCACGACAACCGGCACAGCCGGCGGGGGAGCGAAATTGGCCGCCGCCTGCCACGCCGCCCCCAGCGCGACCGCGGAGATGCGCTGATCCCACGGCAGCAGCTTCATGCCCGGAAAGCGCTCCTCCAGCGCCGCCTTGAGCGCCGGGAATTGGCTCGACCCGCCGACCAGCAGCGCACCCGTGGGGACCACGCCTTTTGCTTTCGCCCGCTCCAGCAATTCCGCGCAGGCGTCGACTGCTTCCTTGATCTTGTCGCCGATGCGCTCGCCGATCTCTTCGCTCGTCCATTTCAGGCCGGCCTCCGGTGAGACATCGGGGAGCCCGGTGAGCGGCCAGATGGCGCCCGGCTTGGCGGCGTGGCGGAGCTTCCATTCGGTCACCTTGCGCCGCACGTGCTCGATCTCGTCGGGCGCGCGCCGCTCCAGCTTCGCGAGGCCGAGTTGCACGAGGCGTTTGTTGACGCTCTGCAGCAGGTGGCGGTCGATGTCTTCGCCGCCCAGGCCCGGCTTGCCGCCGACGAGGTCGGGAATGCCTTGCGGGCGTCCGTCGGCCAGCGTTAGCACCGCCAGATCGAGCGTGCCGGCGCCCCAGTCGAACACCAGGAGCGCGCCTTCCGACCAGAGGTCGCGCCGGCTCTTGAGAAAGGCCATGCCTGCCGCGACCGGCTCGTCGAGCAACTCCACGCTGGCGAATCCCGCATCGGCCGCCGCTTGCTGCAACTCCGTGCGCGCGGCCGGCAGCCACGACGCTGGCACCGTGATGACCGCGTGGTCGACCGGACCGTGCAGGCTCTCCTCTTCGACCAGCGCCTTGATCCAGCGCAGGTACTCGCGCGAAAGATCACGCGCACTGTATTCGTGAGTGTGCAAAAGATACGGCGCAGCGTGGATCCCGAGGTCGCGTTTGAAGGCGCGCTGGTAGCCTTCCGCATCCCGGCTGCCGAGTTGCTCGGCTTCCTCGCCAAAGGTAAGAGTCCCCCCGGCGTCGACATGGACTGCGCTCGGCATGTCGTCGCCGGACGCGGGCCGCAGCCGGATGAGCGTGGGCCGGCGGTTCTCCTCGTCCCAGCGGGCGACGAGGGTTTTGTGGGTGCCAAAATCGATGCCGATGATGCGGGAGTGGGGCATGGGAGTGGAGTCAAGGCTGGGTGGGCGACTGGCGGGCGGCGCGGTGGGCTTCGTCGAGGCGGCGTACGAGATGCTCGGTCATGCTGGTGCTTTCGCGGTCGAACTGGACGCGCAAAATCCGGCGGCAGTGCGCGGAAAGGGTGCTGATTTCCTCGACGGTGGCGGCGGAGGAGGACTGCCGCTCGCAGACCGCGCGGATGGTCCGGTGATGCTCCTCCGAGAAGATCGACTCGGGGTCATGCAAGTGGCGAAGGATCTGCAAGTCGCCTTGCAACCCCTCGAGGTGGCGTTGGTGCACCTGCCATTCCCGGTCGAGCTCCAGAGTCACCTCGCCGATACGGCGCACGTTTTCCTCCGCCGTGGCGGCCTGGCGTTGAGCCCAGCCGGCCAGCTCGGGATCGGTGAGCGCCCGGCCGGCGCGCTCCGCCCGCTCGATGTCCTTCTTCTCCGTTTCGCCGAGCTGGCTCAAGCTGCGAAGGGCGGGCTCGATGACGTCCTTCGCTTTCTTGAGCAACTGGCACTGCTTGATGACGCGGGCGTTGGCAAAGAAATGCCGCTGCAGGAGCTGCTCCAGCTCCGGCAGATGGCTGAGCGAGCGGCAGGCCTGCCGCGCCTGCACGGCCGTCTCCGGCGGCTGCCGCAGGAAGTGGGAGATGAGCATTTGAAAGCTGCTCCAGGGGAGCAGGGGATAGGCCTCGCGAGCGGCGCGCCGGGCGGGGTCGGCATCCCAGCGCTCGTCGGTTCTGAGCCGGCTGGCGAGCAGGCCAGGGCTGGCGACGATCGGGAGGAGGCGCGCGAAAAAGTCGTCCGGCGCCTGCTGGGCGGCCAGTCCGAGCGGCGCACTGATCGGCAGAACCTTGAGCACTTTGTCCTTCAACTGCGCGAGCGTTCCCTCCGCGCGGAGGCAGGCGGCGGCGTAGGGGTCCTCCTCGACCGGCCCGTCCCACTTGTGCGAAACGCAGACGCTGTTGTAAGGATCGGCCGACGAAAGGCGGCCCGCGCCGAAGACCGTGAGGCTGTCCGCATCCGACTCCCGCCCGACGGTGATGACGTAGATGATCGCGTCGGCTTTGCGGCCTTGATCGATGGAATCGGTGATCGCCTCCGGCCGGGTGAAATCGGTCGCCACCTGCTCGTGTGCCTCGATCGCGCTGCCGGTGCCCGGCGTATCGATCACCTCAAATTCCGCCAGCCGCGGGTCGTTCGCGTAGAGTTGGAGATAGCGCACCTCGCGGATCCGTTCCAGGACCTCGGGCGACTTGCCCGTCCAGTCGGTGGCCAGCCGCTCGATGGGAAAGGACTCGATGCGGCCGCTTTTCCAAATGGCAAGGAAGGAGCGGCTTTGCTCCGCGGTGCCGTAGCTGATCACGTTCACGGTCGCGGTCGCTTCCTCCACGTTGGTGATGGCGAGCGGCCGGCCGATGAGGCTGTTGATCAGCGTCGACTTTCCGGTTTTCATGCGGCCGATCACCGCCACGCGAAAGGGATCGGGTGCGGAGAGCGCGAGGCGGCGGAGAAAGTCCGCGCTCTCCCGCAGTGCCGGCCATCCGTCAAAGGCGCGGGCGCAGCGCTGGAGGAACGTCGCGAGTTGGGCAGAGTTGGCCGAGTCCATGTTGGAAGGCTTAGAGGCCCAGCTGGCGCTCGAGGAATTGCGCCTCGGCGGCGCAGCGCGCCACGGCGCCTTCCACGCTTTTCTGCGCGGCCATTTGCTCACCCAGCTGCCCCTCGGTCATCGTCTTGCGCTGCTCGATGTCACCTTTCTTTTCATCCAGCAGTTGGGCCCCGCGGGTGATGATCCCATCAACGGCGGTGTTCGCCTGCTCGCCGAGATCGCCGCTGATCTGCGCGAGCCTGGTGTGGGCGAGGGTCTGGAGACTTCCCAGCTCGCGCTCCACTTCCGCGCGCATTTCCTGGCGCGCCGCGCGGGCTTCCCGTTGGATGGCCCCGCGATGGGCGGCCTTCGCGCCGGCCAGGAAAATCCCCGGGATCAGCGCGCCGACCCAGGCGCCGATCGCGGTCCCGACGACGGGAAAAACCGAGCCGATGATCGCGCCCGCCGTCGTCCCGATCGCCAGGGCTCCCGTGCCGCCGTACAACATGGTGCGTGCGCGGTCGAAGAGGCGGCTGTCCTTGGCCTTCGCCGAGAGGGCATCCACGAGGTAGTCGCTGCCAGTGTCCAGCGTCTCTTCCTCGCCCGCCTGGCGGCGCACTTTTTCCGCCGCGCCGGTCTCCCAGACTTGGGCGCCGACCTGTTGCCGCACTTTCTCCTCGTAGCTGGAGAGCAATGTCTGGAGCCGCTTCTCCAAGCGCCCCGACGCCTCCAGAAGGCAGGCCGAGGCCTCGGCCCCCGTCTCCTCGAACAGCGCGCGCGCGTTCTCATAGATCTTTTCCGGCGTCGGCAGGGCGACGAGGCGCTGATAGATGCTGGCCGAGATGCTGCCGCCCGACCGCAAGGCGAGATGGAGGGTGCTGTTGGTTTCGCCGACGATCTTGCCGAGCTCTTGGTGGAAGGTTTGCTTGAGCACCGGCGCCCCCTTGGTCACCCAGTGCTCGAACTTCTGCCGCGCCTCGCGCAACTCGCGCTCAAGCTCCGTTCGCTTCTGCGCGGAGTCGGCCTCGAGCACCTTGCGCCGCCAAGCGAGATCGGCCGTGATCGGCTCCAGTTTCTTCCGCACGCTCTGCAGCGCCACGGTGGCGATACTCCGGTTCAGGTTCGCCCGCAGCTCCACGTTGAGATAGCGCGCCAGCGGCACGAAGCCGCTGTCCTTGAGATCCTCGAGATCGCGTTGCGCATCGCCCTCCTGCTTCAGCTTCGAGCTGACGATGAAATAGCGCAGATCCTCTTCCTTGAATCCCACCTCGTCCGTGAGAATCGCGAGGTTGTTCTTCATCCGCGACATCGCGGTGGCCCGGTCGACCTTGTCGGCCTTCGTCTGAACGAAATAGATCTTGCTCGTGATCCGTTGCAGGTCCTGCAGGAACACCTTCTCCTCTTTGCCGATCGGGGACTCCAGGCTGTCGGTGACAAAGAAGACGCCGTCCGCCTTCGGGGCGTGCTGGAAGGTAATCGCCCGATGCGCCTTGAAGAGGCCGCCGACGCCGGGCGTGTCCACGATGACGATCCCCGTGCTGAGAAAAGGCGACGGCGCCTCCACCGCGATGAAGTCCACCTTTTCCTGGTTATCCGGGTTGCCTTTCTCCGTGCCGTAGCGGGCCAGCTCGGCCTTGCTGATCACTTGTTTGCGCGGTTCCCCGCCTTCGGGCGTCTGAAAGTAGACGGTATACTTCAGCTCCTGGCCGTGGCGGATCTTGAAGATCGTCGAAGTCGCGATGTCATCATGCACCGGCACCAAATCCTGGATCCCACAGAGCGCATTGATGAAGCTTGATTTCCCTTTCTTTACCTCGCCCATGACGACGAGGCGAAACAGCCCGAGCCGGACCATCGCCGTCTGGATCGAGAAGTCTTCGTCCAGCGGGCGCCCGAGGTTCTTCGTCTCGAGCTCCCCGACCGCACTCATGAGCGTGGCCACGGTGTCGAGATTGATGGCCGGACGCACCGGCGGTTCGTGAGCAGGAGTGGTCATAAGAAAGAGAAATATTCAGGGGTTACATGCGGGTGAGGAGATGGTCCCAGACCTTGTCCGTCAGCGTATTGGCGAGCCGGCCGGCGGCCATGGAGACCGGTGGCGGCACACCGAAGTGGCTGAGCACGGCCGTCGTGCCCAAGCCAACCACGTCGCTCGTGAGATGGTGCCCGCCATGCGCATGAGCCGCGTCATGGGCCGGCGGGACATCGGTCGCCACATAGGAGAAGTGGCTTCCCTTCCAGGCTTCCACGAATTCGTCCATCGGGTAGGCGACGGTGTGTCCGTCGGCCTTGGCGGGATCGTGCAGGATCACCTGCGGGTGGCCGGGCGTCGAAGTGTCGATCTCCTTGATGGCGACCGCGTGAGTCTTCGGGCCGTGCGCGTCGAGACCGAGCCGCTCCTGCACGGAATGGAAAAAATCGAGCAGCGAGGCTGGGGGCGCGGTGTGCTCGTCCGCCACCGAGACGATGGTGCGATGGCCCGCGTGCAGCTCATCCAGCAATTGATCCATGGTCGCGTTTTCCACCGTGTGATTTGGCACGCCGTACGAGCTCATGAGGTGCCCGACATTGTGGAGGCCGGTGGCGCCTTCGGTATGCCATTCGCCATTGGCCAGCGCCCAGTAGTTAGCGTCTTCCGGCGCCACGTGATGACCATATTCTTCCAGCACCTGGTTCGGAGCCGCTCCGTGGTCGGGCATGTTATCGGTGAGAATATGGCCGAGGTGATAATCCAGATTGCCAACGTGATAGGGATCCATGTATGCGGGGTTTGGGTTCGGGGGGTTGCAGTGATTGACAGATTTTAGGGAGCCTGGTTGGTCGCACGCTCATAGAGCGCGGCGAGACGTTTCCTCCACGCCAATGCTTCCGCGGAAAGGCCGCTCCAGTCGCAGGCGGCCACGACGCGCCGTACGCTTTCCGCCAGCGTCTCATCGATCGCGCCGGCCGGTGGCCCTGGGCGGTGGCTGAGCGCCTCGCTGGCTTGGGCGAGGATCTGCTCCGCCTCCGTCCAGTTCTCCCGGTAAATGAGGGTTTCTCCGAGGCTCAGGCGGCCGGGCAAAGTCGCCGCGCCCTCCGGCCCGTGCTTTTCGAGAA
>DASYIS010000205.1:0-10552 GCA_035997375.1 Chthoniobacteraceae bacterium
TAGATCGAGAGCCGCACAGAGGACTGTGCGGACCACGGGACTGCGCGGACTACACCTAAGAATTCCCTTGCTCCATGCCTCTTCTTGGCGCATCGCCAAACCTGCGGGCTTTCCTCCATATGAACACCTTCCATCTCGGTCAGCAGCATCTCCTTCCGCGCCGCACCTTCCTGCGCGCGCTCGGCGTCACCGTCGGCTTGCCGTTGCTGGAGGCGATGATCCCCTCGTTCTCGCAGGGCGCGGAGACGAAGCTGCCGCGCCGCATGGTCGCGGTGGAGACAAACATGGGGATCATGCCGCAGTTCTTCTTTCCCGAGGTGGCGGGCGCCGATTACGCGCCGACGCCTTACCTGGAAAAACTCGCGGCGCATCGCAAGAACCTCAGCGTCTTCTCGGGCGTCAGCCATCCGGGCGTGACCGGCGGGCACATGGCGGAAAAGTGTTTTCTCACCGGCTCGCCGCATCCCGACCGCGGCGGCTTCAAGAACTGGGTCTCGATCGACCAGTACTGCGCCGAGCACATCGGGAGCGAGACGCGCTACCCGTCGCTCACGCTGGCGATGAGCAGCGAGGGCGGGCAGACGCTCTCCTTCACGCGCAGCGGCTCCACGATCAGCGCCGAGCGCAGTCCGCGGAAGCTGTTCGAGAAGCTCTTCGTGCAAGGCAAGGCGAGCGAAGTGGAGGCGCGCGTGGAAGCGCTGCGCCAGGGACAGAGCACGCTCGATTTCGTGGCCGGCCAGGCGAAGCGGCTCCAGCGTTCGCTTTCCAAGACCGACCAGGAGCGGGTCGACCAATACTTCACCTCCGTGCGCGATCTCGAACAGCGGCTGCACAACTCCGAGGCTTGGGAATACAAGCCGAAGCCGGTGGTCGACGCGAAGCCGCCCGAGGACAACGATGACCCCAAGGAGTTCGTGAAGCGCACCTCGCTCATGTTCGACGTGATCAAGCTCGCGCTGCAGACCGACTCCTCGCGGCTGATCACCTTGTTTGTGGATACGACGGTCATCCACAGCATCACGCACCACGGCAATCGGCCGGAAGTCGTGGCCGAGCTGCGCTCCAAGGAAGAGGGGCAATTCGACGCGCTCTCCGGCTTCCTCACCGCGCTGCAAGGGACGAAGGAAGACAACACCAATCTGCTCGCCCGCACGATGGTGCTCTACGGCACCTGCATGGGGAGCGCGAATTCGCATTCGAACGTGAACCTCCCCGTGCTCCTCGCCGGCGGCGGCTTCAAGCACGGCGCACATTACGCGTTCGACAAGGTGAACAACTACCCGCTCGCGAATTTGTATTTGTCGATGATCCAGCGTTTGGGGATTGAGACGGATAAGTTTGCGACCAGCACGGGGACGATGAAGGGCTTGGAATTGGCGTGATGAAAATTGTCGAAGGCCGCAGGCCGCAGAGGCCCCGGGTAGGGCGGCCATCCTGGCCGCCCCGGCGGGCATCTTGCCCGCCTCGATTATTTCCGAGCCGAAGCTCTACATTTATATTCGCGTCGGGCGAAGACGCCCTCCGCGGCGGGCAAGATGCCCGCCCTACCCGAGGCCCCTGCACCTAACCCTCCCCTCACCTTGTCCCCCCGTTACCTAGCCGCCCTCTCCCTGCTCGCCTGCGCCTTGGTCGCGCCGCCGCCCGCCCGCGCCGCCGGCGAAGGCGCGCCGACCGACTATCTCGAGTCCTATTGCTTCGACTGCCACGACGGCGAGCGCAAGAAGGGCAACCTCGATCTCACCGCGCTGCACGCCAACTTCCTCGATGCCGACTCCTTCGCCCGCTGGGTGAAGGTCTATGATCGCGTCGCCGCCGGCGAAATGCCGCCGAAGAAAAAGGAACGCCCGCCGGAGGCCGCGACAGCTGGCCTGCAGCAGTGGCTCAAGGACGCGCTGCTCAAGGCCGAGCAGGCGCACATCGATCCCGCGAATCGCACCACGCTCCGCCGGATGACGCGCGGCGAATACGAGAACACCGTGCGCGATTTGCTCGATCTCTCCGGCATCATGCTGCAGGCCGGCCTGCCGGCGGACGGCGTGGCGCACGGCTTCGATACGAACAGCGACGCGTTGGAGATTTCGCATGTCAACATGGCGAAATACCTGGAGGCCGCGGACCGCGCGCTCGACATGGCCATCGCCACCCAGCCCGTCGCGCCCACCGTACAGAAAGAGCGCATGACGCTGATGGACACGTACCTGGCGGGTTACATCGGCCTGCAAAACGGCGAGTGCGTGCTGCTGAAGGACCTCAAGCCCGACCCGAATTTTCACATCGCCGACAGCGACCAGACGCAGAAGTTCGACTCGAGGAAATGCGACCACAACTCGTCGGTCGGCATTTTCCGCCATGAGGACGAGAGCTTCCTGCCGCAGTTTGGGCAGACCGCGATCCTCTATCCCGGCCGGTACCGGATCCGCACTTCGCTCTGGAGCTTTGGCTGGGACAAGGGCCAGGTGCTGCCGGCCCGCGGCACCGAGGCGGCGCGGCTCTCCGCGATCCAGTTGCGCGAGAACGGTCGCGGCGCGAACGACGGCAGTCGCACGCTCGGCTACTACGACGCGCCGTCGCTCGCGCCGCGCGTCCACGACTTCGAGACGTGGCTCAACTACAAGGAGATCATCGGCCTCAACGTCGCCTCGCTCGCGCCGATCACGAACTACAATCGCAAGGATCGCGCGATGGGTTTCACCGGCCCGGGGATCGCGAACGACTGGCTGGAAATCGAAGGCCCGCTCAACGACATCTGGCCGCCCGAGAGCCATCGGCGGCTGTTCGGCGAGCTGGCGCCGGCGGAGTTCAATCCAAAGGAGCATCCCGAGACGCATCCGCCGCTGCGGCCACCGCTGAAGCAGGAAATCATCGGCGCGCGCAACCGGGTCGACCGCGTCGCCGGCATCTGGACCGTGCAAAGCGCGGAGCCGCTGAATGATGCGCGCCGCCTGCTCGCGAGCTTTCTCCCGCGCGCGTTTCGGCATCCGGTGGAACCCGAAGTCCTCGACGCCTACGTCGCGCAGGCCGAGGAGCGCTTGAAAGCCGGCGACTGTTTCGAGTTGGCGATGCGCTACGCTTTTCGCGCCGCGCTCTGCTCGACGGATTTCCTCTATCATGTCGAGCCCGCGGGCAAACTCGACGAGTACGCGCTCGCGAGCCGGCTCTCGTATTTCTTCTGGAACTCGATGCCCGACGACACGCTCACGCAGCTCGCCGCGGCCGGCAAGTTACACGAGCCCGAGAACCTGCGCGTGCAGACTGAGCGCCTGCTCAAGGACGCGAAGGCGCAGCGTTTCGTGGAAGATTTCACGGGCCAATGGCTGCGGCTGCGCGAGCTGTCGAAGAACGATCCCGACAAGAAACTCTACCCGGAATTCTCGCCGTATTTGCAGGACTGCCTGCGCAATGAAACCATCGCCTACTTCCGCGCGCTCGTGGAAAGGGACCTCGATGCGGGCCACCTCGTCCGCTCCGAGTTCGGTATGTTGAACGAGAAGCTCGGGCAGTTCTACGACATCCCCGGCATCCAGGGCTCGGCCATTCGCGAGGTCGCGCTGCCGCCCGGTTGCCCCCGCGGGCCGTTCCTGACGCAGGGCGCGATCCTGAAAGTGACCGCCAACGGCACCACGACTTCGCCCGTCGTGCGCGGCGCTTTCGTCATGGCGCGCCTGCTCGGCCAGCCCCCCGAGCCGCCACCGCCGAACACGCCGGCTGTCGAGCCCGATGTCCGCGGCGCCAAGACCATCCGCGAGCAGCTCGACAAACATCGCAACAACGCCACCTGCGCCGCCTGCCACGCGCGGATCGATCCGCCGGGCTTCGCGCTGGAGTCCTTCGACGTCATCGGCGGCCGGCGCGACCGCTACCGCGCGATCGGCGAGGACACCGACACGGAATTCGCGCCGCGCCCCGACAACGTCGATCCCGCGATCCGCATCCGGTTCAAGCTGGCCCAGCCGGTCGACGCCTCGGGCAACATGGCCGATGGCCGCAAATTCACGGGTATCGCGGATTACCAGGCGCTGCTCGCTTCCGAAAAGTCGCTCCTCTTGCGCAACCTCGCGCAACAGTTCGCGATCTACGCCACCGGCCGCGAGATCTCCTTCGGCGACCGCCTCGCCATCGCGGAACTCGCGGCGAGCGCGGAAAAGAAAGGCGGCGGGATTCGCACGCTGCTGCACGGGTTGGTGGAGAGCACGCTGTTTCAGCAACGATGAGCTCCGAACTAAGAAGCGCATGACCTGCGAAATCTTAATCTTACTCCTGCTCCTGCTCTTGATCGATTTCCGGAAGGCGATCAGGAGCAGGAGCAGGAGCAGGATTAAGAGGGCGGCCTGGGCTGCCGCGCTCACTCTTTTCCTCGCCGCACCTTGCATCTCTCGCGCCGCCGGCGAGGGCGCGCCGAGCGACTACCTCGAGTCCTACTGCTTCGACTGCCACGACGGCGAAAAGAAGAAGGGCAACCTCGACCTCACCGCGCTCCACGCGAACTTTCTCGAGCCCGACTCCTTCGCCCGCTGGGTGAAGGTCTACGACCGGATCGCGGCCGGCGAGATGCCGCCGAAAAAGAAGGCGCGTCCGCCGGAGGCCGCGACCACGGGGCTGCAGCAATGGCTGAAGGAGGCCCTGCTTAAGGCCGAGCGCGCGCAGGGCGATCCCACCAACCGCACCGTGCTCCGCCGGCTCACGCGCGGTGAGTACGAAAACACGATGCGCGATCTGCTGGAACTCCCCGGCATCATGTTGCAAGCCGGTCTGCCCGCCGATGGCACGGCGCACGGCTTCGACACGAACAGCGACGCGCTGGAGATCTCGCACGTCAACATGACGAAGTACCTCGAGGCCGCGGATCGCGCGCTCGACCAGGCGATCGCGACGCAACCGAAGGCGCCCGCGGTCCTCAAGGCGCGCATGTCGCTGATGGACGAGCCGCCGGTCCGGAACGTCATGCGCGACAGCGATTGCGTGATGCTCAAGGGCTTCCACCTGGACACGAATTTCCCGCTCGCGGGCGAGGAGCGGGCCGACATCCAGGCGGCGGCGCGCGACGGCAAGTTCGATCACAACGACTCGGTCGGCGTCTTCCGCAATGAGGACGAAAGCTTCGTCCCGGCCTTCTACGCGACGGCGATTCTCTATCCGGGAAAGTACCGCATCCGCGCTTCGTTCTGGAGCTTCCAGTGGGACAAGGGCGAGGTGCTGCCGGGCCGCGGCACGGAGACCGCGCGCCTCTCCGCGGTGCAGTTGCGCGAGAATGGCCGCGGCGCGAACGAAGGGAGCCGCGTGCTCGGCTATTTCGACGCGCCTTCCTTCAAGCCGCAGATCCACGAGTTGGTGACATGGCTCAATTTCAAGGAGATCATCGGCTTCAACACCTCCTCGCTCGCGCCCGTCAACCTGAACGGGCGCAAGGGACACGCACTCACTTTCATCGGCCCGGGCATCGCGAACGACTGGGTGGAAATCGAGGGGCCGCTCCACGACCTCTGGCCGCCGGCCAGTCATCGGCGGCTCTTCGGCGAGCTGCCGCTGGCGGAGTTCAAGCCCGCCGAGCATCCGGCGACGCATCCGCCGCTGCGCACGCTGCTGCGGCAGGAAATCGTGCATTCGTTCAACAAACCCGATCCCGCCGCGGGCCTCTGGACGGTCGCGAGCGCGGACCCGCGGGGCGATGCGCGGCGGCTGCTCGCGGGCTTCCTGCCGCGCGCGTTTCGGCGGCCGGTCGCAGCCGAAGTGCTCGACGCTTACACGGCGATCGCGAGCGAGCGCTTGCAGGCCGGCGACTGTTTCGAGTCGGCGATGCGCTACGCCTACCGCGCCGCGCTCTGTGCGCCGGATTTCCTCTATCACGTCGAAACCGCGGGCCGGCTCGACGAGTACGCGCTCGCCTGCCGCCTCTCGTATTTCTTCTGGAACTCGATGCCCGACGACCCGCTGACGCACCTCGCCGCGGCGGGCAAATTGCACGAGCCGGCCACGCTGCATGCGGAAGTCGAGCGTCTGCTGAAGGACGCGAAGGCGCAGCGTTTCGTGGAGGATTTCACCGGCCAATGGCTGCGCCTGCGCGAGCTTTCGAAGAACGACCCCGACAAGAAACTCTACCCGGAATTCTCGTCCTATCTCCAGGACGCGATGCGGCAGGAGACGCTCGCCTACTTCCGCGCGCTGTTGGAACGCGACCTCGATGCGGGCCACCTCGTGCGCTCGGACTTCGCCATGCTGAACCAGAAGCTGGCGCAATTCTACGAGGTCCCCGGCGTGGTGGGCTCGGCGATTCGGCCCGTGAAATTGCCGGCCGGCTGCGCGCGCGGGCCGTTCCTGACGCAAGGAGCGATCTTGAAAGTGACCGCCAACGGCACCACGACCTCGCCCGTCGTGCGCGGCGCCTTCGTCATGGCGCGCCTCCTCGGCCAGCCGCCCGAGCCGCCGCCGCCGAACACGCCCGCCGTCGAGCCCGATGTCCGGGGCGCGAAGACCATCCGCGAGCAGCTCGACAAACATCGCAATGATGCGACCTGCGCCGCCTGCCATGCGCGGATCGATCCGCCGGGCTTCGCGCTGGAATCCTTCGACGTGATCGGCGGGCAACGCGACCGCTACCGCGCGGTCTTCGATGGCGCGGGCGACCCGCCGGCGCGCGGCAGCATCGATCCGCTGATCGCACTCAGCTTCAAGGTCGCGCAGCCGGTCGATGCCTCGGGCAGCATGGCCGACGGGCGGAAATTCAGCGGCATCGCCGAGTACCAGGCGCTGCTCGCCGCCGACGCGCCTCTCCTGCTGCGGAACCTCGCGCAGCAATTCGCGATCTACGCCACGGGCCGCGAGATTTCGTTCGGCGATCGCCTGGCCCTCGCGGAGATCGTCGGCCGCACGGAAAAGAAAGGCGGCGGGCTTCGCACGCTGCTCCACGAGTTGGTCGAGAGCGGGTTGTTTCAGCAGCGATGAGCGGATGACACTCGGGTGCCGGCGACCGTGGTCCGCACAGTCCTCTGTGCGGCTCGGCCCGGCCACGGCGACGGCGCGTCTTTTGCGCGAGGCCGCCGATCGTACGCCAGTTCTCGATCGCTGTGTAGAGCGCGGCTCTCTCTGAGCATAGGCGAAGAGGTGCCGCCTCTGATTCCTTGAGCGTCTCCCGCGCGAGCGATGTCCAAGGAGAGCGACGCGTCACTTTTCTTGGGCGTGGCAGGCACTGGAGACGCTCAAGAAATTGGAGGCGGCACCTGTTCGCCTATGCTCACAGAGAGCCGCGCTCTACACATCAGGGTGCCGCCTCCGGCGGATGGCTGCGGCCCAACGGATACGCTGTGGGCTGAACCAAAGGATTGCCATTCCAGCGCCGAGCCACACACTGGCCGCATGAAGCTTCCCCCCTGCTTTGCGACATTGGTTCTCACGCTGGTCGCCACGGTTTCCCTGCACGCGGAACCGCCGAAGATCGAGCACGTCATCGACCTGCTCCAGAAGGCGAAAGACGCCGCGGACCCGCTCCCCATTCTCCAGCACGCGCGGAAAGAGTTTTCCGATTTCAATCCCGTGGACGCCAATAAATTGACCGCGGCCGGCTCGGGGCAGCGCAAGACGGCGGGCATGGAAGTCGCCGGCCACGATCGCAAGCACGAGGCGATGGAGGCCATCGGACACGCGATCGAGGCGGCGAAAGAGAAGGGCGACACGAAGGCCAAGATCGAGAGCGCGATCGCGAAGGTCCACTACGCCGGGGCGCTCAAGCATTGACCGGGGCCGCGCCCGTCCCGCGCGCCTCTCACTTCTCCACCCGGTTCGAAATCTCGATTTCGTCGATCCAGTAGCTCGCGACTGCCGTGCCGGGGCTGCTGAAGCCGAGCCACTCCAGCGACTTGGCCTCGGCATTGTTGAACTTGAGCTCCTCGAAGACTCGCGCGGGCTGCTCGGGGAGCGTCACTTTCAAGGTCCATGAGCCGGGTGAATGCCCGCCGAGTTGCGCCTCCATTTCCAGGTGGACCCATTGGAGCGCGGGGAACTCCACGATCCGCCGGCCGCCGGCGGTGAGCGCGCCGTCTTTCACGCGGAGCTCGGGGCCCGTCTGGTAGGGCGTGCCGGTGGCGTTGCGCCACTCGAGGTGCACGTCGGCGGCGGCTTCCACGCGCAAATCGAAGGAGAAGCGCGTGAAGCCCATGCGGTGACGCGGCTGGAAGAAGAAGTGTGGATTGTACGCCGGCTTCAGGTCCGGCCCGTCGGTGATCTTCAGGCACTGCTTGCCCTGGCTCGCGATCTCGTCCGTCACCACGGCGGAATCCGCGCGTCCGCCGTTTTGCATCCGCAGGAGGTGGAAGTTCGGCCCCGGCTTGCTGAACTCGAAGCCCTCGCGCAACTGCAGCGGCGGCGGGTCGAGCGAGAGCGGGGAAAAATCCATCCGCGGATACTCGCGCGCTGCGGCGAGTTTGCGCCACGCCTCGTCGCCCTCCACGCCCGCCTTGCCGTAGTCGAACGGCTTGAAGCCGATCTGGAACGCGGGTGAATCGGCGGGCAAATCGAAATCGCCCTTTTCCGGTTCGACGAAGCGCGGATCGGCAAACACCGAGCCGGCGTCCTGCCCGCTGGCGAGCCACGCGGCGCGCGACTTCCCGGCGAATTCGTAGTCCTTGCCGTCGGTGCGCCAATAGAGATTACGCCCGAGCTTCACCTGCGTCCCCTGCCACGCGGCGTCGGTGTGCCCGAGCAGTTTGCCTTCATCCCAGAGGACGATGTTCCCCTCGAACGTGAAGGCGAGGTGATCCTCGACGCGGCTGTGGCGGAGCTGCCACTCGCGCGCAAAGGCGAAGATGTTGTTCCGCACCAGGTTCTCCTTTCCATAGTGCTGGTGGAAGCCGCCCGACTCGGTGCGATAGACGAGATTGTCCTCCAGCACGAGGCCGGTGCTCCCTTCATCGGGATACAGCCCCCAGCCGCCATACGAATAGCAGGCGATGTCGTGGACGCGATTGTGGCTCACGACCGTCCCGGCCGCCGGCCCGAGCGTGTAGACCGCGCCGAGGTCGCTCAGCACGCCCCAGCCGAGATGATGCAGGTGATTCCACTCGACGCGATTGCGCACCGCGAGGCTCGGCTTGAAGCCCCACACCCAGCCGAGCGACACGGCCGAATAATAGAAGTCGCCGATGTCATTGTGCACGATCGCGTTGTCGCCGCTGTGCCCGACCCAGACGCCGATGGAGCCATTGAAATAGCGGCCGCCGCCCTGGATGATGTTGTTCTCGATCGAGACGTGATCGGTCCGGCCCGCCTCGGTTTTCGGCACCGCCGTCTCGCCGATCTTCACGCCGCCCGCGTTCATCTCATGCAGGTGGCAATGCGTCACGCGCGAGTCGTGGCAGCCGTGGCGAAACCAGAGGACGTAGTTGCCCGTGCGCGAGAAGTCGCAATTCTCGAAGACGACATGGCGCGCGCCATCCGCCTCGATCGCCGCGCCCAGGCTGGCATCCGCCTGCGGGTCGCTGAAGCCCGCCGGCGGCAGGAGGAATTGCGAGTCCGCAAACGCGAGCCCGCGAAACTCCACGTGCGCTACGAAGCGTCCCGCCTCCGGGTCGCCGCGCAGCTCGATCCAGCGCGGGATCGCCGGCGCGACGGCGACCGTCTTTGTCGAATCCTCGCCCGGCCGCGGCATATAGAAGAGCAGCCCCTCGCGATCGAGAAACCACTCGCCGGGCGCATCGAGCGCCGCGCGGTAGTTCTCCAAAACGACGCGATGATACGGCTCGAGCTGAAAGAAATTCCACCGCGCCGGCCCGGTGAATTGCAGCGTGCCGCGGTCCGGATCGAAGCCCGCCAACCGGTGCCGCGACGTATTCCACGAGTGGTAGATGACCGCATTGACCTCGTTGAGATCCTCGTCGGAAATGCCCGCGAGCGTCGACAAATCCTCCGGGCGCAGATTGAGCGCCGTCTTCTCCAGCGGGCCCGCGAGCGGCACGCCGGCCACCGGTTCGCTTGCCGCAGACACGGCCTGAAAGTAATCCGCATTCGGTGTCCGCGCCCGTGTCGCCTGCCGGCCGTTCACCCAGAGCTGCTCGAAACGCCACTTGTCGCCGCCCGGCACCTCCGCCTGCCAGAGCCCGCCCGCCACCGGCCGAAAGCCCGTGATCTTCCGCCCGCCCGAGAACACCGCGCGCGCTCCCGGCGCGGCTTCGAAGATCACCGCCTGCCCCGCCGTGCCGCTGTCCTGCGGCTCCAGCACGAGCGGTGCGGTCAGCGTGTATTCGCCGGCCGCGACCACGACATGCACATCGCCCGGCTCGAGCGCTCCGGCTGCACGGAGCTTGCGCAACGCATCGCGCGCGCCGGTGAGCGAGGCGAGGGGACCGTCGGATTTCGCGGCATTCGGCTGCTCGACCCGCCCGCTCCACGCGTCGTTCCCGGCAGGTGAAACGTACAGCGTCAGCGCCGCCGCCGATCGCAGCGCCAGGCAAACGAAGACCACAGCGAGACGGAAGAGCCGGGCGGGAAACATGCGGCCATGATGCGGCGGCGCCCTTCGTCGTGTCGATTCGCGAAGCAACCGGTCTTCCGCCGAGCGCGGCGA
>DASYIS010000206.1:0-6096 GCA_035997375.1 Chthoniobacteraceae bacterium
CATGGCGATGCTTTTCGTCGCCGGGATCCCGAAGCGCTACATGATCGCGCTCTGCGTCATCGGCTTCGGCATCGCCCTGCCGCTGACGCTGAATTTCGCGCTGAAACCGTATCAGCGGCAGCGCATCGTGGCGTTCACCGACCCCTCGATCGACGCCCTCGGCGCCGGCTGGGCGATCAACCAATCGCTGATCGCAATCGGCTCCGGCGGCTTTACGGGCAAGGGATTCAAGGCGACGGGCACGCAGGTCGAGCAGGGATTCATCCCGGGCACCACGGTGCATACGGATTACATTTTCACGGCAATCGCCGAGCAGTGGGGCTTCGTCGGCGGCGTGTTTCTCATCTCGCTGTTCGCCGTTCTGCTCCTCGCCTGCCTGCTCACCGCGCATCAGTCGGCGGACGAGTACGGACTCATCATCACCACCGGCTTCACCGCGCAGATCTTCTTTCATTGCTACCAAAACATCGGAATGACGATCGCGCTCATGCCGATCACCGGACTGCCGCTCCCGCTCATTTCGTACGGTGGAACGTTCCTGGTGCTGTTGATGTTCGCGCTCGGGCTGATCAACAGCGTGTGGGTGCATCGGAAGGAGATCCCGGATTAGCAGGGCACGGCGTGGGCCGCGGTAGACGCGTGCGCAGCACGCAGTCCGGGGAGCGCACGCGCCCCGCGTGCTCCGGTCGGCGCCCCCGCCGAACGGCCGGCGCTCCGCATACATCCGCTCGTCGCTTGGAAGCTCAACTTGCGCGCGACGATTCGGCGAGGGCGCCGAATCGAGCACGCGAGGGCGCGTGCGCTCCCCAGGCCGTGCCGCCTGCGGCGGCAAGCCTGCCTACTTCGCCGGCTCCGGCGGCTTGGGCGTGGCCGCCGGCGGGGGCTTCGTCAATTCCGCGAACTCGGTCCCCTCGTCCACGCGCAGTTTCGGCAAGGCCGCTTTCAGTTCCGCCACGCCGGTCGCGGTGACGCCGGTGCCCGCGAGGTAGAGCTGCCGGAGCCCCTTCAACTGCGTGAGCTTGGCCAGGCCGGCATCGGTGATCCGCGTGCCGTACAGATTGAGCGTCGTCAGCTTTTCGAGCTTCACAACGTGCTCCAGTGCGGCGTCGCCCACCGGCGTTTGCGAGAGGTTCAGCACGGTGAGATTCGCCAGCGCCGCGACGGGCGCGAGCTGTTCGTCGCTCACCTTGGTTCCGCCGAGGTCGAGCTCGACGGTGTTCAAGACCAACGCGAGTTTCGGCCAGACGTCATCCGGCAAGTCGTCCGCGGCGCCGCGGAAACTCACGCGCACCCAATTCAATCCGCCCGCCAGCGGCCGCACGCGCACGCCGTATTTTGCCAACTCCGTCCGCGCGGCGCGCTCGGCCGCGGTCGGCGCCGGTCCCACCGACATCGCGCCAGCAGCCTTGGCGGCGATCACGACCACGCCTTTTGGCCACGCGGCGCCCTCGGCGATCCAGCGTTTCAGCACCTCGGTTTCGGCGGCGCTCAGGTGCTCGGCTTTGCCCTTCGGCGGCATCACGTCCTCGTGCCCCGCGTCGAGCGTGATGCGGTGGTAGAAATCGCTCTCCTCCGGCTTGCCGGGCGTGATCGGCGCGCCGTTTTCCCCGCCCTTGTGCAGCGCCTCGCCGCTGTCGAGTCGGAGTTTTCCCTTTTGCTTCTCCGGCCCGTGGCACTGCACGCACGCGCGCTCGAGGATCGGCTGGACCTCTCGCTGGAAATCAACCGCCTCCGCCGCACGCAGGGCACCGCCTCCGATCACGAGAACGATCAGGGTCAGGACGGATTGCGGGAGGGAACGCATGCGTGTCTCATCCATAAGGGCTGGGCCGTTGCGGTTCAAGAGCGAGCCCTTTAATGTCTTCACTCTCCGCCAAACTGCGCTAGACTGCCCATTCCCTATGCAGGCCGAGGTCCACGATCGCATTTACGATTTCATCGAAAAGAAAGGCCTGCGCCGGACGATCCAGCGCGACGCGATCATCTCGGCGGCGTTTTCGACGACGGATCACTTCACGGCCGAGGACCTGCTCACCCGCGCCCGCGCCATCGAGCCTTCGGTGTCGCGCGCCACCGTTTATCGCACGCTGCCGCTCCTCGTCGCGAGCGGGTTGCTGAAGGAGATGGACTTCGGCAAGGACTTCAAGTTCTACGATCCGAACTACGTCGATCATCCGGGGCACAACCACCTCATCTGCACCGACTGCGACCGGATCGTCGAGTTCGAGGACCGCAACATGGAGACGCTGGAGAACTGCATCACCAAGCGCCTCGGCTTTTCGCCCTCGAACAAGGTGGTGCGGATCGAGGCGAGCTGCGACGAGCTGAAGCGCTCCGGCTCCTGCCACAAGGCGGCTCCGAAACGCTGAACTCCCCTGCCCCGCCCGTGTCGTTGCGCGGAAAGGGCGGCCGTTTCCGGTCGCCCTTCGTTGTGGCAGCGCCGTGCTGAGTTACTTCACGCTGATCTCGGCCGACATCCCCTTCTGGTCGGGGCAGAAGGCCTTGTAGCTGCCGGGCTTCAGGTCGACGTGGAGGACTTTCGTCTCATTGGGCGGGACGCTCAGCCAGAGTTTCTTGTCGATCCCCTCGCCCTGGATCTCGAAGTTGCGATCCACCTTGCCGTTGTTGTGGATGACGAACCCCGTTTTGCCGGGCGACAGTTTCCTCGGGAGGTCCAGGCGGCCCTCGCCGAGTTTCACGTCGACCTTGTGCGCGTCGGCGTCCGGCGTGATCGCGTCGACCGCCGTCGAGGCCACCTTCTTCGTCCCGTCGATCACCTTCTCTCCCGCCTCCTTGGTTTTCTCGCCGGCCTTCTCCAACGTGGCCGCCGTTTTCTCACCCGCCTTTTCCAGCGTGGCTGTCGTTTTCGCGGTCAGAGATTTGTCTCCTTTTTCTTCGATCGCGCCCAGGGTGAGTGGGAGCGCGGCGATGAGTGAAACGATGAGTGTTTTCATATACCAAGGTTTCGCACGAAGTCCCCTCCCCGCATGTGGCACGGGCTGCTGGCGGAGCGTTGAGCGGCTGAAGGCTGATCCCGCGCCTCGGGTTGCTACTGAGATCGTCTTGTGCGGGGTCGCCCGCCTAGCTCGCCGGCCCTCTCCCGGGGCCGTCCGCGCCCCGGTCCGCGTCGCGCAATGCCAGGTCGCGCACCCAGTTCGCGGCCTGGTGCGAGAGCTCGGCGGCGTTCTTCAGGTTCAGCTTTTCTTTCAGCCGCGCCTTGTAGCTGTCCACCGTCTTGGCGCCGAGGTTGAGCGTCATCGCGATCTCCTGGGTGGTCCGGCCTTGGCCGATCAAATGGAAGACCTCCAGCTCGCGGTCGCTGAGCTCGCTGAGGGCGGGGGCGTGCCGCGGCTTGCCGGTTTCGACGAGGTTTTTCAACAGCTGGGAGGCGAAGTGCGGGCTCGCGTAGACCCCGCCGGCCAGCACCTGGCGGATCGCGTTCATCACTTCCTCCGAGGCTTCCGATTTCGTGATGTAACCGCGGGCGCCCGCACGGAGCGCCCGCTCGGCGTAGAGCGCTTCGTCGTGCATGGAGAGCACCAGGATCGGCACGCCGATCCCCATCGCCTTGAGGTCCTTGATCAGCTCCAGCCCGCTCGATCCCTTGAGCGTGATATCGACCAGCGCAATGTCGGGCCGCAGTTTCTCGATGATCTGGCGGCCTTGCTGAATGTTGTCCGCCTCGCCGCAGACGGCCATGTCCGGCTCCAGCGAAAGGAGATGGGCCAGATGCTCCCGCACCATGGGATGGTCCTCCACCAGCACCACCCGGATTTTCGATTTAGGCTGCATGCACGGAATGGTGGTGGTTGGAAGCATCGACGAGGGAACGCAGGCGGCTTCCGCCCTGGCGCAGGATGCAGCGGACGAGCGTCCCTCCCTCCGGCCGGGGCTCGATGGCGAGCGTGGCGCCGATCATTTGCGCGCGATACTTCATGATATGCATGCCGATGCCGGCCGGCTCGCCGGCCGAGGGCTGCAGGCCGACGCCGTTGTCGAGGACGGTCAGGGTGAGGTAAGGCGGCTCCGCCACCAGGCTGATCGTAATCCCGGTGGCGTGCCCGTGGCGGACGGCATTGCTGAGCGCCTCCTGGGCGATGCGAAAGAGATGCGAGCCGGTCGAGTTCTCCTCGATCAGGACCGGCACGGGACAATCGAAACGGCAGACGATCCCGAAATAGCGGGACGACCGCTCGGTCAGCTCGAGGAGGGCCGACATCAGGCTCGCCTGGTCGAGGTTCACCGGAAAGATGCGGCGGGCCATCTGCCGCGCGTCCACCACGGCGCTCTTCAGCATCTCCACGAGCTCTCCCGACCGCGCGAGGAGGCCGGGCGCGACGGTCGTGAGCTCGCGCGTCATCGCGGTCGCGGAGTACTGGATGGCCACCAGCGTCTGGCAGAGATCGTCGTGCAATTCCTGCCCGAGCCGCGCCCGCTCGCGGTCGCTGATTTCCAGGACCTCGCGTTCCAGTCGGCGCAGCTCCGTCATGTCGGTGATCGCGCCGACGTAGCCGGCGACGCCCCCCGCGGCCTCGCGCTCCGGCGCCACCTGCCCGAGCACCCAGACGGTGCGGCCGTCGGCATGCCGGAAGCGCGCTTCGAAGTCGCACGTCTTGTTCCCGGCCGTCGCCCGCGCCCACTCGGCCGCCACGCGGTCGCGGTCGTCGGCATGAAACGGGTCCGTCCAGCGCGGCGGCAGTCCGTCGGATTCTTCCAGGCCGGCGATCTGCCGCCAGCGCTGGTTGACATAGACCAGGCTGCCCGCGGTGCTGACCCGGAAAATGCCGACCGGCGAGATCTGCGCGAGCGTCCGAAAGCGCTCGAGGAGGGCCACCCGCGCCCGGCTCTCGTCGCGCTGGCCCTTCAAGGCGGCGCCGCTCAGCACAATGAAGAGAAAGAAAAACAACTGCACCGAAATGTTCCAGAAATGCTCTCCGGTCAGCTCGGAGCCGCGGGAGACGACATCGGCGATACTCCAGACGGCGGCGCTGAAAATCGAGATCCACAGGCCGGCGTTCCGACCCAGCAACCAGACGGCCGCCAGGATCGGGATGGAGTAGAAGAGATAAACGTTCACTTCGTACCCGGTCACGAAATCCACGTACCCGACGAGGCCCACCAGCAGCATGGCCTCGATGAAGATCAGCGCGCGCGGCTGCTTTTGGAGGCGGTCGGTGAAGCTCATCGCAAAGGCGATGCTGGCACGCCGGCCGACGCGCGGGAAGCACGTTCGAAGTTCCGCCTTCAGGCCTGAGGGCGGGAAGCCGAACCCGGAGGCCGCCTCGTGTTTTTCGTCTATTTCGTGGACCCACAGAGCGCCTCTCGTTGTAGGCTGATGCACCGTGAACCTCTTCCCCGCCGACGCACCGCTGCTTGAAATCCGCACCCGCGCGCCGGGGCCGGCGGGGGCGCTGCCGCTGACGGAGGAGATGCTGCGGCAAAGCCCGAGCGGCGATCTCTTCGGGCTGAGCCAGAATGTCGGGATGGGCTGGGAGCCCGCGGGCGCGGCGGGGAAACAGTTTCTCATTCTCTCCACGCAAGGCGGTCTGCGCGCGCCGGATGGGACGCCGATCGCGCTCGGCTACCACACGGGGCATTGGGAAATCGGGCTGCTCGTCGAGGCGGCGGCGCGCGAGTTCCGCCGGCTTGGCATGGTGCCGTTCGCGGCCTATTGCTCCGACCCGTGCGACGGACGAACGCAAGGGACGCACGGGATGTTCGACAGCCTGCCCTATCGGAATGACGCGGCGGTGGTGTTCGGCCGGCTCATCCGCTCGCTGCCGCGCCGCGCGGGCGTGCTCGGCATCGGCACCTGCGACAAGGGGCTGCCCGCGATGATGATGGCGCTGGCCGGCGCGCGGAACCTGCCCTGCGTGCTCGTGCCCGGGGGCGTCACGCTGCCGCCGACGCAGGGAGAAGACGCGGGCACCATCCAGACGATCGGCGCGCGCTTTTCCCGCGGCGTCCTCACGCTGCAGCAGGCGGCGGAGCTGGGCTGTCGCGCGTGCGCTTCGCCGGGCGGCGGCTGTCAATTTCTCGGGACGGCCGCGACTTCGCAAGTCGTCGCCGAGGCACTCGGGATGGCGCTACCGCACT
>DASYIS010000207.1:0-2450 GCA_035997375.1 Chthoniobacteraceae bacterium
GCCGAATCCCGTTGTGCGCAGCAGACCGTTTGCAGAGTTTCCACCCGCAGCGTGTTGAAGACTGCCCGGCGAGGGCGCCGGGCAGAACACGCGGGGCGCGTGTGCTCCCCGGGCCCTCACCCACCCGCCTCACACTCCCGCAACCGCTTCTCCAAAAACGCCTGCTCCGATTTCGTGTCTGCCAACTCCAGCGCGCGTCGAAAATGCCCGGCGGCGGCGAGCTTGCGGCCGAGGCGAAACTCGAAGTCTCCGAGCACCGCATAAAGCAAGTGATAGCTCTCCAGCTTCTCCCGCTGACCGATCCCTTCGACCGCGGCCATCCCCGCGGCCGGCCCGGAAACATTCGCGACGGCGATGGCGCGGTTGAGCGCGACCACGGGCGAACCGTCGATCTCCACCAGCCGATCGTACAGCGCGAGAATCTGCGGCCAGTCGGTCGAGGACGCGTCGCGCGCCGCGCAGTGGCAGGCCGCGATGCCGGCTTGCAGATGATACTCGCTCAGCGCGTCGCCGGCGGCCGAGCGCGTCAGGTGCTCCATCCCGCGGACGATCATTGCCTGGTCCCAATGCGAGCGATCCTGCTCGTCGAGCCGGAGCAGGTTGCCCTCGGCATCGCAGCGCGTCCCGAGCCGCGCGGCGGAGAAGAGCATCAGCGCGAGCAGCGCATTGGCGGAGGGCTGATTGCCGGCCGCATGCTCGACCAGGAACGTCATCAGCCGGATCGCCTCGAAGCACAACTCCTCGCGCACCAACCGCTCGCCGCCGGAGGCCTTGTAGCCTTCGTTAAACAGCAGATAGAGCGTTTGCAGCACCGCCTGCAGGCGCGCGGCGAGGTTCGCGCCGGTCGGGATTTCGAAGGGAATGCCATCGTCGCGCAGCCGCTGTTTGGCCCGCGTGAGCCGCTTCGCAATCGACGCCTCCGTGGTGAGAAACGCCTTGCTGATTTCCATCGTGTCGAAGCCGCACAGCGTCTTCAGCGCGAGCGCGACTTGCGCCTCCTGCGGCAGATGCGGATGACAGCAGACGAACAGCATCCGCAGCCGATCGTCGCGGATTTCGTTCTCGTCAAAACCCGCCTCATCCCGCGCCGGCCCGCTGGTCGATTGCTCGATCCACGCGACGATCGCGGCCTCCTTGCCGGCAAACGTCTTCTCGCGCCGCAGCACGTCGAGCGCGAGATTCTTGGCCGTCTGCGTCAACCACGCCGCGGGATTTTGCGGCACGCCGTAGAACGGCCAGAGCCGCAGCGCCTTCGCCAGCGCCTCCTGCACCACGTCTTCCGCGAGCTGCAAATGGCCCACGCCAAACAGCCGCGTCAGCGTCGCAATCAGCTTGCCGGCTTCCTCGCGAAACAGCCGCTCCGCGAGCTGCGAAACCTCGCTCACGGCCGCCCCGCCCCGAGCTCGACGAGCCGCATCCCGCTCTGCTCCATCGACGCGCATTGAGGCCGGATCGGCCGGACTTCCACCGTCGCCCCGAAGTCGAGGAGCGGCCACTCCTCCGCGATCTTCGTCGCCTCGTCGAGATCGGCCGCGAGCACGATCACGTAACCGCCGACCGCCTCCTTCGTCTCCGCGTACGGGCCGTCCGCCACCAGCCGCTGCTTCGCTCCGGAGATCACGCGGCCCTCGTCGCCGAGCGGCTGCCCGCCGGTCATCCGCCCGCGGTCCGACCAGCGCCCGAGCCATTCATTCAGCCGGCCCATCGCCTCCTTCAGCTCATCGGCCGGAAGGCGCTTTTCGAGCTGCGTGTTGCGGAAGAGCAGCAGGTATTCGGAGTCGGTCGTCGTCATCGGTGGCGTAAACCTGATCGCGGTTCGCCTCCGTTTCAACCCCGGAAGGACGGGCCGCCAAGAGATCGCGCGCGCCGGATGGCGCGAGGCTCGGCTTCCGGGACGTTGAGTCAACGGTCGCGCAGCGTTGACCCCCGCCGGCCGCAGGCTAAGGTTTCGCCTTCGCTCGATGAACCTCGGCCTCCAGGACAAAGTCATGCTCGTGAGCGGCGGCGCAAAGGGGATCGGCGAGGCCGTCACCCGGAGCTTGGCGGCGGAAGGCGCCGTGGCCTGCATCCTCGGCCGGAATCGCGACGAGGCGGACCGGCTCGTCACCGAGCTGCGCGGCGGCGGGCAGCGGGCCGATGCGTTCTCCTGTGAGATGACCGATGAAGCCGAGGTCCGCGCCGCGGTGGCCGCCGCCTTGCTGAAATACGGACGCATCGACGGCGTGATCAACAACGCCGGGGTGAACGACAAGGTCGGCCTGCGCGCGACGACGGCCGAGGTCCGCGCCTCGCTGGAGAAGAACGTGGTGCATGCTTTCGTCCTCGTGCAGGCCTGCCTGGACGCGCTGATCGCCGGCCGCGGCTGCGTGGTGAACATCGGCACGAAGTGCGCGAGCACCGGCCAGGGCGGCACGAGCGGCTACGTCGCGGCCAAGGGCGCGCTGCACGCG
>DASYIS010000208.1:0-19252 GCA_035997375.1 Chthoniobacteraceae bacterium
CGGTCAGGGCAGCCAGCGCGCTGGAGACGGCGGTGACCGCGTGCCCGTCCATCTGGAGATAGCGCGTGACCACGTCGCGCGTCACCGGCTCGTCGTCGACGAGCAGGATGCGCAGCGGTTTCTCCGGCGCGGGACACTCCGCGGCCTGGCGTTCTGCTTCCACGTCGACGAAGGGAATGTAGATCGAGAACGTCGTGCCGCGGCCGACCGTGCTCGCGATCTCGAGGCGGCCGCTGTGGCGTTTCACAATGCCAAACACCATCGAGAGTCCGAGCCCCGTCCCCTTGTCGCCCTTGGTCGAAAAGAACGGCTCCAGGCAGCGGCTGCGCACGTCCTCGGGCATGCCGATTCCGGTGTCGCAAAACTCGATGAGCGCGCCCATTTCATGGCGCCGGCTGCGGATGGTGATCGTGCCTCCGCGCGGCATCGCGTCGACGGAGTTGAAGATGAGATTCGTCGCGAGCTCGCGCAGCTCCGCCTCGTTGATGTTGAGCAGCGGCAGCTTTTCCAGGTCGAGCTGCACTTGGATCGTGCGGCTGCTGGCGAGCGCGTCGTTGCTCCACTTCGGCTGCGTGATCGCGACGGCTTGCTCGAGCGTTTCGTTGAGGTCGAGCAGCGCGATCAGATCGCCGATGTCGCGCGGCCGATAGAAATCGCGGAGCCGGCTCACCACGTGCGCCGCGTCGCGCCCGGCAATGTTCATCGTCTGCAGGCACTCCACCACGGTCGTGCGATCGTCCAGCATCGCGGGATCGCCGAGCAGCAGCTCGCTGTAGCCGATGACCGCCATCAGCGCGTTGTTGAAATCGTGGACCACGCCGCCGGCCATTTCGCTGAAAGCGTGGAGCCGCACCTGCCGCATCATTTGCTCCTCGGAGGCCTTGAGTTCGGCCAGCGCTCTGCTCAGCTCCTCCGTGCGCTCGGTCACGCGCTGTTCCAGCACTTCCTTCTGGTCTTGCACCTCGAGATGGAGGAAGCGGGCGCGCAGGAGATTGCGGATGCGCATCATCACCTCCGCGGTGACGAACGGCTTCCCGACCATGTCGGTGGCGCCGGAGGAAAGCGCGCGCAGCTTCGACGCCGGATCGGTCTCGCCGGTCAGCACCAGGATCGGCAGGTATTCGTCCTTCGGGATGATCGTGCCGAACATCTGGAGCAGATCGATGCCGCTGAGGTACGGCATGTTGAGATCGAGCAGGATGAGATCCGGCTCGAATTCGCGCAGCGCATCGAGGGCGAGGCGCGAGTCCGTGAGGCCGCGGATGGCGGTGATCCCCAAGCGCTGGAGTACCGCTTCCAGCAGCGTGATGTTGGCGGGCTGATCGTCGATGATCAGGACGCGGGCGCGCTTCTCCGCGTCGCCGGGAGCTGAAGATCGAGTGGTTTGCACGTTACCTCCCGTGGATTTGAGGCCGCGAACGACTAAGCCGCCAGGGGATGCAACAAGCGGGCGACGGCCTCCACGAGCGCGACGGGGTTCACCGGCTTCGCCAGGAACGGCAGGCCGCCGCGCATCACCTCGCGTTTCCCGGCCTCGGCGGTCGAGATGAGCGAGGTGAAAAACATGATCGGCTTGGCGCAAAGCTGCGGATCCTTCGAAAGGTCGCGCGCGACTTCGCCGCCGTCTTTGCCGGGCATGTCGACATCGAGCAGGATGGCGGCGGGTCGGACGCTGCGCGCCGTCTCGACCGCGTGGCTGGAGCGGTTTTCCTCGATGACCTCATAGAGCTTGGTCTTCTCGAGGAAGAGCTTCACGAGGCGGGAGAGCTTGGGGTCGTCGTCCACTACTAGAATTTTTGTTTTTTCCATAACGCAGGCGTGACCAAGCAGGTGCCGAGCCACGGCCCGCCTGCCCCCTCGCTTTTTTTCCGCCCCGAGCAGATCGAGTCAGGGGACGGGTGTCGTTACTTGCACGACTCCGCCGCCGGAGTCCGTGAGAAAATTGCCGCCGCCGGCGTTCAGCCCTTGCAGCAAGGCGCCGCCGAAATGACGCACCTTGCCTTTCGGATCGAGCAGGACGCCGCTGAAGAGGCCGTTGCGCCGATCGACGCTCATCTGCAAGCCCTTCCCGATGCTCACGGCGCCCGAGGCCTGGAGCGTCCGGTCGTCGTGGCGCGGTCCCCATGCGTCGGCCCAACTGTTGATCGAGAGCCCGATCGCGCCCTTCTGCAGAGTGGCGGCATTCAAACCGGCGGCCGGCGCGACATAGCGCGCGCCCAGGAGTCTGGTCACATAGCCGAAGCCAAGGCCGAAGCGGGGATCGCGCGGCTGCGGCGCGCGCGACCACGGGAGGGAGCCCGCCATGCTGATCCCGTTCAACGGTCGGCGGGCGAACTGCACCGTCCCCGCCATCAGTTCCACGTGCGGGATCGTCCAGACGAGCGGCACCATTCCCGCCAGGTCGACCCAGCCGCCGTAGGAGAGCGTCTTCCCGTCCGAGAGATGCCCCACCATCGCGCAGCTTCCATTGGCATTCACGCGGGCGGTCCCGTAGTTGAACCCAAGCGGCCCCGCGCCCGCCGTCGGCACATCGGTCAGCCAGGTGTAGGCGCCGGTGTACGGCGAGGTTTGCTGCGTGGCGCGCAGGTACGTCTCCGAGGTCGGAGCGGACACCATATGATAGTGATCGTCGAGGCTGTCGAGATCGCCGGTGATCGGACCGTTGTCGGCGGGACGGTAAAGGTGGATCGTGGTGTCGTACCGCACGGTGTACCACTCTCCGCCGGCGAAGGTCCCCGCCAGCGGCAACTTCGCCCCGTTGACGTTGAGCAGCGCGGTAAAGTGGCCGGTCGCCGTCACCACCGCCTGGAATGAGCCCAGGATGACGTTCCCTTTCGTGAGGAAGCCGCGATAGGTCTGCGTGGCCGAGCCCACCACGATGGTGACTTCGTCGCTCGACGTGTATTCGCCGTCCGAGGCGGTGTAGCGGAGGACATAGATGCCGGGCTTGGGAAAGGTGACGATGGACTGGGGATTCGGCCCGTCGGCCGTCGCGGTGCCCGGCCCGCTCACGGTTTCCCAGCGCAAATCCAGCGAGCGCCCGACCGGCAGGAGATCGTCCTGGACCGAGGCCGCCATCTTCGCGGTCGATCCGCTGACGACGTATTGCGGCGGACCGGCGGAAACGCGCGGCGGCAGGTTCGGGCCATCGTGGCTCACATCGGCCCGCCAGCGCAGTTCGCCCTCCAGCGGCAGCTCCTCGCGCCGGCTCGAAAGATCGGTCTCGAATTGGGTGAAGGACACCCGGAAAACCTGAAGGTTGCCCGCCGCGTCTACTTGCAGATCCTTGATCGCGAATTGACCAACGAAGACGTTGGCGTAATCGGGGGGACAAACGGACAGCCGAACGCCGGTCTCGGCGGGGCTGACCGTATCGAACCAGGCCTTCGCGCTCAGCGGCTCGGCGGTCCCCGTGGAAAACGTGAGCCAGAGGTGATCCTGCGGCGATGGATTCGCTCCCGGATGCCGCCGGTCCACCGCGATCACGACGGTGTCGGGCGTGAAGGACTGCACGTGAAATGCCCAGTCTTGCAGGGTGAGATACTGCGCGGCCTCGGCCGGGGGCAGGCGGTAATCGCGCATGACCAATGAGGTTTCGCGATCGGTGACCTCCACCGTCACCTCGTCCGCCGCGCTCACGGCCCCCTGCGTCGCGGTCAGCCGGAACACATAGGTGCCGAGGGCGGTCAAGGCCACATCGGTCTCGGGCGCCGTGGCGTCGGTGAAGGCGACTTCGCCCGGCCCGCTGACGAGTTGCCATTGCGTTTGCAGCGGCGCGTCGCTCGCCCCCGTGATGGCCAGCGCGGCGCCGTGCAGCCGCCGCTCGCTCAGGCGGGTGAAGACGCGGTCCTGCCCGGCATCGACCACGGGAGCGGCGCCGGCCACGGTCTCGGCGGGGATGTTGTAGCGAAACTCTCCCAGCGCGACCGGATCATCCTCCAGCCCGTAGATGGGAAACGTGGCCCAGAACGCGCCGTAGCGATCGCCGTCCAGAATCCGGGTGCCCTGCCGCACCTCGAACTTCGTCGTCACCAGCGGCTGCCCCAGGGTATAAACGTTGCCGAGCCTGAGCCGGGGCACGGCGCTCGAAGCCGACGTGGAATCGTAAGCGCCCGGCGTCACCAGCGCGCTGGTGCCCGAGGAGGTGCCGACCGCCCAGTAGTCGTTCAGCTTCTGGAAGTCCGTGTATCCGGTGGAGTCCAGGTGATTCGAGAAAAGCCAGCGGTACGTCTGGACCACCTCGGCGCCCGCCCTCAGGACGGCGGGCGCATTGATGACGTGGAGCAGGTTGCGGCCCAGTGGCGAGTCCACCCGGATCGCTCGCTCGACCACGTCCTCCTTCTCCCCGTCACTCACGCGCAGGCGCAGCGTATAGTTCCCGGGCTCGCGAAAGGTCACGGTCGTCGCCGCCGCATCGGCGTCCGCAAAAGTGCCGTAGGCGGCGCCGGCCCCGAGGATCTCCCAATGCGCCTGCACCGGGCTCCCCGCGGGGAGACCGTCATCGGTGATGGCCGGCTGGAGCGAGAGCGGCGTCCCGGCGTCCACCGACTCCGGGAGTGTGAAGGCGGCCTGAGGGGCTTGGTTGACGCTCGCCGCCTGCGAATCGCTGTTCCACCGAAACTCACCGTGAAAGTTCGGCGTGCCGAAGTAGCGCACATCGACCGTCAGCCAAAGGGCCGCGAGCCCCTGAGCATCGAAGATCGCCTTCTTGATCTCGACCGTGCCGGCGAAATTGTCGTACCAGCCTCCGGAGGACTGACCTTGCGTGTTGATGATGAGGCGCCCGAGGCTGCCATCCTGGACCCACCCCTTCAACGGGTAGACGCCGGCGCTCGGCACCGCTCCCAGCGGCATGGTGAACCGCAGCGACCACGTCAGCCATCCTTGATCGTAGACGTTCATCACGGTTCCTCCCGCGCGCGTGAAGCTCGCCGTCAGCCGTGCGCCGGGCGGCGCAAGCGTACCCTGCTTTCCCTTGCCCACGTAATCGCCGGCGTCGCTGTTGAAGATGAACGCCGTGTCCTGGGCGTGCGCCAGGGTTCCGGCGCCGAGGCAGGCCAGCAACCATAGGACCGACACCCACGTTCTCGGCAGATTGATCAAAGGGGAGGAAAAAACCGCGGCATCGGTATACCGGCGGCGGCGATAGTCAAGGCGAATTCCTTCCGGGTTCGTAGTCCCGCCTTCAGGCGGCCGGGCGCGACCTTCGGGCGGCGCGTCCGATCATCCAAAACGCCTCCTGCCAACGCGCCTCTCCCCGCCTAAAGGCGGAACTACGAACCTCAGCGCGGCGGACCGCCGGGCAGCTGGTGCAACTCCCAGTCCCGCTTCCCTTCGAGGTAGTTCACCCACTGCGCGCCGGCGCTGATGAGATGCGCGTAACCGCCCGTGTCGGACAACTCGTCCCAATTGAAACCCGCGCCGCAACTGCCGGTGCCGAGGCCGGTGGGGATGTAGCCTTTCGCCTGGAAGATCGCCTGCCAGGTGCGCAGCCCTGCGCCGAGCTCGCGCTCGAGCGCGGCGCGCACTTCGGCCTCGGTGGCGGACGGGAAGTAATTCGGCACGGTAATCTGCTCCTTCGCCCGATCCCACAATCCGGGATGCGCCTTCAGCGCCTGCAAGGCCCAGCCGCAGACGCCCATGTTTTGCGGACCGAAGCGCGAGCCGATCGGCTTCGGCCGCCCGCTCGGGCCTTTGCGCTGGGAACGCAGATCGACCGGCTTGCCGTTGACGAATTTGTAGGGATACAAGTCGAAGACATTGATGCCGGGCGGCACCGGGCTGTCGTCGCTGTAGAGTTGATAGAGCTTTGGCAGCGTGAAAGCGTCGTACGTCAAGAGGAACGCCAGCGGCTCATTGAACGTCCCTTCGCGCGCGATGCCGCTGTAATAGATATACGCCTGGTTGTCCGCGAATGCCGGCGAGGAGACCGGCTCGTCGGGTTTGAACTCGAACAGCGCGCGCCGGTAATCGTTCCGCGCGGTGGCGGCCGTCTTCCAGGTGGTCTCGGGGAGCGACTTGCGGATCGCCGCATCGCCGCTCGTCAGCGCCTGCGCGGCGCGTACGGCGGGGATACCCGCCTGGCCGTGGCGTGCGCGGCACTCCTGCAAATTGCGCGCCGCCTCCACGAGCTCCGCGGTGAGCTTCCGGTCGCCCGGATCGATCGATTCATGCAACAGCAGCCAGCTCTGTTGCAGCATCACTCCGAGATCTTGCGCGAGGTGATTCGACGAGCCGAGCGAATAACCGCTGAGTCGTTTCTCCGGATTCGGCCGGCCGGCGAGGTCATTGTGCGAGGGGAAATTGACGTGCTCGTCCTTGTCCTTGCGGCCGACCATTTCGAGGCTGACCGAGCCGCCGTCGTCCCACCAATACGGCACGAAACCCTTCTCGCGCCCCTGCAAGAGCCACTCCTTGTTGCCCTGCCACGTGCGGTCGTCGGGCCGCGCATCGTTCCGCGCCGAGTCGAACAGCTCGTCGGAGTGATTGAGCATCTTCAGGTAAAACGGAAGCTGCCAGCGCGTGAGGATCTCCGTGTAAAGCGGGTCGCCCGTCGCGCGCGCCGCATTGACCATCGCCACCGCAAACCACGAGCCGTCGTGCATGGTGTCGAGCGCCTCGCCCTGGATGAATTGATCCACCTGCCCCGCCCGCGCGACGTGGAAATACTCATAAGTCATCCCCCGCTGCGCCGAACCCCCGGTCTTCTTCATGTGATGCTCGAACACAAACTGCGCGAGCTGTTTCATGAACGCCTTCGTCTCGTCCGCGGTCAGCGGCCCGGCTTTGTCAGCCTCGCTCCACGCCGGGTCGCGGTCGAGGTCGAGGGCGAGCGCGGCCATCGAGGTTAAACAAAAGACCGGTACAGCGAGGAGGAGCGAGCCGAGGGAACACATAGGGGTGTCGGAAAGACGTGGACGAGGGGGAGCCGGAAGCGAAAGGCCGACCGCGATCACACCATTCCCTACGAGACCGTGGCCGGCGAGGACCAATGCGCTTGTTCGAGGTGCTGCCGCGCCGTCAGGAAAAGGTGCTTGCGTGCATGGTTCTATACTGTTCCAGTATACATATGGCTCCCACGCCCGTCCTCTCCCCTCACCGTTCGCCAGCCATGCGAGGGATCTTTCAGGCCATGACATCATCTTCCTTCCGCGCCGACGCCGGCTCTCGTCCCGGGGCGACTGTTTCAGGACGCTCGATCAAGCAGCTCCTGCTGCCCCTGTTCGAGCAGGTCGGCACGAGCACCCAGAATCTCACCGCGGACTCGATCGGATTCTGGCGCCTCGGCGCCAATCGCTACTGGCTGCCGCGCATTGTGTTTCGCGGCGCGGGCGAATCGGGCGAGCCCGCGATCCGCGTCGGCATCTTCGCCGGCATCCACGGCGACGAGCCGGCGGGGGTCGAGGCCATCGTCGATTTCCTCAACTACATGGAGGCGAACCCGTTTCTGTTTCGCGCCTACCGCATCCATATCTATCCGCTCTGCAACCCGACCGGCTTTGAAGATGGCACCCGCCACGCGCGCAGCGGGCACGACCTCAATCGCGAGTTCTGGCGCGGCTCCTCGGACCCGGAGATCGACCTCCTCGAGCGCGAGCTGCGGACGCAGAAGTTCGACGGCCTGATCGCGTTGCACTCCGACGACACGAGCGACGGCCTGTACGGTTTCGCCCGCGGCCACACGCTCACCGAGCACCTGCTCAAGCCCGCGCTCGCCGCCGCGCAGGCCGCGCTGCCGGTCAACCTGGGCCCGATGATCGACGGCTTCCATGCCGTCGACGGCATCATCCACTCCGGCTACGACGGCATCCTGAGCTCGCCGCCCGGCGTGGCGCCGGCGCCGTTTGAGATCGTCCTGGAGAGCCCGCACCACGCTCCGGTCGACCTGCAACGCACGGCGTTCCTCCTCGCTCTGACCGAGATCCTGCGCGAATACCGCCGGCTCGTGTCGTATGCCGCGAACATCTGATGGCGTGGTCCGCTCAGTCTCTGAGCCGTAACGATGCAAAACCGCGGCAGAGCGGCACCGTGGCACGGGCGTCCCGCCCGTGGGGCCAGCGGGCATCCTACCCGCTGATTGGAGCACCACAAAACGGTGAGCCTCCGTTTCGACGGGCGAGACGCCCGCCGGCCCCACGGGCGGGACGCCCGTGCCACGGTGGCGGGGCTGCGCCTAATGAATACTAACGGCTGAGCGGCTCCGGCCGGAACCGCACAGAGGACTGTGCGGACCACCGTTGAGCGCGCGAACGCGCCCAACGAAGAACCAGGAACCAGGAACCAAGAACGCCCTTACACCACCGCCGTCTTCCCCGGAATCGCCCGCGCGTAAAACCCGTTGGCGCCGGGCTTCGGGCCCGGGTCGGCGTCCCAGGCGAGGGTCTTCGGGAAGATCTCGATTTTGCTGTTGAGCGCGGCGTCCCACTCCAGCTCTTTGCCGGAGTACGCGGCCATGCGGCCGAGGATCGCCGTCATCGTGCTGTGCGCGCCGTACTCGGCTTCGCTGTACGGCGTGTTGGCGCGGATCGCGGCGAAGAAGTCGTCGTGCTCCTGCTGGTACGGGTCCTTCGCGCCCTCGCCCTTGGCGTAACGCCATTGGTTTTCGCCGGTGATCTTGTGGCCGCCGATATCGACCCGGCCTTTGGTCCCCTGAGCGTGCTCGGAGACACTGCTCCAGGTGTTGAGCTGGTGGCGGCACTCGGAGCTGAGGATCGAGCCGTCTTCGTACTCGAACTGGCAGGCGAAGTGGTCGAAGATCTCCCCGTCATCGGTGCCGCCGTGATCGATCTCGCGGCCGCCCATGGCGCGCGCTTTGACCGGGTGGCCTTTCTTCAGCCAGTTGATCACGTCGAGGTTATGGATGTGCTGCTCGGTGATGTGGTCGCCGCAGGTCCAGACGAAGTAATACCAATTGCGCATCTGGTATTCCATTTCGCTCATGGGACGCCCGAGCGCTTTCTCGAGATCGGCGCGCTTTTTCTGCCAGGGGCGCGAGCCATTCCAGTAGCAGCGCATGGAGGTGATGTCGCCGATCGCGCCGTCCTGCAGCCGTTGCATCGTCTCGAGATAGCCGACGTCATGATGGCGCTGCAGGCCGACGCCGACCTTGAGGTTCTTCTCCTTCGCGACTTTCGCGGCGTCGAGGAAGCGGCGGACGCCGGCGGCATCGGTCGCCACGGGTTTTTCGGTAAAGACGTTCTTGCCCTGGCGCACCGCTTCCTCGAACTGCATCGGGCGGAAGCCGGGGGGCGTCGCGAGGATGACCACGTCGGCCAGCGAGATCGCCTGCTTGAAGGCGTCGAAACCGAGGAACTGCCGCTCCTTCGGCACGTCGACCGCGTCGCCGTGTTGTTTGGTCAAGTTGGCGAGCGAGCTGGTGAGGCGGTCTTCGTGGACATCCGCCATGGCGACGAGCTTGACCGCGCCCTGGTTGGAAGTGCTGAGGGCCTGGCCGGCCGCGCCGGAGCCGCGGCCGCCGCAGCCGACGAGCACGAGCTTGAGCTCATCGGAGCCGGCGGCGTGGGCGTAACGCTCGACGGGCAGGGTGCTGAGCAGCGCCGCGCCGGTCGCGACGGTGCTGCGCTGGAGGAAGGAGCGCCGGCTGAGTTGGCCGGGGGTGAGGATGCGGGAGGGTTCGTTCATGAGGTTCGGTTGGTGAGTGGTTGGGGGGGAGGGGAAGGTGCTCCTAATCTTGCTCCTGCTCCTGCTCCTGCTCCTGCTCGATAGGTCGGAGCGACTGAGACCGGACGGGAGTTAGATCATGAGCATGAGCAGGAGCAGGATTAGGATTAAGAAGGGGCGGCGAATCGCAGGCGCGCCGCTCAATCCCGCTCCACGCCGCTGTTCCAGTACCCCTGCATCTCCTCGGCGGTCGGGGTTTTCAGCGGGCGCACGAGGCGGAAACCGAGGAACTGCGCGTCGGTGTGATACCAGATGCTCTTCGGCAATTGCGGGTCCTGGATCTTCCACGCGGGGCCGGAGGCGCGGCGCGCGGCGGCGCGCAGCTTCGTCACGTCATCGTCATCCCACGAGCCGCCGCGCGCCACGTGCGGGTAAGGGAGCGTCGCCTTCACCCACGGATTGGTCGGGCCGGCTTTCGTGTAGGCGTCCGGCGCGTACTGGTCGAGCGTCCACTCGATCACGTTGCCGAGGATGTCCTGGAGGCCCCAGGGATTCGGCTTTTTCTTGCCGACCTTCTGGTACTTGAAATCGCTGTTCTTGCCGTACCAGGCGTACTCGGTCGCCTTCGCGGGATCGTCGCCCCAGAAGTACGCGGTCGTCGTCCCGGCGCGCGCGGCGTACTCCCACTCCGCCTCGGTCGGCAGGCGGTAAAAGTGCCCGGTCTTCGCGCTCAGCCACTCGCAGTATTTGTTCGCCGCGTGCTGCGTCATCGAGATCGCGGGGAAGCCGTCCTTGCCCATGCCGAAGCTCATCTCCACGTACGGCTGCGTCGGGTGCGTGATCGCGTCGGTCAGCTTGTTGAGCGACGGGTCGAGCTGCTTGGCCGCGCGCGTCTTCTTCTCCTCGTCGGGATACATGAAGAGCTCGAACTCGTTCCAAGTCACCTCGCATTTGCCCATCCAGAAAGGCGCGATCGTCACCTCGCGCACCGGCCCTTCGTCCGGCTTGTGGCCCGCCTCGGAGTCGGGGCTCCCCATCTTGAATTTGCCGCCGGGGATCGGGAGCATCTCGTACGCGACCTCGGAGCCGGCAATCGTCGTCGTGAAAGGCTGCATCTCCTTCTCGGTCACCGGCAGCGGGCTGGTGACGATCCGCTTGTAAATGTCCGCGACGATCTCCCCTTCCGCGCCGGCGCTGCCCGAGCCCGCATCTTTCTTGCGGGCGACGAGCCCCGCCGCCTTGTCCGGCCAAGCCGCCCCTTCCTCGATCCATTTCTTCAGCAGATCGGTCTCCGCCTTCGTGAGCCGGTCGAGCGCATTGGTCACCTTGTTGCGCGGCGGCATCACCTTCTTCGCGTCGTCGGCCGCGATGGTCGTCGTGTAGAGTTTGCTCTTCTCCGGCTTGCCGGGGACGATCGTCGAGACCACCTCGAAGGCCGTCTCTTTCGTGGAGAGGTCGACATCGGTGCGCCCATCCACCAAGTCGGTCCCCTTGGGGTTGTGACAGCGCACGCAGTTCGACTCGAGGATGGGGCGGATCTCTTTCTCGAAATCAACCGCGGCGCGCGCGGAGGGGAGGGCGAGGGCGAGCAATGAAGCCGAAAGCAGAGCGGAGGTTCTCATCTGGGAGGTTCAGGATTCGTGGCCGCGCGCACGGTGTCAAGGCCCCGCGCACGCGAGATGGAATCATCGGCCGCCGAATTCGCACTTCCACCGGACGGGACGGGCGGTCCGACTTCGGCCGCTCCCGGCGCCGCTATTTGTTCTGGAACGTGCCGCCGTCGTTGGAGATGACGCCGGCGCCGTCGCGGGAAATGACGCCGGCGGTGTCGCGCGAGATGATCGTGCCGCCGTCGTTCGAGATCACCGGGCCGCCGTTCTTGTTCACGAGGGCGCCGGTCGAGACGGTGATGAGCCCGCTGCCGTCCTGCCCGATGATTCCGCAGCCATCCTGGCCGATCAGGCCTTCGCTGTTGTCGCTGATGATGCCGCTGCCATCCTGGCTGATGATCGGCGTGCCGGGGACGGCGATGAGGCCCTGGGAGGACGTCACGTCGACGCCGCGGTTGGCGCGGACGAGGCCGGGCGCCGCAGCGCCGATGGCGACGGGCGCGCCGGCCGGATGATTGCTCAGTTGCAGGGCTTTGCCGTCGACATCCTGGTCGATCATGTTGCCCTTGTTGGCGGCGATGATGTTGCCGAGCGCCTGGGCGACGACGAGGTCCTGCGCGTGGTCGAGCAAGTCGGAGGCGGTCCGCGCTCCAACGTTGCCGCCGACATCGCTGATGGTGATGGAACGCGCGTCGCCGCTCGCAACGGTGACCCCGCCGCCGGAGACGAGGATGGAGGCATTCGGGCCGGTGATGCTGAGGTGGCCGATGCCGGCGGCGTTCCGCTCAGAAGCCATGACAATCGCTTGGTCGGACTGCAACTGCAAGATGCGCGCGCCGTTTTTCAGGTGGACGCCGTCGAGCCCGCCGACGGCCGTCACTTGCGAGGCGGCATCGAGCCTGGTGACGTAATCGACGAGGATACCGTGCGTGGAGGCGTCGTGCTGCAGGCCGAGGTGCTCGGTGAAGCAGCCGAGGACTTCCCACTTCGAGATGTCGAACGGCTTCTTCTGCACCCACGTGCCGATGGGGTTGGGCGCGAGCGTGCAGAGCGGGGCGTTGGCGGCCTTGATGTAGAGCGAGTGGTCGCGGATGCAGTCGTCGAAGAACGCCGGGAAGCAATTGAGCTGGAGCTTGATCGCGCCGGCGGAGTGCGCGGGGAGTGTCTTGAAACGCCAGGTGACGATATCCACGCCGTCGCCGCTCCCTTTCTTGATCGTGGCGTCGGTCCGCAGCGTGGTCGTGACCGGCTTGGGCGTGAAGTCGTTGCCCGACGCGATGACCTTGCCGCTGGCCGAGACGTACTTGTTGATGACGCCGGCATCGATCGGGAAGACCGCGGTTTGTTGTGCGCCGTACGGCACCTGCATGCCGATTTCCACGTTGGTCGCATCCACGTCGCCGAAGTTGGAGAAGACGATGGTGTAGGTGAGGGTGCCGCCGAAATTCACGAGGTACGGCGAGCTGCGCGCGATGCCCAGAACGGGCTGCAGGCCCTCGCTGACCGCAATCGGCTGCGGCACCTTGGCGGTCCCGAGGACGACCGGCGCGGGCGCGGCGGCGGTGAAGCGCGCGAGGTTGGGGCCTGCTCCAGTGGCGGCGCGCGTGCCGGTGACACTTGGGTTCACCGGGAAGACGACGCGGCCGAAGCTCTTCAGACCGGGATCGAGCGGCGTCTTCACGCGGAACCAGACGCGCACGTGCGTGGTGGCATGCGCGGAGAGTTGGCCGAGCGAGACCACGGCGCTTTTGGCAGACGTCGTGATGGTGAGCGGCGTGCCGGTGGTCTGATCCTGCTGGTTGACGAAGTACGGCTGCGTGTCCTGGTTCAGGTGCGTCACCGGGTTCGGCGTGGTCGCCTGGTTGAGCGCCTCGACGCCGGCGGGCAGCACGAGATTCAACGCGCAATTGACCGCGTCGAGGTCGCCGTTCTGCGTAATGGAGAAGGTGTACGGGAAGATGTAGCCGGGCAGCAGCTTGAAGTACGTCTTGCGGTACTGCACGTCGGCGGAGATGTCGGTGACGACCTTGATGATGACCTCGTCCGGCGTGGCGGGGATGGTCTTTTGCAGGTCGGCGCAATTGAGGTACGCGCCTTGGTTCGGGTCGCTCGGGCCGAGGTTGGGATTGATCCCGCTGAAGCTGTAGATGAAGGTCTGTTTCGTCGCCGCCTCGCCGGTGGCGACCAGGATTTTGCGCAGCGGGTCGCTCGCGTAGTGCGCGGAGATTTTCGCCCCCGGCGCGACTCGCGGGGTGACGGTGTAGCGGAAGATGCCCGCGCTGTGCGCCGGCAGCGGGTTGGCGTCATTGAGGCTGATGTGGATGTCCATCGAGCCGACGGTGCGGACGACGGCGTCGGCGTTGCTGCCGGTGATGGCGGAGACTGGAATGACCACGCCCTTCCGGTCGTAAAAGGTGATCTGTTCGGCGGGCACATCGGTGGGATTTGCGCCATTGACCGACTGCGAGATGAACCCGAGGAAATCGACGTCGGGCGGGATGACATCGTGGATGACGACCTGGGTGGCCGGCGCGTCGCCGGTATTCACGTAGAGCAGCGCGTAGTCGAAGCCGCGATTCTGGATCGCGGTCGTGATGTCGCCGAAGCCGGGGATGTGCTGATGGCCGTTGCCGGTGAGGCTCGCGTCGACCAGGTCGTGGTCGCCGAGCGCGAGCTTGGAGAGGCCGATGACCGGGAAGGAGCCGGGCGTCGAGTCGTCGACGTCATTGCTCAGCACGGGCGGGCTGGTGTCGCCATTGAGCGCGGAGATGAGGATATCGTGCTTCAGCGCGTCCTTTTTGCCCGACGGATAGGTGAGGTCGAAGTCGTCGTTCTTGATCGAGGAGAGGCTGAGGCCGCCGCTGTCGAGATCGTGCCCGTTGATGTCGTAGAGCACGCGGACGCTGAACTTCACGGTGAAGTTGTTGCCCGCGCTGATGTCGGGGAGTTTCCAGCGCAACTCGCGGGCGATGAAGTTGCCGTCGAGGAGCGAATTGAGCAGCGCCGGCGGAATCGTCGCGGGGTCCAGCTCCGCGCCTTTCTTCAGCCCGACAGCCTTCACATCGGAGAGGAGAATGTAGACGAGCGCGGGATTCGATCCCTTGGTGAGAGAGCTGTTGTTGAGGGGCATGCTGGAACCGGGGGCATACGCGGCCTCCAGGATGGTGCCGAGCGGGATGCGGTCGCGCACCACCGCGCCGGGGATGGTGGCGGCGGAATTGTTCGTCGCCGTCAGCTGGTAGGTGATCACGTCGCCGCCTTTGACGTCGGTATCCGGGTTCGGCGTTTGCGTGATGTCGAGCGAGAGCGGCGCCTGCACCTTCGCGGTGAGCGGCCTGGTGTTGATAAGCGCGTTCTTGATTCCCTCGTCCGCCGAGAGGCCGAACTTCGTCTGCTCGATCGCTTTCCCGTACGCCTTGGCGGGGTCGCTGGTCTTCGGGTCAAAACCCTTGGCGTCGTCGACCACGACCTCCAGAACGAGATCATGGGTATCGCCCGGATTGAGCGTGTTCAGGTTCCAGGTCGCGTCGCTCACCTTGCCGCTCTTGCTCTTCAGGGTCACATTCGCGGGATCCGAAACGCTGACGAAGGTGGTGTGCGACGGGATCTGCAGGGCCAGGGTCGCATGGTGCGCCGGCGTGTGGTCTCCACCGTTCGCGGCGAAGACGTGAAAGCGGTAGAAAATGTGCTGGGAGAGATTGACCGAGAGATCGCCCTCGAAGAACGGACCGGCCATCGCCAGCGATTGCGTCCCCTGGACGTTGATGTCCGGGCCGCCAATGATGTCGTACGGTCCCACCGGCTTGCCGGCCTTGTCGGGGTAGCCGTCGGCGGTGGAGTAGGTGCGAAACCAGATGTGCGGCCCGGTGGGGGGCGTGGCCGTCTGTCCGCTGTAGGCCGGGCCGGCGCGCAGCGGGGAGAGCACGGCGCGCTGTGTCCAAACGGAGGTGGCGGAGGGCGTGGCGTCGGACGTGGTCTGGACAACGATCAACTTGTGCGGCGCGGTCACGGGAAAGTTCTGCGAAGTCGAGAAGAGGAATTCCGAAAACGTCCGCGCGATCGCGAGCACGCCCGGCGGCTTGGGAAAGGTGACGGTCGGCTTGACAATATTCTGCGGCGAAACCTTGAGCGGTCCCGGCGCGGCGAGGAGCGCCGGCGTATGGTCGTGCAATTGAATATCCGCGGTGAGCAGCGCGGGATCGTTCGGCAGCGTCGCCTGCCCGACGACCCGGAAGATGATGAGCTCGATGTTCTTGTCGGGCTCGGCAACCTTGTTCGTGGTCAGCTTGACGTTGATGTACTTCGGCGCGTAGTCGCCCTCCGCGAAGGTGACATAATTGCTCGGCGGATCGCTGATCGTGTAGTCGGGATTCTTTTCCGGAGCAATGGGCGCGATGGCCGTGCCGCCGAGCGTGAAGTACACGATGAGCGCGCCGGTGCTGTCGGTGCCGCGGAGCACGGGTACCCTGACCACGTCGCCCTCCGTGCCGGAGAGCTCGGCCGCGCCAAATTGCACGTTGGTGCCGGCGAGCGGTGGAATGAGGCTGTCGCTGGTGACCTTGAAGATGGTGCCAATGGCATGCGCGCCACCGTTGATCGTGGTGCCGTAGAGGGTGTTGCTCAGCCCCAAGGTGAGGCCGGCGCCGGGCGCCACGCCATCGGCATTGGTGAAGGTGTCCTCGTCAATATGGCTGAAGGGATAGAGCTCCGTGTAGGTGCCCGCGGGGGTGAGCTGGAAGATGAGACCGTTGCCATTGGCCCCGCCGCCGCTCGCCGTTCCGTAGAGCTGCGAGTCCGGCCCGACGAGCAGCTGACTCGGCCCGAAGCCGCCGAGCTCGGAGCCGGTGAAGCCTTTCACGAGATTCACGTTCGTCCCGGCGCGCGTGCCGTCGGAGGTGAAGCTGAAGACGCCACCGGTCGCGCCGGCGGTATTCAGATCGGCGAGCGTGCCGTAGTACGTGGAGTAGTTCACCCGCGGATCCGTCGCCTCGACCGGCGCACTGTGCGGGTAATCGCCGGGAACCGCAGCGCTGGAGCCGAAGTCGTAGATCGAGTCGTAGCCCGTGGTGGGCGTGATGGCGTAGATCGTCCCCTTGTTGTTCGCCCCGCCGCCGCTCGCGGTCCCGTAGATTACGCCATCGTGCGCGATGAGCAGGCCGCGGGGCGTGGTGCCATCCTGTCCATTGCCAAAAGCATGGACGAGCTGCACATCGGTGCCGCCCGGCGTGCCGTCGGTGGTGAACTTGAACACGGTGCCGTACTGAAACGCCCCGCCGTCCTGCGTGGTCCCGTAGAAAGTGCCGCTCGCGTCCTGGATCAGCGCGCCCCCGGGATTCGAGCCGACACCGAAGGCCTCCGGGAAATCGAACAGCTTGGTGAAGGTCGTGTTCGCGACGGTACCATCAGTCGCCAGCTTAAAGATGATCCCCGTGCCATTCGCGCCGCCGAAATGCGTCGTTCCGTAGAACGCCCCGTCGGTGCCCTTGAGCAGCGCCCCCTCGGGATCGTAACCCTCGGCCGCGTGATCGGTCCCGAAGGGATGCAGCACCGTCAACGCTCCCGCCGGCGTGACTACGAAGATCGTCCCATTGCCATGGACGCCCCCATACGGTGCCACGCCGTAGAGATTGCCGCCCGCACCCAGCGTCAGCTCACTGCTGAATTGGTACCCATCCGCATTGGTCGTCGGGGCGCCACTGTGAATCGTGATCGCAGCGACATCGTGGATCGCCTGGACATTGGCGGAGATATCGGCGCGGGCCGGGAGTGCGATGATCGAGAGAAGTGCGGCGAAGCCGAAAAGTCGCGAGCAAGAAGAAAGGCGCATGTAGATTGGTCGGGTCAGGGTAGCGGGCTTTACCACGAATTTGTGCCCTGTAAAGTCGGCACTGAGAGGTTTCTGAGGGCTGCCGGTCTTCGGCCAAACCGCGCATTTTTCGTCAGATGAAACGACTGACATTCTGCTGTCATCGGGCCATTTAACGGGTCTGATACGGACACGGAAACAACGACTATCCGGTGTTGTCGAAGGCCGAATATGGGGCGGCATCGCCCACGGTGCAGCCCTCATCGCAATCGGTCCAGCACGCGGGTCATCGGTTGCGCGGCGAAGTGACCTCAGGACTGGCAGAAGTCCATCCACGGGGCGCCGGCGAGTTGCGTCAGGTACAGCGGTCTGGCTTGGGCGTGGCACCCGTGCCAACCACGCAGACTATGACTCGATAACTCCTTCCGCTCCCGGCACTCGTGGGCTACGTTGCGGACTCATGACTGCGATCGATCCGAATACCCCGATGGGAGAGCTGTTGACGGAGTTTCCCAGTGCCCGCCGGGCGCTGTTTCAGGGCTGGCATATCGGCGGCTGCTCGAGCTGCGGGTTCCAGCCCGAGGAGACGCTGGCGCAGGTCTGCGCGCGCAATGGCGATCTGCCGGTGGCGGAGGTCGTGCAGAAGATCGCCGAGAGCGAGGAGGCGGATCGCGCGCTTCAGGTGACGCCGGCGGAGGCCGCGCAACTCGTAAGCGAAGGGAAGGGGCGCATCGTCGATCTGCGCACGCGCGAGGAATACGACGCGGTGCACATCGAGGGCTCGACGTTTTTCACCCAGGAGCTGATGCATGAGCTCGGCGGCTGGGATCCCGGGCAGCAGATCATTTTCATGGACCACACCGGCGCGCGCAGCCTCGACGCCACCTCGTATTTCGCCGGCCACGGCCTCAAAAACGTCCGCTCCATGCGCGGCGGCATCGACGCCTGGAGCCGCGACGTCGACCCAGAGCTGCCGCGCTACGAACTGGAGTAGATAGGTCCCATTCCTCGCATTCGTCCCATTCTTCCCATGTCCGAAAACCTCGAGCAACGCATCCACGACGCCATCGCGCACCCGCGCAACCTCGGCGAGATGGAGGACGCCGACAGTGTCGGCACGGTCGGGAGCGCGGACTGCGGCGACATGCTGCGGATGTGGGTGAAATTCAAGGAGGACGCGCAGGGCCGGAAGGTGATCGATCGCGCGACCTTCCAGACCTTCGGCTGCGAGACGGCGCTCGCGGTCGCCAGCGTCGCCACGGAGTTGATCGCCGGCAAGACGGTCGAGGAAGCGCTCAGCATGAGCGGCGCCGACCTCTCCGCGCCGCTCGGCGCGCTGCCGCCGATGAAGATCCACTGCGCGCAGCTGGTGGAGCGCGCGCTGCAATCCGCGCTCTCCCCCACCCCGCCGAAGGCCGCGCCGGCGGCGGCGCCCGCGGGCTCGACGCTCGTTGACAGCCTCGCGCCGCAGCCCGCGCGCAAGGTGAAACTTTTGCCGAAAACGGGCGCGCCGACCGCCGCGCAGCCGTAGTGTTTGCCACTCCCTTTTCCCGATGACTCCCAACACTGAAACCACGATCACGCGCGACTGCCCGGCGGTGCGCATCCCGAGCGGCGAGCAATTCACGCTCACGGCGGGGACGCCGGTCTTCATCACGCAGGCGCTCGGCGGCAGCTACACGGTGGCGACCGACCAGGGCCTCGCCCGCATCGCCGACCGCGACGCCGACGCGCTCGGCCTCGCGCCCGCGACCGACGCCGCCGCGACGCCCACCGCCGCCGGCCCGGCCGTGCCGGTCCAGGAGACGGCCGTCTGGGATCAGCTCCGCTCGTGTTACGACCCGGAAATCCCCGTGAACATCGTCGACCTCGGGCTGGTGTACGATTGCGCGGTCAGCCAGCCGGAGGGGCAGACGGCGAAGGTCGACGTGAAGATGACGCTGACGGCGCCCGGCTGCGGCATGGGCCCGGTCATCGCGTCCGAGGCGCAGCAGAAGATCCTGAGCATCCCCGGCGTGGCCGAGGCGAACGTCGAGCTCGTCTGGGACCCGCCATGGAACCAGGCGATGATCAGCGAAGTGGGGAAGATGAAGCTCGGCCTGCTGTAAGCCGTAACTATTCATAGGCGCAGCCACCGTGGCACGGGCATCCTGCCCGTGGGGCCGGCGGGCGTCTCGCCCGTCGAAACGGAGGCTCACCGTTTCGTGGTGCTCCA
>DASYIS010000209.1:0-8150 GCA_035997375.1 Chthoniobacteraceae bacterium
GGCCGATCTCACACAATTTGCCGCGACCCTGCGCGTCGCCAATCGGCTCACCGATGCCGAGAGCCTTTGCCGGCAGGCGCTCGACCTCGCGCGGCGCGGCGTCGGCGCGCAGCATCCGAAGACCGCGCTGGCGGCGCATCATCTGGCCGGTGTGCTGGAGGCCGCGCACCGCCCGCGCGAGGCGGAACGGCTCTACCGCGAGGCGCTCGAGATCGAGGAACGGGCGTTCGGGCTCGACCACCCGCGGCTCGCCGGCCGACTCTACCACCTCGCGCTCGTGCTCGCCGGCCTGGGTCGGCTGGACGAGGCGGAGCTCCATTTCCGCCGCGGCCTGGCGATCGATGAAGAGCAGCTCGGCCCCGACTCGCCGGATCTCGCGCCGGTACTCTCGGAGCTGGCCGGCCTTTTGGAAGACCAGGGGCAGCTCGCGGCCGCGGAACCGCTCTACCGCCGCGCGCTGAAGATGCACGAACGCGCGGACGGCCCGGACCATGCCGAGTCCGCGCTCGCCGCCAGCAACCTCGGGCAGCTCCTGGAAGCACGCGGCGAGCTCGAGGCCGCGCGCACGCTGTACGAGCAAACCGCGACGACGCTCTTCGCGCAAACCCGCCGCCTTCGCGGCCCGCACCCGCACCTGCGCTCCGCCCTGCAAAACCTCGCGCGCGCGATGTCGGGGCTCGGCTGGTCGGAGTGGGAGGTCAATGCCGAGGTGACGAAATACGAGGTGCTCGTCTTGAAAAGAGAAAGGAGCAAGTGGGACGACGAGGCGGGGGCGTGATGGGGGCGGGCGGACGGGGCCCGGGGAGCGCACTCGCCCGGGCACTGAGCCCCTCGCGTGCTCCGGTCGGCGCCCTCCGAGGAGGCGGACGGGATAGCCGGGGCCGGCGGGAGGGCGAGCCGCCGGCCGGCCCGTTACCTCTCGTTCCCAAAGTCAGCGGAGCGTGCCCGCCTGCACGTGTGAGCCATCACCTGGAAGGTGCGTAACGGCTGATGCAACCGGCGAGGAAACGTCCAGCTTCGCAGTCGTAAATATCACTATGTGCGGAGCTGCGCCCATGACGTTTGGTGACATCCCCATTGTCGGCCTGGTCTTTGGCGAGTTTGGTCGCTACACGTTCTTGTTTTCCGGGTGCACAGGAAACTTTGCCGTCGATAAAACCACTCGCGTCCACCGCGACGGCGGGCTTGGCGGGGTGCCCGGACGGGAGGAGCGATGCAGTTCGGCGCAGGTCCGGCGCCGACACTTTCACATGGTCGAAGTTTGGTGAGCGTCCCATTTGTCGGCCCCCGGGCGCGGAAAGTGCGTAGGGAGAAAAATCAGTAAAGAGCATCGTGAGCGGCGCCAGCTTTCGACTTTCGTCCGCCGAGGACGACGTAAAAACAAAATGCCTCGCGCCCCGGTCGAAGCCATCGAAGACCAATCGCTTGCCGTGCCGGGATGCCGTCTCGGGCGCGCCGGCTTTTGCTTCCAAAAAGCGGAGAACTGGAAAAGCACCCTCTAACGCGATGACAAGGTCAATGTCGCTCGCGCGCCCTTCTTTCTTCACAGTCCAACTGCTGCAGGCCGCAGTGGTAACGCATCGCGCCCCCAAACTGTGCCCGATCAGGACGAGCGGCACATTGTGCCGGTGCTTGAGCGGAACGAGCACGTCCCGGAGCAAATGTTGGAGCCAGGTCTGTGCGACTTCGTCGACATCATTCCCCTTGTTCTTGAGGCTGAACCGTCCGGGAACTCCCCCGAGAATCTGACCGAGCATCCCCAAGTCCCAATAAGAGTGCCACGAAACCACCACCGCCAAAGGGTTGAAGGATTCACCGTTCGCGCGAGCGGCGGCCCGCATCTCTCTCAGCATGTCCCGCGCGTTGAGAATCGTTTCATCCTGTTGTGTATTCCAGCCCATCGAAAGCAGCACGAGATGCGTATAACACCCGCTCGCCAAGGCACGCGACAGTGGTGCCCGCATCCGGCTGATCTCGTCCCACATGCGATCAACGGCTCGATTTTCCGCATAATCCGCGGCCCACGTTCCGTCGTAAACACTGAACAACGTTTCGCGAGGCGCCGGGGAGCTTCCATCCAGTCTCACCGCATGAGTCGGCACTGCCAGATGCGGATCGTTGCGCCGCGATTCCAAAAAGGTCGTGACCTGATCCGAGGGATCGAACACGGTGCGCGCCAGCTTGCCCGACCACATCGCTTGCGCATCCGGCACGGTCTTGGCCGCCGGAAACAGCCGCTTCCGAGACACCTTCTCGAATCCCAGAAGATATCCATTGAAGGAATTGACCGTATCGTTCTGAAGCACCGAATGCGCGCGCCGGTTGCGGCCTTGATCGGTTTTCAAGTGCCCTGCCATCTCCACATCGAAGGCCCAGGCGTGGTGCAGCATGGCGGCGAAGATCGGGAGAATTACGTATTTCATTGTCGCGAAACTACCCGCCGGGCACTTAAGCGGACAGCCAAAATATCATTGTCTCTTGCGCTCCGGATGTTCCAATTTTCATGATTCATGAAACTCGTGATTCTCTTTAGTCTGCTCGCGGTCGGGCCGTTAGCCTGGGCCGCTGATCCCGCGCAGCATACCGAAGTGTTCGGCCTCGCACCTGCCGCCTCGCTCCCGGCGCGGATGAAGGTGGTTGATTGGAATGTCGAAAAGGCAAAGGAGAAAAACTTTGCCGCCGAATATCGCCGGATTACCGCGGGCGCACACCTCGTGGCACTCAAGGAAGCGACCACCCGGATCAACCTCTTTGGGCTGGCGCAAATGGCGTCCTCTGCCCGGCCGTTGCAGTTCTTCTTTGCGGGGCCGCTGCGCTACCCGGAAGGTTTCTCCGGCACCGCGACGGGTGGAGTGGTCGCACCCGCCCGGGCAGCCGCGCTCTTCAGCCGCGACTTGGAACCCGGCATCGGAACCGGGAAGGTAGTGGCCTTCTACCCTGTCGCCGGTCGGACGCTGCTCGTTGCCAATACGCACGGCATGAACGCTGCAGGAAAGGGGCCGCTCGCCGGCGACCCCTTCGAGCGGCAAATCACGGATGTGAAAGCCAGGCTGGCCTCGCATCGCGGACCGCTGCTGTGGGTGGGCGACTTCAACACCGCCAACAAGAGGAAGCTCAAGATTTTGCTGACCGCGACCTCGGAGCTCGGCCTGACCGAGGTCGAGTTTCCCGAGAAGGATGAGCGGTTGCTGAAACGCGGCCTCATCGGACGCCAGGCACTTGATCGTGCCTTCGTCAGGGGGCTCGATGTGCGGTCTGCCTCCTGCATCAAGACGGACGGTTCGGATCACAATGCCGTCGTACTCGAGTTGCGAGTGCCGTAAGTTGAGGCTGGTGAAAGAAAAGGGGCGCTTCGTCTTTGCGGACCCAAAGCGAGTCGCGTGGAGACCGGACCGGCTCGTCACGATCGACGGCCTTTTCAATCGGTACCGCGGGGAAGACTCGAGTGCGCGGGTCGGCGTCTTGACGCTCGTGACGCGCCTCGCCCCGGTGCGTACGCCCGTTCCATAGTCCTATGAAGCCGCCGCGCCCGTCCTCCCAGGCTCGCCGCATTTCCCCTCAAAGGTTTTGCCAGCGGGAATGATCGTGTCACCATGCAGCCGCGCCTCTGCACGAGGCTGTCCACTTCAATCCCCGCTTCCCGCCGTGGCTTTTCCAACACTCTCCCGCATTTCGCGTTTGCTCCCCTTCGTTTGCGCCGCCGCTTTGGCCGGCCCGGCGCTCGCCGGGCCGATCTACTCGAACGATTTCGAAAACGACGCGGTCGACAAGGTGCCCGCGGAGACGATGGTCCTCTCGGGCGATTTCCAGGTGAAGGAGGAGGGCGGGAAGAAATTCCTCGAGCTGCCCGGCTCGCCGCTGGAGACCTTTGGCCTCCTTTTCGGTCCCGCGCAGCCGGGTGAGGCGACCGCGAGCGGGCGCTTTTTCGGCACGAAGCAGGGGCGCAAGTTTCCCGCCTTCGGGATCAGCCTCGGCGGGGTGAGCGGGTATCGCCTGGAGATGAGCGGCGGCAAGAAGGCGCTCGAACTGTTCAAGGGCGACGAATCGCGCGGCACGGTCCCGTACGAGTGGACCTCCGGCGCGTGGACCTTTCTCCGCATCCAGGTGCGCAAGACGGCGGACGGCTGCACGGTGGAAGGCAAGGCCTGGACCGAGGGGACGCCGGAGCCGGCGAAATGGAACATTTCGATCGATGAAAAGATCCCGCCGCCGGCCGGCCGCGCCGCCATCTGGGGCACGCCGTACTCCGGCACGCCGATTCGCTACGACGATCTGCTGCTCGACGCGGTGAAATAGCTCCCCTACGTTTCCCACACTTCCCACGACCATGAACGCTCGACTCCTCCTCGCCCTCACGCTCCTCCCGCTCGCAGTCCATGCCGCCGACTGGCCCCAATACCGCGGCCTCGACGGCACCGGCATCACCGCGGAAAAGGTCACCAAGCCGTGGACCGCCGCGTCGAAGCCCGTCTGGAAGACCCCGATCGTCGGTGGCTTCGCCTCGTTCGCGGTGGCTGGCGACAAGGCCTTCACGCTGGCCCTGCGCGAGATCGAGGGGACGAACCAGGAGTCGCTCGTCGCGCTCAACGCCGCCACGGGCAAGGAGCTCTGGATCGCGCCGCTGAATTTCGCGAAATACCAGGGCGGCGGAGACTCCGGCACGCCGGAGAACAAGGGCGGCGACGGCCCGCGCAGCACGCCGACCGTGGTCGGCAAGAACGTCTACGCCTATTCGTCCGAGCTCTCGCTGCGCTGCTTCGATGCCGCCACCGGCAAGATCGCCTGGACGCGCGACGTGATGAAGGAGCACAACGGCCGCAACATTTCGTGGTCGAATGCCAGCTCGCCACTGCTCGAGGGCGGCCTGCTCTACGTGGGCGGCGGCGGCCAGGGCGAATCGCTCCTCGCGATCAACCCGGCGGATGGCAAGGTCGTCTGGAAGGCGTTCGACGAGAAGATCACGCATGCCACGCCGGTCGCCGCGACCATCCTCGGGCAGCGGCAGATCATCTTTTTCGTGCAATCCGGCCTGCTGGCGGTCGAGCCGAAATCGGGCAAGGAACTCTGGCGCTACCCGTTCAAATTCAGCACTTCCACCGCCGCCTCGCCGGTCGTCTCGGGCGACATCGTCTATTGCTCCGCCGGGTACAACGTCGGCGCGGGCGCGGCGAAAATCACGAAGGTCGGCGACAAGTTCACCGCCACGGAAATCTACCGCCTGCCGGGCAACAAGCCGCTGGCGAACCACTGGAGCACGCCGATCGTGAAGGACGGCTTTCTCTACGGCATGTTCCAGTTCAAGGAGTACGGCAAGGGGCCGGTGAAGTGCGTGGACATCGCGAAAGGCGAGGTGAAGTGGGAGAAGGAAGGCTTCGGCCCCGGTCAGGTCATCCTCGCCGGCGACAAGGTCGTGGCGCTGGCCGACAACGGCGACCTCGTGCTCATCGATCCGAACCCCGCCGCCTACAAGGAGCTCAACCGCGTGCATCTGGTCGACGGCAAGTGCTGGAGCACCCCGGTCCTCGCGAACGGCCGCATTTACGTGCGCAGCACGAAGGAAGCGGCCTGCCTGGACGTGAAGTAGGGCATGCTCATCCACGCCCTCGACCTTCCCGGCATCCGCAAGGCCGGGAGCGGCAAAGTGCGCGAGATCTTCGATCTCGGCGAGCACTTGCTGCTCGTCGCGACCGACCGCATCTCGGCCTTCGACTGCATCCTGCCCAACGCCATTCCCGGCAAAGGCGCGGTGCTGAACACGCTCTCCACGTTCTGGTTCAAACGCTTTTCGTTCGTGCCGAATCACCTCGTCGCGACCGACCCCGCGGACTTTCCCGAGGTGCTGCGCCCCTTTGCCGCGCAACTCGCCGGCCGCTCGATGGTCGTGAAAAAAGCGCAACCGTTGCCCGTCGAGTGCGTGGTGCGCGGCTACCTCGCCGGCTCGGGCTGGAAGGAGTATCGGCAGGACCGACGCGTCTGCGGCATCGCGCTGCCCGAGGGGCTGCAACAGGCGTCGCAGCTCCCCGAAATCCTCTTCACGCCCGCGACGAAAGCCGCGAGCGGACACGATGAAAACATCCCGTTCGCCGAGTGCGAGCGCCTCATCGGCGCCGACCTCGCGCGGCAGGTGCGCGAGCTCTCCATCCGCATCTACGAGGAAGGCCGCGCGCACGCGGCCTCGTGCGGCATCATTGTCGCCGACACGAAATTCGAGTTCGGCCTGCTCGACGGTGAGCTGATCCTCATCGACGAATGCCTCACGCCCGACTCGTCGCGTTTCTGGCCGGCGGATCGGTACGCGCCGGGTTCCTCGCCCCCCAGTTTCGACAAGCAATTCGTGCGCGACTACTTGGAAACGCTCGACTGGGACAAACGCCCCCCCGCGCCGGGTTTGCCGCACGAAGTCGTGGAGAAGACGAGCGCGAAGTACCGCGAAGCGTTCCGGCGGCTGGCGGGGCGGGAGCTGGACGTGTAGTGGATTCGGTGTGAGGCCGCGTTCGGCGTCCTAGGTCCGCCGCACGAGAATCCGCAGTTGCGACGCTTCCTTCGTCACCTCGTCCAGCTTCTTGATCGTCGCCGCCTGCTGCTCGAGCAGCTTCTGGTTGGCGGCTTTCATGTCCTGCAACTGGTCGCGCACCGATTTCACGGGGCGCGCGGTTTGCGAGTGGAGCGGCTGGGTCAGGGCGAAGACCGCCAGCACGACGGCGGTCAGATGGGTGAACGTCTTCATCTCAGCGTCCCCCCCTCGCCGCGAAAAGGCGGGCTTGGCGAACGTCCTCCGCGATGACCGCGAGTTGGGCGTCGATCTTCGTTTGATTCTCCTGGAGCGTCGCCTGCTGGGTGGCGAGGTCGGCGAGCGCGGCGAGGACGGCGGGATCTTCGCCGCCGGCTTGCGCCGGAGCGGTGGAGGGCTGGGCGAGCAGCGCGATCGCCGCGAGGGCGAGGGCGAGCAGGAAGTATCGGAGTTGCGTTTTCATGGTTCGATTGGGAGAATCGTAACACAGCGAGAAGGATGCCGCACAGCGTTATGAAAATAATAGTGCGATTGGCGTGAGATTTGCTTGCTCATGGGCGCAAGATCTGCTTTGCTCCGTAACACATGGCCGGTCTCTCCCAAACTCAGTCCCTTTCGCAGCAGCAGGTCCTCGCTCCGCAGCTCCAGCAAAGCCTGCAGATTTTGCAGGTCCCGATGCTCGAGCTGCGCAACCTGGTGCAGCAGGAACTGCAGACCAACCCGACCCTGGAGGACGAGTCGAGCGAGCCGACGATCGAGGACAAGCAGGCCGAGCGCGACGAGTTTGCCGAGGAGTTCGACCGGCTGGCGAAGCTTGACGAGGAGTGGCGCGACTACATGGCGCAAAGCTCCAGCTACTCCGGCCGCTCGTCGGAAGACGAGGAGCGCCGCCAATTCTTCTTCGACTCGCTCGTGAAGGAGGAGACGCTGCAGCAGCACCTCTTTGAGCAGGTGCGCAGCAGCGACCTCAACCCGACCGATCGCATCACGGCCGAGCTGCTCATCGGCAACATCGACGACCGCGGCTTCCTCCAGGCCGGCCCGGAAGAGATCGCACAGAACACCGGGATGGACGCCGCGGACATCGAGCGCGTGCTCCTGACCGTCCAGACTTTTCACCCCGTCGGCGTCGGCTCGCGCGACCTGCGCGAGTGCCTGCTCGTGCAGTTGCGGCGCATCGGCAAGGAAGGCTCGCTGGAGTGGCGCATCGTCGAGCGGTTCCTCGAGGACCTCGGCAAGCGCCGCTTCCCGGAAATCGCCCGCCGGCTGGGCACCACGGTCGAGCAAGTGCAGCGCGCCGCGAATTTCATCGGCACCCTCGACCCGAAGCCCGGCCAGATTTTCACCTCCGACCCGAACAACTACGTGCTGCCCGACGTCACCGTCGAGCGCATCGGCGGCGACTGGCAAATCTCGCTCAACGGCGACCAGATTCCCCATCTGCGCATCTCGAACACCTACAAGGACCTGATGGCGCAGGACAAGAATGGCGCCGAGGTGAAGGACTACATCCGCGACAAGATCCGCAGCGGCAAATTTCTCATCAAATCGATCCACCAACGGCAGCAAACGATATCCAACATCGCGCATGAGATCGTGAAACGGCAGCGCGAGTTCTTCGAACACGGGTCCTCTCAAC
>DASYIS010000210.1:0-6044 GCA_035997375.1 Chthoniobacteraceae bacterium
AGGAGTTCAAGAAACTGGAAACGAAGGATCACGCCGCGATCCCTCCACACATCATCGACGAGCACGTCGAGACGATCGTGCGCGAGCAGTTCGGCAACGACCGCCAGGCGTTCATCCGCACGCTGGCGGCGAGCGGCCTGACCCAGGATAAGTTCCGCGAAATGGAGCGGGACAAGATCATCATCCAGGCCATGCGCGCGCAGGCCCTCAAGGGAACCAAGGACTCCAGCATCGTGGCCGAGCCACGCATCAAGGAATACTACGAAAAGAACAAGGAAACCTATACGAGCGAAGAGCAGATGCACCTCCTGATGCTCTCGCTCCGCAAGAGCGTGGGTGACGCCAATCCGCGGCGCAAGATGATGGAAGAGATTCGCGAAAAGGTGATCGCCGGCGCGGCCTTTGCGGACCTCGCGCGCATGTACGACGAGGGCTCGAGCGACCAGGCCAGCCGCGGCGACTGGGGCTGGATCAGCAAGCGCACCCTGAACGAGACGCTCACCAAGGAGGCCTTCAAACTGAAGCCCGGCCAGGTCAGCCAGATCATCGACGCCAACGGCAACTACTACCTGCTCTACTGCGAAGCGAAGAAGGCCGAAATCAGCAAACCGCTGAAGGAAGTCCACGACGAGATCGAGAAGAAGCTGATGCAGGAAGATCGGCAGAAGCTCCAGCAGCAGTGGCTCGCCAAGCTGCGCAGCAAGGCGTACATCAAGATCTTCTGAGGCGGCTCGCTAGGCGAGGCCCAGATGCTTCAGCACTTCCGGCGGCGGCCCGGGGAACTCCGCGAGCGGCACGTTGCCGACATACCCGAGATCCTTCCATCCCTCCGGCGTGGAATAGAAGCCCCCGGCCGTCAGGTCGCGGAATTTCGAGAAGAACGACGCCGCCTTCTTGAACTCGGGCTTCGCCTTCGGGGCATGGCAGATGTCGTCGCAGATCGCCTTGATCTGCCCCTCGTCGAGGTCGGCGAACTTCTTCTGGAAGCGCTTCGTCGCTTCCTCATCGAGCCACGCCAGACCGGCGCGCAGCTTGTCGCGATCCGCCACCTGCGTCGGGTAGGGTGCGCTCACCCATTCGTCGATGAAATCGGGAATGCCGACCGCGCTCGCGGCCGGCGACTTGTCATCGGCGGGGATGATCGTGTCGCACAGCACCGTGACCATCTTCAGCTCGTCCTTGGTCAGGATGCGGTCCCATGTGACCGCCTTCGTGTGGAGATTCGGGTCGCCGGTGTACGGCGCGCCATACGTGGTAGCATCGATCAGCGCGAGCGCGGCGGCGGCGGCGAACATGCGCTGCACCGCTTCGCGGCGCGTGAGGGGTGTGGGAGTGATGGTCATGTTGGTTAGGCGGTTTTGCGGTGCGAAGAAATGACGAATGACGAACCCGACCAGCCAAATTCGTCATTCGTCATTCGTCATTCGTCATTCGTCATTCGTCATTCGTCATTTTCATCCGACCGAGCCCTTCTTCATCTCCTCCGCGAGATGGCTGCACGAGCGCATGGCGAGCGCGAGGATGCTGAGCGTCGGGTTCTTGTCGGCGTTGGAAACGAAGGGACCGCTGTCGGTCACGAACAGATTCGGCACGTCCCACGTCTGGCACCATTGATTGACCACCGAGTCGTTCTTCGTAAACCCCATGCAGGTCGTCCCGACTTCGTGGATGATCGTGCCGCCGGCGAGGATCGCCTTCGCGCCATCGGTCTCGGCCGGCGCGTCCGGCTTGCCGCCCATCGCCTCGATGATTTCGACGAAAGTCTTCTGCATGTGGGCGGCCTGCTTGATCTCGTGCTCGCTCCATTCCCAATGAAAGCGGAGCACGGGAATGCCCCACTTGTCCTTCACTTCGGGGTGGATCTCGCAGAACGACTTCTCGTTCGGGATCATCTCGCCGCGCCCGGTCAGCGAGACGTGCGAGCCGTAGTAGCGCCGCGCGTCTTCCTTGAACTGCCGCCCGTAGCTCCCGCCCGTCAGCTTCTCCGGCGCGGGGTTCGACATCGTCGGCATGCGTCGTCCGCCGCCGAGCTCCACATGGTAGCCGCGCGCGAAACCGAGCTTGCCCGCCAGCTGCTCCTTGTACTGCCACCACGGGATGTACATGTGCATCGCCGAGGCGCCGTCTTCGTTGTGCGGCGGACAGCTTTCCATCGCGGGAATATGGCCGCTGACGCCGGTACCGACGCTGTCCATGAGGTAGCGGCCGATCTTGCCCGAGGTATTGGCGAGGCCATTGGGAAAGAGCGCGCTCTTCGAGTTCAGCAGGATGCGCGCGCTCTCGCAGCCGCTCGCGCTCAGGATGACCACCCTCGCTTTCGCGTGCAGATCCTGACCCGTTGCCTTGTCGACGTAATGGACGCCGGTCGCCTTGCCCGTCTTGTCGATCGTCACCTCGCGGACCATCGCGTCGGTGATGACGTCGAGATTCCCCGTCTCGACGGCCGGCGGGATGAGCACGGTTGTCGACTGAAAGTTCGCCTTGATCGAGCAGCCGCGTCCGCAATCCGTCGCATAAAAACAGGCCGCACGGCCATTGATCGCCCGCGTCAAAATCGCCTGGTGCGATGGCACCACGGGGATGCCGAGCTTGCCTGCGCCTCGCTTGATCAGCAACTCGTAGCCGCGCGGCTTGGGCGGCGGCTGCAGCACGCCCGGCGAGGAATCCGGCGTATTCTCCAGCCCCTCGTTGCTCCCGTAGACGCCGATGAGCGCCTCTGTCTGGTCGTACCACGGCGCGAGGTCCTCGTAGTTGATCGGCCAATCGAGCCCGAGCCCGTCGCGCGCCTTCGGCTTGAAATCATACGGACCCATTCGCAGCGCGATCCGCCCCCAGTGGTTCGTGCGGCCTCCGAGCATCCGCGGGCGCCACCACATGAAGTTCTGCTTCGTCCCGTGATGGTTGATGTCCGTCGCCTCGTGCCACCCCGGCTGGTCCGAGCGCCGCACCATGTACGGCTCATTCGGCACCGACCACCCACCCTGCACCGTCGAGTCGAAATAGCCGAAATGCTTGTCCGGCGTCGGCGCCCCGCGCAACGGCGCATCCTTCGGCGTCTCGAACATCGGCGTCTCGGTGATCGGGTCGTAATTGCGCCCCGCCTCCAGCATCAGCACCTTCAGCCCCGCCTTGCTCAGCACATAAGCGGACATCCCGCCGGCCGCGCCGGAGCCGACAATGATGGCGTCGTAATCGGTGAGCGTCTTCCGGGGAGTAATGACGGGCATGCCGCAAGCAAACCCTCGACGGATTCGGTTTGCAAGCGGCGGGTGCGTTTTGAGAGCCGCTCCAGTTTAAGTGTGATACGAATGCGCTCTCCAACTTCGTCGAGTCCACCTCGCTGCCCCTTTGAAACGCGAAACGCTCCTTTATCTGCTCATCACGCTCGGCGTCGGGCTTGGCATTTTCTTTGTCCTGCACGCCGGCAACCAACTCGCGCCCACCGGGGCCGTGAGCGCTCCGGCCGCCGTCTCGCCCACCTCGTCCGCCTTCGCCGAGATCGGCGCGGGCTTGAGCCGGAATCTCCGCGACCCGCTCAGCCGCCTCTTCCTGCAGCTCGTGATCATCCTGGCGGCCGCGCGTCTCACCGGGCAGCTCTTCACGCGCCTCGGTCAGCCGTCCGTGGTCGGCGAAATGGCCGCGGGTATGTTGCTCGGCCCATCGCTGTTCGGCCTGGTCGCGCCGGCGGCCTTTCACTTCGTCTTCGATCCCGGCTCGCTCGGCGCGCTCAAGCTCTTCAGCCAGATCGGCGTCTGTCTTTTCATGTTCACCGTCGGGATGGAACTCGATGTCGCACAAGTGCGGTCGCGCGCGCGCCTGGCCGTCGTCGTCAGCCACGCCAGCATCGTCATCCCCTACTTCCTCGGCGTGGTGCTCGCGTATTTCCTCTACCGCGGCTTTGCGCAGGCGGGCGCTTCGTTTACCGCGTTCGGCCTGTTCATGGGGGTCTCCATGAGCATCACCGCCTTCCCGGTCCTCGCGCGCATCCTGCAGGATCGCGGCCTCTCCAGGACGGCGCTCGGCATGACGGCGCTCACGTGCGCCGCCATCGATGACGTGACCGCGTGGAGCATCCTCGCCTTTGTCGTGAGCGTCGTGCGGTCCACCGGGCCGGCGGCCGCGGCCTTCTCCGTGCTCCTCGTGCTCCTCTTCCTCGTGCTCATGCTGTGGGTGGTGAAGCCCGCTCTGCCCCGGCTTCTCGGACGTGAGGTGCTCGAGCGGCCGGAGCCCGGCAAAGGCGCCCTCGCGCTGGTCGCCGGCCTCGTCATGGCCTCCGCCATGGTCACCGAGGCCATCGGTATCCACGCGCTTTTCGGGGCGTTCCTCGCCGGCGCGATCATGCCCGCGCTCGCCGATTTTCGCCACAAGCTCGCGGTGCGCGTGGAGAACTTCAGCTCCGTCCTGCTCCTGCCGCTTTTCTTCGCCTTCACCGGTCTGCGCACCCAACTCGGGCTGCTGCACGGCGTGGAAGACTGGCTCATCTGCCTCGCCATCATCGCCGTCGCCACCCTCGGCAAGATGGGCGGCAGCGCCGCCACCGCGCGGCTCACCGGCCTGCCGTGGAACGACTCCCTCCAGCTCGGCGCCCTCATGAACACGCGCGGCCTCATGGAACTCATCGCCCTCAACATTGGCTTCGACCTCGGCGTCCTCTCGCCGCGCATCTTCACCATGCTGGTCATCATGGCGCTCGTGACCACCGCCACGACCGGGCCGCTGCTCACCCTGCTGGAAAGCGCCCGCCGCCCTGCCGTGGAACCGGTGCCGGGGTAGTGCGCAGGAACTATCGGTTTTTGATCCGGCTGATCTTCACCACGCGCACGATCCTCTCAGGCTCCAACCAATAGGTGACGACAAATCGCCCCATCACCTTCACGCGGTAGTCTCTCCGGTTTGGCGAACGCTCCGTGAAATCGAATGGCTGGTCGGGCCGCTCCACCAGGCTGTCCAAACCATCAAGCACCATCACTCGGTCACGTCCTCGCGCAGAGAGGAGAAAGCGCAGCGCTTCCGCATCCACCGACAATTGCCAGGCGAAGCTCACAGGCCCCGAGCGGCGAGTGACTCGTGAAGCTTCCGCGCTTCGTCGAGGCTCACCTCCTCGCCGGCCCGCATGGAGTCCAGTCGGCGATCGAGCTCACGGCCATGTTCAGGGTCGCCGGCGCGCGCAAGATGGTCGAGGTAGGCGCCAAGGAACAGCCGCTCCTCGGGCGAAGTCTCGTCCACCATTTTCATGAGTTCCGTGTGGCTCATGCTTGGAAGTTAAGACCCCGCGAGCCTCAAGTGCAAGCCGTAGCTCCCCGCACATGCAAATCGGGACCCTTTACACAGCGAGCGCCAATCGAATCCGTTCGAGTGCCTCATCCACCTCCGCCTCCGTCGTCTGAAAGCTGGTGACCAGACGGACCATCCCCTCGCCCACGCCGAAGAGAAGCAGCCCGGCCTTTTCCATTTGATCGACGACCGCCTCCTCCGCGCGCACGAAGGCGATGTTGACGTCGGGCGGGTTGACCAACTCGAGGCCCAGAGCGCGCAAGCCATTCGCCAGGCGGGCCATGGCGGTGTTGGCGATGCCGGCGAGGCGGAGCCAGAGGGCGTCGCGGAGGTAGGCCTGGAGCTGCGCGGACTGAAAGCGCATCTTCGAAGCGACGTGCCCGGCGCGCTTGGTGAGGTAGTAGAGCTCGGCGGCCACGGCCGGGTCGAAACAGACGATCGCGTCGGTGCTGAGCGCGCCGTTCTTGGTGGCGCCGAGCGTGAAGACGTCGACTCCCGCGCGCCACGTGAGATCGGCCGGCGAGCAGCCGAGCGCGGCGATGGCATTCGCGATCCGCGCGCCGTCGACGTGGACCGCGAGCCCGCGGGCGTGCGCGAGGCGGGCGAGCTCGGCGAGCTGCGCCACCGTGTAGAGCGTGCCGAAGTCGGTCGGCTCGGTCAGCGAGAGGACCTTGGGCTGCGAGTGATGATTGTCGCCCCAGCGCGTGCTCTCGAACGCCTGCTCGAGCGTCGCCGGCGTGATTCGGAACCCTTCGCCCGGCAGCCCGCGC
>DASYIS010000211.1:0-18716 GCA_035997375.1 Chthoniobacteraceae bacterium
CTTGGTGCCGGAGCGCGTTGGCCAGATCGAGCACGAGGCGGGAGTGCTCGGGCGTATCGTGGCTGTAGCTGATGAAAACCTTCGTGCTCATGTTCCGGGTGATCTCGGGGTTCTAGCGTGCCGAGTGTCTCGCCGCCGCCGCCGATGAGTGGCGGGATGATGCGGCGGTGTGCCGGTCGGAGCAAGGCTGAGGTCGCGCGCGTTCGCGGCGCCGGCCGTGAGAGCGGCGGTGCGCCGTCAAAGGCGGGACGCCTGGGCCACCCGTCGTCGCGCAGCGCGCCAACTTCCTTTCGGCCCGCTTCGCCGGCTTTTCGGTGACAACCGCCGCCGCTTGCCCGTAGTCTCCCTCCCGTGGCCGCGCATCCCTCGTACGACGTCACCGTCATCGATCACCCGCTCGTGCGGGTGAAGCTCTCGGCCATTCGCTCGGTCGACACGAGCCTGGCGGGCTTTCGCGAGGGCATCACCGAGCTGGCGACGCTCATGACCTTCGAGGTGACGCGGAGCCTGCAGACGCGCGAATGCACGATCCAGACGCCGCTCGCGGGCTATGCCGGCAGCCGGCTGGCGCGGCCGATCATCCTGGCGCCGATCCTCCGCGCCGGCCTCGGCATGCTGGAGGGGATGCTCAAGGTGCTCTCCGGCGCCGGCGTCGCGCACATCGGCCTCTTTCGCAACGAAGAGACGCGGATGCCCGAGAGCTACTACTTCAAGGCGCCCCCCGGCCTCGCGCAGGCCGATGTCATCGTCGCCGACCCGATGCTCGCGACGGGCGGGAGCGCGGCCGCCGCCATCACCCAGCTCAAGGAGCACGGCGCCCTCTCCATTCGCTACATGTGCCTCGTGAGCTGCCCGCCCGGCATCGAGCGGCTCCAAGCGGTGCATCCCGATGTCCCCATCTTCACCGCCGCGATCGATCCCGAACTGAACGACCGCGCGTACATCGTCCCGGGATTGGGCGATGCGGGGGACCGGTTTTTCGGGACGTAGGGGGCGGGCTGTCTTAATCTTACTCCTGCTCCTGCTCCTGCTCTTAATCGATCAGGAGCAAGAGCAAGAGCAGGAGGAAGAAGCCGGCCCGGATGACACACCATCCCCTCCCTTTTTCGTGTCTTTCGTGTATTTCGTGGACTGAAATCACCTGCCCCTTCTCGTTGTCCGGCACCGCTCCCGCGAAAACCGTGGACAATCCTTCGGCGGCGCTTAACCTTCCCGTCCATTTTTTTTGCCCGGTCCGACCGGTCGTTTCGTCACCTCTTTCTCCATCCATGTACCTCTCCATCCTCTCGTTTCTCGCTGAAGCAACCGCGACGCCCGCCGGCGCCGGCGGGATTCTCTCCAGCCCTATCGTCCCCTTCGCGGCGGTCGCGATCATCATGTACGTGCTCATGATTCGCCCGCAGCAGAAGAAGCAGAAGGAGCTCGCGGCGCTCATCGCCTCGGTGAAGACCGGCGACAAGGTCGTCACCACCGGCGGCATCCACGGCATCGTCTCCAATGTGAAGGACGGCACCACGCTGAGCCTCAAGGTCGCCGACAACGTGAAGATCGAAGTCGACAAGTCTGCCATCGCCTCCGTCGATCGCCCGACCGTCGCCGCCAACGCGGTCGTCGTCTCGTAGTCTCCTTTTTCGAGCCTCCATCCCCTCTCTCCGATGATCCCGTTCTTTCTCGCCGATGCGGCGGCGACCGCCGCGCAGGCCGCCCCCGCCGTTTCCACGCACGCCATGTCGCCCATGGCCACCTTCTTCTGCGGCTTCGCCCTGCTCATCCTTTTCGCGTGGTACATCATGTCCGACGGCGATCGCGCCAAGCGCATCGTCGGCACGGTGCTCATCATCAGCCTGCTCGCCTTTTGTTTTCAACTCGTCTGGCCGCCGTTCGATGGGACAGGGCCCGATGGGAACGTGCTCAAGGACGAGAAGGGCAACGCCGTGAAACCGGGCAGGATTACGCTCGGCCTCGATTTGCGCGGCGGCACCTCCTTCCTGATCGAGCTCGTGTCCGAGGATGCTGCGGGCGCCGGCGCGCCAACCATCTCCACGGACGCGGTGCAGCAGGCGATCGAGGCCATCCGCAAGCGCGTCGACACCCTCGGCGTTTCCGAACCGGTCATCACCCCGCAGGGAAACAATCGCATCCTGGTCCAGATTCCCGCGCTGGCGACCTCGCAAATCGATGCCGCGCGCGAGCAACTCCAGAAGGTGGCGAAGCTCGAGTTCCGCCTCGTCCATCCCCAGAGCGCGCAACTGCTCGCCGGCGCCATCCCGTGGGATGCCGGCTTCGTCCGCGCGCCGTACGTCGCGAAGCGCGGCAAGGACAAGGAGGTCCAGCCCCCGACCGAAATCGTGGTGCGCAAGAAGCCCGACCTGACGGGCGACAAGGTGACGGGAGCGAGCGCTCCCTTCGGACCGAAGGGCTACGAGATCGATCTCACGTTCAACAGCGAAGGCGCCGAGCAGTTTGGCAAGCTGACCACGGAGTACGTCCACCAGCAGTTCGCGATCATGCTCGACGGCGAAGTCATCTCCGCCCCGTCCATCAATGAGCCGATCCCGAACGGCCGCGCGGTCATCAGCGGCTCCTTCACGGAGCAGGACGCCCGCGGCCTCGCGAGCGCGCTGCTCAACCCGTTGAAGACGCCGGTCAGGATCCTGGAGGAGCACACCGTTTCCTCCACCTTGGGCGCCGCATCGATCAAGATGGGCATCTACTCCGGCGTCGGCGGCCTGGCGCTCGTGCTGCTCTTCGTCGTCGTCTACTACCGCTTCGCCGGCCTCGTGGCGGTCCTCGGGCTCGTGGCGAACATCATCGTCCTCTTCGGCGTGATGGCGGCCTTCGGCTTCGTGCTCACGCTGCCCGGCATCGCCGGCGTCATCCTCACCATCGGCCTCGCGGTCGATGCCAACGTGCTGATCTACGAACGCTTGCGCGAAGAAATGGACGCGGGCAAATCGATCGGCGTCGCGATCAACTCCGCGTATGACAAGGCGTTCACCGTCATCTTCGACGCGAACGCGACCACGCTCATCACCGCGGCCATCCTCTTCTGGCGCGCGAGCGGCCCGGTCAAGGGCTTCTCGGTCGCGCTGATCATCGGCGTCATCGCCTCCGTCTTCTCGGCCATGGTGGTCACCCGCGTCATCTTCGCCTGGGCGCTCAATGGCGGCTGGTTCAAGAAAATCACGATGCTCCACATCATCCCGACCGGGAAGAACTTCAACTTCCTCGGCCGGCGCCGGCTCTGGATCTCGATCTCCCTCGCGATCATCCTCATCTCCGGCGTCTGCTTCTGGATGCGCGGGGAGAAGAATTTCGGCATCGATTTCAAGGGCGGCGACGTGCTCGTGGTTTCCATGGAAAAGCCCGTCTCGGTGGAAGTCGTCCGCGAGTCGCTCGCCTCCGTGAACCTGGGCGATGCGGTTATTCAAAAGGAGACGACCCCCGGCAATATCCGCGAGCTCATCTCCGTCCGTTCGCCGGGCGGCACCTCCGCGCGCATCCTGCAGCACCTGCAAACGGCCATGCCCGACGCGGGCTTCCAGCAGGACTTGCAGGAGCACGTCGGCCCGACCGCCGGCGCCGAGCTGGCGCGCGGCTCGGCCATCGCCTTCGGCCTCGCGATGCTCGGCATCCTGGTCTACGTCACGCTGCGCTTTGAGTTCTCCTTCGCCATCGGCGCCATCGTCGCGCTGCTCCACGACGTCATCATCACCGTCGGCGTCTTCGCGCTCTTCGGGCGCGAGCTCTCGCTGATCATGGTCGGCGCGATCCTGACCATCGCCGGCTACTCGATCAACGACACCATCGTCGTCTTCGACCGCATCCGGGAAGGGCTGCGCGCGGGCCGGCGCGGCTCCGTGCAGGACATCATGAACGCCTCGATCAACGAGACGCTCTCGCGCACCTTGCTGACCAGCGGTTGCACGTTCCTCTCCGTCGCCGCGCTCTTCTTCTTCGGCGGCCCGGTGCTGCACGACTTCGCCTTCGCCATCCTCATCGGCATCGTCGTCGGCACCTACTCGTCGATCTTCATCGCCTCGCCGATCGTCCTCTGGTGGAGCGGGCATAAAGGCCAGTCATTGCGCAACGAGATGGACCGCACCGGCGGCGCCGACCTCGGCGCGCCGAGATTGCCGGCGTAGGCGCGCGCGCTTTGCTCACTGCGGCGGATTGAGGAGGTGCTCGAAGAACCGGTAGACCCGTTGGCTACTGCGTCACCGCGCGCTCCGCGATGTCACGGTACTTCCCATTCTTCTCCTTGGCCTGAATTTTGTCCTTGCCGGGCGCGAAGTAAATCGTGTCGATCGCGCGCCCGCCGGACCAGTTGACTTCATATTTCGCCGGACTTCCGGTGGAGACGATTTTCCAAGTGCCTCCTTCGCTGAAGTTGGGATGCGAACGGTGACAATGGCCGTCGGCGCTGAGGTTCCAGATCGTTCCGCCGAATTTCCAGCGGCCGACGATGGGATCGGAACCCGGGGCGGCTTTATCGAGAGCCGAGGTCTTGAGTCCGGCGCCGCCCAAGGGCGTGGGCGTCGCACCCGGCACGGTTGGTTTGTCCAAAGCGCCGGCCGAGACCATGTGGGGCCAGGCGGCGAACGAGAGCACGGCGAAGAAACGGGCGACGTTTTTCATGGGCGAATTCTTTTTGGAGGGGAAGAACGGGCGGCTCGTTGATTAAGAAAGCCCGGTGGTAAACGCAAGGGAGAAACCGGCGTCGCGTCGTGACCGGCCCCTTCGTTGGGAATCTCAAAGAACAGGCGCCAAAGTCCAAAGGGACGAAAGTCAAAGGACCAAGGACCTGATCCCAAACGAGCACGGCGGCGCGCTTCGGTCGTCTGGAATCTGTCGTTTGCTTATTTGGTTATTACAGGCACCGCCGGTCACGCCATGTGCAGGTGCGCCTTCGAGATGTGCACCAGAGCCTTGAGCGTGAGTTCGCAGAGGATGAAGGGCTTGGCCAGGAAGTCGCTGCCGCCGACGAGCTCGGCCTTGGCGCGCAGCTCCGGGTTTTGCAGGCCGCTGAGGAAGATGACGGGCGTGTGGCGATGCAGCGAGAGCTGGCGGATGTTCGAGCAGAGCTCGAAGCCGTCCATCCCGGGCATGTTGATGTCGAGGAAGATGAGGTCGCACGGCGTGCTCGCCAGTTCGCAGCTCGCGTGCGCGGGATCCTGGGAGCTGAGGCCGCGGATCATCGAGGTCTCCATCGCCATGGTGATGCACTCGCAGGTGAGCGCATCATCCTCCACGATGTAGACGGTGGCGGTCGCGGGGTCCTTGAGGTTCCGCAGATCCTTCACTTTCATCAGCGAAGCGAGAAACTCGATCGTCTCCGGGACGGTGTGGAGGCTCGCCGGCGTGATCTGCTCCGGGAAATGGTAGAGCTCCTGGATGAAGGTATCAAACGAAGCGACGAGGCGGTGGAGCGCGACGAAGCCGGTGCCGTTGGCGTGCTCGGCCAGCGCGTGAATCTGGCAATGGAGCTCGTTGAGATGGCTGAAGTCGTCGGACTCCTTCGCGAAGGCGTGATAGCAGCGGCGCATCGCGCGGATGGCGTCCAGTGCGAGCGTGGTGTCGAATTCCTGCGCCACGACTTCGGGCTTCGCCGGCGCGGCCGGCGCGGGGCGGGGTTCCGCGTGCTCTTCCGCGCGGCCGCCGGAGGCTTTGACTTGCAGGCGGGCCTCGGCCAGGCGCGAGCTGAGCAGCCGGATCTCGTGCTGCTCCTGCTCGAGCCGCGTCGCGAGCTCGATCGTCTGCAGCCGTTGCGACTCGAAGCGCTCCGACAGGTCGTTCCGCTCGGTCTCGGTGCGCTGCAGCTTTTCCCGGAGGTCTTCGGCCGACTTGAGCGCGGCCTCCTGCTTGTCGACGACGAGGCGCAATTGCGCGAGCTCCGCGCGCTTGGCCTCGAGCTCCTTTTCCAGGATCAGGTTCTGCTGGTTCGCGCCCTCGCGGATCGCGTCGCGCTCGCGCATGATGCGGTCGATCTGCTTTTGCGCGGAGGCGAGCGACGTCAGCGCCTCGTCCAGGCTCGCCTGGGCCGCGGCTTGCGCGTCGCGGATCGGCACCACGGAAATCTCCAGCTCGATGTGCCGGCGCGCGGCTTCATCCAGCTCGTTCTTGCGGGCCTCCGCCTCGGCCGTGCGCTCGGCGAGCTGCTGCCGCAACCCGAGCACTTCTTTCGTGACGATCTCGAGCTGCATCAGCACCTCCTCGCGCTGGTGCTGCATGGCGACGATCTCCATCCGCAATGCTTCCGCGCCGGCCGCATTGCCCTGCTCCGCCTGCCGGCGCGCCTCGGCGAGCTCGGCCTGCAAAGCGGGGATCTGCCCCGCGAGCGCGTCGTGCAGCGTGCGCAATGCGTCGAGCTCGGCCTGCAGCGCCGGCTGGCCCGCCGGAACCGCTGCGCGGGTGGCATGGCTGTCGGCCTGCTCGCGTGCGAGTTCGAGCTCCTCCTGCGTCTTCTCCAGCTTTTCGGTCAGCTCGCGGGCCTTGCTCTGCGCCAGGTCGCGGGCTTGCCGGAGGCTCAGCAATTTCGTCTCCATCTCCATGGTCCGCGGCGGCGTCCGCGAAGCGCCGCGCGACTCCGGAAGGCGCGAGCGCAACTCGGCGTTGATCCGCTGCGCCTCGTCGAAGCGTGCGGCGAGCGCGGCTTTTTCGTCCTCCGCGGTGCGCAAGAGGGCGCGCGCTTCCCACGCCTGCTGCTGTAGTTGGTCGATCGCCTGGCGGGTCTCGGGCGACATCGGCACATCCAAGGCGGAAGCGTTGCCTGGCATATTGATAATGGTGGGCCCGGACGACGAGGGCGAATCCTTCGCGTAGGCGCGGTCGACCTGTTTGGGATTCGGCGTGTGCATGGCAGTGGGAAGCTCTTGAGGAGCACCAAGCATGCCCTCCGCGACGGGGGAATTACGTATTTGAGCGGTGGGTTAACGCTCGTGAAACGCGGCACCCGCCCACCACCGAGCGCGCACGGGCGCCTGCCGCCCGTGGCACTGAAGGCCTCTCTTACGACTCCTGGGCCGCCGCCGCCGGCGTCTCGATCGCGCGCTCGGGGACGCTGAAGGTGAGCTTGCCGTCGAGGGCGCCCACTTGGGCCGTGTCGCCCGCTTTCACGTTGCCGCGCAGGATCTCCTCGGCCATCGGGTCTTCCAGGTAGCGCTCCACCGCGCGGCGCATCGGACGCGCGCCGTATTGCGGATCGTACCCTTTCTCGATGAGCAGCTCCTTGGCTTTCTCGTCGAGCACGATGCGGATTTCCTTGAGGCGGATGCGCGCTTCGACTTTCGCCAATTCGAGATCGACGATCTGCAGCAGCTCGGGCTTGCCGAGCGGCCGGAAGACGACGAGGTCGTCGAGCCGGTTGATGAACTCCGGCTTCAGCACGCGCTTCGCCTCCTCGAGGATCTTCGTGCGGATGGTGTCGTAATCGGTCTCGTGCCCGACGGCCGAGCCGCCGAAGCCCATGCTCGATTTCTTGATCGTCTCCGCGCCGATGTTCGACGTGAGGATGATGATCGTGTTGCGGAAGTCGATCTTGCGCCCGAGCGAATCGGTCAGCTTCCCCTCCTCCAGGATCTGGAGCAGGAGGTGCATGACATCCGGGTGCGCCTTTTCGATTTCGTCGAAGAGCACCACGGAGTACGGCCGCCGGCGGACCGCCTCGGAGAGCTGGCCGCCCTCTTCGTAACCGACGTAGCCGGGAGGCGAGCCGATCAAGCGCGAGGCCGTGAATTTTTCCATGTACTCCGACATGTCGATCTGGATCAGCGCGTCGCGGTCGCCGAACATGAATTCCGCGAGGGTCTGCGCCAGGAACGATTTGCCGACGCCGGTCGGCCCGAGGAAGATGAACGAGCCGATCGGCCGGCGCGGATCCTTGAGGTCGGCGCGCGAACGGCGGAGCGCCTTGGAGAGCGCGGTCAGCGCGGCGTCCTGGCCGATGACGCGGCCGCGCATGTCGTCTTCCATGCGGAGCAGTTTTTCGGTTTCGGCCTGCTCCATGCGCTTCAGCGGCACGCCGGTCCACTTGGAAATGATGTGCATCATGTCGTCTTCGGTGACGACCACTTCGCGCTCCTCGCGCTGCTCCCGCCACTCGGTCAGGATGCGCTCAAGCTTCTCCTTCGCCTGCTTCTCGGTGTCGCGGAGCGCGGCGGCTTTTTCGAAATCCTGCGCCTTGATCGCGGATTCCTTTTGCCCGCGGATCTCCTCGATCTCGTGCTCGATGTGCTTCACGTCCGGCGGCCGGGTCATGGTGCCGATGCGCGCCCGCGCGCCGGCTTCGTCGAGCACGTCGATCGCCTTGTCCGGGAGGAAGCGCCCGGTCAAGTAACGATCGGAAAGCTTGGCCGCGGCCTCGAGCGCTTCGTCGGTGTACCGCGCCTTGTGGTGCTGCTCGTACTTGATGCGCAGCCCTTTCAGGATTTGGATCGTCTGCTCGACCGACGGGGCCTCGACTTTGACCTGCTGGAAGCGGCGCTCGAGCGCGGCGTCCTTCTCGATGTACTTGCGGTACTCGTTCAACGTCGTCGCGCCGACGCATTGCAACTCGCCGCGGGAGAGCGCGGGCTTGATGATGTTGGAGGCGTCCATCGCCCCCTCCGCCGAGCCGGCGCCGACGATGGTGTGCAGCTCGTCGATGAACAGGATGACGTTCTTCGTCCGGCGAATCTCGTCCATCACGGCCTTGATCCGCTCCTCGAATTGGCCGCGGTATTTCGTCCCGGCGACCATCAGCGCGAGGTCGAGCGTGATCACGCGCTTGTCGCGGAGCAGCTCCGGCACGTTGCCGCTCGCGATCTCCTGGGCGAGACCCTCGACGATCGCGGTCTTGCCGACGCCGGCCTCGCCGATGAGCACCGGGTTGTTCTTCGTGCGCCGGCAGAGCACCTGGATGACGCGCTCGATCTCGTTTTCGCGACCGATCACGGGATCCATGTCGCCCTTCTTCGCGAGCTCCGTGAGGTCGCGGCCAAAGGCGCGCAACGCCGGCGTCTTCACGTCTTTCTTGTTGCCGGAGTGCTGCTCCTGCGGCGTGTCGGACTCCGCCTCGGACGGCGTGAAATTGGGATCGAGCTCCTTGAGGATCTCGTTGCGGGTGCGCTCGATGTCGACCTCGAGATTCTTGAGCACGCGCGCCGCCACGCCTTCGCCCTCGCGCAGCAGGCCGAGCAGGATGTGCTCCGTGCCGACGTACGAATGGTTGAGCGACTTCGCTTCCTTGCCGGCCAGCGCCAGGACTTTCTTCACGCGCGGGGTGTAGGGAATGTTCCCCACCATCTTCGTCTCCGGGCCGGAGCCGACCTGCTTCTCGACTTCCATGCGGACCGTCTCGAGGTCGAGCCCCATCTTCTGGAGCACGTTGACGGCAACGCCCTGGCCCAGCTTGATCAGACCGAGCAGGAGGTGCTCGGTGCCCACATAATTGTGGTTGAAGCGGTCCGCCTCCTTGCGAGCGAGAGCGAGGACCTGTTGCGCGCGTGGTGTGAAGTTGTTCATCATGTGACAGGCTCAGCCCCGTTCATTGCATGGATCGTTCCAGAAATTTCCGGGATTTGGATTTAACTGAACTTGGTGCTTCCGCGGCAAGAAGCAAGAGCACCGTGAGGGATTGGTGTGTCTTATTGGCGCGGCCGATGAACGAAGCCCGCGCGTGTGCGAGCACCCTCGCGCCCTGTTCGGGGGAGTCCTCCTGTGCGGACTCCGCCGGCCGCGCCGGCGGATGGGTCATTGATTTCGCGGCATGCCGAAACGCCGAGGACTGCAACCCGCGCCTCGGCATTTGGGGGCAGTCAACAGTCGAAGTACGGGTTTGCCATCCGAAAGCGAAGTCTGATAGCCTCCGGGCATGTCCTTTCTGCGCTTGTTGCCATCCGTCGTGGTCGCGGCCTTCTTGGCGCTCTACACGCCCGCCGCGCTCTCGGCACCCCACGAGCTGGTGAGCAGGTTCAGCTATGGGCCCAGGACGCCCAACGGCGCGCTCACCCTCGGGCCGGACGGATATTACTGGGGAACGTCGGTCGTAGGGGGAGCGCGTGCGAAAGGGACGGTTTACAAGGTCAAGCCCGATGGCTCTGACCTGCACGTCGTTTATTCGTTCGGCTCAAAGCCCAACAACACCGACGGCACGGGGCCGCAAGGAGGGCTGACCTACGACGGAGTGGGGTTCATGTGGGGCACGACTTATTCAGGTGGTTTCAATGGTAAGCCGAACATTTTCGGGGACATTCCAACCTACGGCACCATTTTCAAAATAAAGGTGAGCACGGGCACGCTCACGACCTTGGTGCGGTTCGGCGATGGGAGGAACAAGGGAGCTTTTCCGGTCGGGACGCTGCTCAAAGTGGGCGCGTACATGTGGGGAACCGCCACGGGCGGTGGCGGCCCGGATGCTTTCGGCACCGTCTTCAAGGTATCGAGCGCCGGGACACTGACGACGGTAGTGCCCTTTGCGGGACCGGCCGGGACCAGCATTCAGCCGCTGGGAAATCTCTTCTTCGATGGAAAGCTTTTTTGGGGTACGACCACGGGTAACGGCTTCAACACCTTCGGGACGATCTTCAGCATTGATGCGAAAGGGAAAGCCACGACGGCCATCACTTTCACCGGTACCGGTGGAGCAAATAAAGGATCGCGTCCCGAAGGAGCCCTGGTCGGTGCTGGAGCGGGCGTGCTTTGGGGCACCACGAGGAAGGGGGGCGCCGGGGACCTCGGCACCATCTTTAAGCTGGATACGGCCACCAAAGTCCTTTCGACGCTCGTCGAGTTCACCGGCAATGTAGCGCCGAACAAGGGCGCCCAGCCGGGCCCCGGTCTGCTCAGCGACGGAGCGGGCGCATTTTGGGGCGCCACCCTGGCCGGCGGCTCGGGGGACGGAGGGACCGTCTTCAAGATCGATCAGGTCTCTGAAATGATGACCACCGAGGCCATTTTCAGCAGTGCGGGCGGAGGTCCCACCAGCCCGAACGCTCCGCTGCTGAGCGACGGCGCGGGAAATTTCCTCGGCACCGCCAGTGGTGGTGGAGAAGGTTCGGGCCTGGTCTTCAAGGTCTCCCAAACCACCGGCACGGTTTCTCCACTCGCGGACTTTAACGGCATCGCCCTCAACCCGCGCGGCGGTCTCACGGCGGACTCGGCGGGCTACCTGTGGGGGATCGCCGCCAATTCCACCGACCCAACGTCCATCCCGGGGACGAGCATTTTCAAATACGACCGGCTGACCGGGCTCCGCACCCGCGTGGCGACGTTTCCCTTTGACAGCAGCGTGCTCGGAAAACTCTACTTCGATGGCGCTCACACCTTCTGGGGAGCGGGCCGTTACGGGAGTGCCGGCGATGGCATCTTCAAGGTCGATGCGACGACCGGCGCCTTGACTTCCGTGCTCAACTTTAGCGGAGCGAATGACGGGAGCGGGCCGTTGGCCGGGTTGGTCAGCGACGGCCATGGGCTCTTGTGGGGCACCAACTCGGGAGGCGGCAGCAGTAGCGATGGGACGGTTTTCACCTTCAATCCCGCGAACAACGCTTTCACTCCGATCCTCAGCTTCTCCGATACCGGCGCCGGCAACCACGGCAAGAATCCCGCGCACGCGCTGGTGGACGACGGCGTCGACTCCATGTGGGGCACGAATGACGGTGGAATGAACGGTGGCGGCACGATCTTCAAAATCAACAAAACGAGCCATGTCCTTACGACGCTGGTGGAATTCGGCACGACCCCCACCGCGCTCGGAGTGTTGGCTGCGTCTCCCAAGCTCGGAATCAACGATGGCGCCGGCAACATCTGGGGCGTGAAGAGCGATGGCATCATGAAGATCGACATCACCAGCGGGATGGTGACCACCTACCCGACGGCCTCGACCGAGGACGGCCACGCCTCAAACGGCGACTTCGTCTCGGACGGCTCCGGCGCGTTCTGGGACACCTTTGGCGAGGGTGGCGGGCTGCGTAGCGGCTCGGTCGTCAAAATCGATCGGGCGACCGGCGCGCGGACGACGGTCACCGAATTTGGCGGCAACGGCACCCTTCCGGGCGATGCCAGCGGTCCGGGTGGTCCGCTCTACCTAGCGCCGGACGGCTACTTCTACGGGACGGCGCGAGCGGGCGCGACCGACGGAGGAGGCGCCATCTTCCGCGTCAGCGCCGCGGCCGTGGTCACGCCTAATATCGAGACCCTGGCCGTCGTTGGCGCGCTCTCGTTCGGCTCTTACGTGAATGGGCTTGGCTCCGGAACCTTCGCCGGCTTTCTCTCGCCCCAGCCTGGCGTATTCGGCGCCAAGCTGCGTTACGGAACGAAGACGATTCCAGCCACCATCGCTCTGGATGGTACTCTCCTCGTCCTGCCCACGGGAGGCAGCCAATACGACAAGATCGGCGAACCAAGCGGCAGCGCGGCCGTGGCGACCCTGCGCCACCAGGGATTCAATACCGCCAAAAATGACGAGGTGCTGCTCGGGTACCTCGGCTCGACGCCGAAGTTCGTGGCGCGCAAGGGGGACCTCGTGAGCGGCCCGGCCGGCGGCTATATCAAAAAGTTTTTGGCCTTCGACGGGAACGGTCCACCCTACTTTTTCGTCGCCGTGCTGGACCGCTTCGGACCGACCGTCACCTCGCTTTGTGTCACGCTCGCCGACGGCGATTCCCTCAACTTCAACACCATTCGCGCGCTGGTGCGTATCGGTGGAAACATCGACGGCAACGCGACGCCCAACACGGTCAAAACTCTAGCCACCCTCGTGGCGCTCAAAGGCACGGTCGCGGAAGGCCGCTGGCGTTTGGATGCCAGTCACTTCGGGGCGCGGCTTACGCTGAGCGACAAATCGCAGGCGCTCTTTTCCATGCCCAGTTCCGCGACGATGTCCACCGCCTCCGAGTGGACGCGCTATCTCGGGACCGGCGATCCCTTTGGGAGCTTCAAGGTCGGCGCCCTCGGCTTCCCCGGCTTTGGCGCCCTTGGGCCGGCCACGGTCGTGACTTTGGTCAGCGGCGCCATGCCCGTCGACCCCGCGCACAACACGCTCGTCGTCCGCAGCGACGCCGCCAGCGACACCGTCCTCGCCCGCAAGGGCGATCCCGCGCCGGACGCCGCGGGAGTGGCGATTCCCAATGCGGTGTTCAAGAGCTTCGGCGACCCCGTCTCCGGCAGCGCCGGCAAGACCGCCTTCACGGCGACCCTGGGCGGAGTGACGACCGGTACGAGCGGCATCTGGTATGCTGCCGACGGCGTCACACTCAAGCAACTCGCGCGCGTCGGCGACCTCGCCCCCGGCGGGGGACGTTGGGCCTCGTTCGTCCAGTTGGTCCTGCCCGATGGCGCCGGGAGCGGCCCGCATTTCCTCGGCACCCTCACCGTGGACAAAGCCGCGAACATTTCCACCGCCAATAACACCGGCATCTGGTCGGTGAAATCCGACGGCACGCTCCAACTCACCTTCCGCACCGGAGGGCAGTTCGACGTAAATGGCGCGGGCAAGCTGCTCACGGTAAAAAGCTTCACCGCCTTCCAAGCCGCCGCGAACTCGCTCGGCGCCGCCCGCGGTTACGACGACTCCGGCCACGTTGCCGTGCTGGCCACGTTTACCGACAAAACGGTCGCGCTGCTCCGGCTTACGGTGCCGTAATGTTAGGATTAGGGGCGGTGGCGCCGGGACCGCTTCCCCCCGACGCGCTCTTGATCCTGTCCTTCTTCATCGACAACTCATCCGCCCCTCTGGCATCGTGCCTCGCGTGAAGACCGCTCCTCTCCGCCCTTGCCGCCTCGCGCTCGCGCTTGGCCTGCTTGCTTTTTTCTCCCTCCGCGTGCCGGCACAGGCCGGGCCGGCGATCTCGGCGAAGCGCGCGCTGGAGCTGGCGGAGGAGGCGCTCGCCGCCAAGAACGCTGGCGACAACGTCTTCATTCAATCGGTCGCGCTCCAGCGGACTTCGCTGGTCAGCGGGAAGCCGGTCTGGACGGTCTCCTGGTCCGAGAACCTCCCGGCCTCGAAGCCCGGCAGCGTGGAAGTCGGCGTGGAGATCCGGATGGACGGCTCGGTCGTGCACCTCGTCAAGGGCCGCGCGGCGCCGGGGAAGGCGCCGGTGCTGCCACATTGACCTGAGCGGGGTGGCCCGCGCCTCGAGCGAGTAATCAGTAATCAGCGGGCAGTAATCAGTTTCTGCGCCTCGTCGCGAGCGTTGACGTGAGCGGCTTGGCCCGTGCCTCGACCGAGTAATCCAGTAATCAGTGCGCAGGCCGTAATCAGTTCCGGCGGCGCGCGCACGGGGATTCAGGACTGATCACTGGCGACTGATTACTGATTACTTTCCCCACCCCCCGCCGAATTCGGTTGCGAGAGCGCCGCTCCCGGCGGCATCTTCCAGCACCGCGATGAACCAAGAGGAACTCCCAACGCCCTGGCAACGCAAGGCGCTTTGGAGTGCCCTGACCGCCCTCGCGGTCGTGACCATCGGGACAATCGCGATCGGGCTCGTCTGGCTCGGCTTTCGCGTGCTCGCATTCTTGCAGCCGATCCTGGTGCCGTTCGCGATGGCCGGCGTCATCGCCTACCTGCTCGAGCCGATCGTCTCCAAGCTCGTGAAATGGGGCTCGTCGCGCCTGCTCGCGGTCATCTTTGTCTTCAGCGTCGTCACCGTCGGCTTCGCGGGGCTCATGCTCTGGCTCGCGCCGAACATGTGGACGCAGAGCATCAATCTCGCGCACAAGGTCCCGCGTTATACCATCTTCCTGCAAAAGCGGATGACCGAGATTTCCGAGGACATCCGCGTCCGGACGGGTGTCACGATCCTGCCGCCGCCGGGCGCGAAAACGCCGGACGCCACGCCGAAGCCGGAGCCGAAAGTGACCGTGCCCGACCCCGATGAGGAGAACCCTGCGACCGCGCCGCCGGAGGCCACCTTCGATCTCCAGCAGCTCTTCGCGGGCGATTGGCTGCAAGGGATGGTGCAGGATGCGGGCAAGCATTTGCTCGCGCTCATGCGCAACAGCCTGGGCGGCTTCCTCGGGGTCGTCGGCTTCCTCATCTCGCTCGTCATCGTCCCGATTTATCTGTTCTATTTCCTGATCGAGGCGCCGAGCATTGCGTCGCAATGGCACGACTACCTGCCGCTCCGCGCCTCCGCCTTCAAGGACGAAGTGGTCTCGGTGTTGAATGAGATCAACGGCTATCTCATCGCCTTCTTTCGCGGGCAATTGGTCGTCAGCATGATCAACGGCGCGATCACCGGGATCGGTCTCGCGTTCGTGCGGCTGGAGTTCGGGTTGCTCATCGGCGTGGCGCTTTGTTTCCTCGGCATCGTCCCCTATCTGGGCATTGCGGCGTGCTGGCTGATCGCGGTCATCCTGGCGGTGGTGCAAGGGGGGAGCTGGCTCGTGCCGGCGCATCCGTTCTGGTTGTTTCCCCTCGTCGTTTCCTGTATTTTCTTCGTCGTGCATTGGTTCGACAACCTCTTCGTCACGCCCCGGATCATCGGCGAGTCGGTCGGCTTGCATCCGTTTACCGTCATCTTTTCCGTCTTCGTCTGGAGCCTGCTGATGGGCGGCTTGCTTGGCGCCATCCTCGCCGTGCCGCTCACCGCCACCGTGAAAGTGCTGCTGCGCCGCTATGTGTGGGAGCGCAGTTTCCGCGTCGCCGGCGGCCAGGTGCTGCCGCGCGAAGCCTCGATCTCCCTGCCTGCCAACCCCGCGCCGGCGGAACCCGGCGTCGTCACCCGATGAGCGAACTCCCCTTCACTCCCCCGCCTGAAAACAAGCTCCCCGCGCCTCCGCCGAAGGCCGTTCCCGTGCCGCGGCCGCGCCCGGTGGTGCGCCGGCCCCTCGTCATTCCGGACAGCTCGAAGCGCGATACCATCATCGCGCTCCTGTGCGGCGGCGGCGTGCTGCTCCTCATCGTTTTCGGGATGTACCTTTTGCAGAGCGAGAAGGGCAAACCCTCCACCAACCAGCTCACCGGCATCATCGTCGCCAAGAACGACTCCGGCGAAAAGGAGAAGGAGATTTCGCTCGGCAAGAAGGGCCTCAAAAGCAAGGAGACGGACAGCGGATTCTCCTTCACCGTGCATGTCGCCTCGGAGAATCGCGACTTCGAGGTGCCGGTGAATGAAGGGCTCTTTCGCGCCCGGAAAATCGGCGACTCGCAGTCGTTCATCCGTCCGCCAAGCGAGCAGAAATAGCACCGTGCCGGAAGCGCCAAGCCTCAAACCCCAAAGGCCAAATAAGCTCCAAAATCCAAGATTCAAGTAATCAAACAGCCGTCCTCGGCACGCGGCGCTGTTCGGGTTTGGCCATTTGCCCCCTTTGATTTTTGGAGTTTATTTGGCCCTTGGTGATTGTGATTTGGAGCTTCACCCCACCTCGCCCCGAACCGCCTACCGTTCTCCCCCATGATCGACCGCCGCCGTTTTCTCCAATCCGCCACGCTCGCCGGCCTCGGCGGCCTCGCCGGTCTCGCCACGCCCGGCCGCGCGCAGGAGGGCTCCATCACGCTGCCGTTCGAGAATGGCGAGCGCGAGTTGGTGAAGTATCCGCAAAAGCGCCCGCTGATCGTCCTCACTTCGCGGCCGCCGCAGCTCGAGACTCCGTTCTCCGTGTTCAATGAAGGGGTCATCACGCCGAACGACGCCTTCTTCGTGCGCTACCATCTGGCGAATCTTCCGCTCGATCTCGACGTCGCCGCCTTCCGCCTGGAGGTGAAGGGGAAGGTCAACTCGCCGCTCAGCTTGTCGCTCGACGAGCTGAAGAAATTCGAGGCCGTCGAGACGATCGCCGTCAATCAATGCTCGGGCAACTCGCGCGGCTTTTTCCAGCCGCGCGTCGGCGGCGGGCAGCTCGGCCATGGCGCGATGGGCAATGCGAAGTGGAAAGGCGCGCGGCTGAAGGACGTGCTCGAAAAGGCCGGCGTCGCGGCCGGCGCGAAGCAGGTCGTCTTCAACGGCCTCGACACTCCGGTCGTCCCGCAGACGCCCGACTTCATCAAGGCGCTCCCCGTCGACCAAGCGCTCGACGGCGAGATCCTGCTCGCCTACGAGATGAACGGCGAGCCGCTGCCGGTGCTCAACGGCTACCCGTTGCGCCTCGTCGTGCCGGGCTACTACGGCACGTATTGGGTCAAGCATCTCAGCGAAATCACGGTGGTCGACGAGACCTTCGGCGGCTTCTGGATGAGCACCGCGTATCGCATCCCGGACACGGCCGGCGCGTGCATCGAGCCGGGGACGACGCCGAAGAGCACCACGCCGATCACGCGCTTCAACGTCCGCTCCTTTCTCACCAGCCTGCGCGACGGCGCCACGGTCAAGAGTCAGCGCGAAACCGTCCTGCGCGGCATCGCCTTCGACGGTGGCCACGGCATCGCGGATGTGCTCGTCTCCGCCGATGCCGGGGCGAGCTGGCGCGCCGCGACGCTCGGCAAGGACCTTGGCAAATACTCCTTCCGCGAGTGGACGCTGCCGTGGAAGCCCGCCGCCAAGGGGAACGTCGAAATCAAAGTCAAGGCGACGAACCGCCTCGGCGAATCGCAGCCGATGGAGCCGCTTTGGAATCCCGCCGGCTACATGCGCAACGTCGTCGAAACCACGCGCGTCCAGGTCACCGCCTAAGCCTCTCCTCGATGAAAAGCCTCCTCGTTTTCGCCGCCCTCGCCTCCGCCGCCCAAGCCGCGCCGCTGATTACGCTGCCGCCGGAGACCGCCACCCTGAAGCCCGGCGCGGGCGCCGAGGTCGCGACCGGGCAATGCCTGGTCTGCCACTCGGCGCAGTATATTTCCACGCAGCCGGTGATGCCCCGCGCCTTCTGGAAGGCGTCCGTGGAGAAGATGCAAAAGAAATACGGCGCGCCCATCCCGGACGATCAGGTCGCGTTGCTGGTGGAGTACCTCGTGCATACGTACGGGAGCGAGAAGCCCAAGTAGCGGGGCGAGCGCGGGGGAAAGGTGCCCGGTGGAGATTGAGCCCGTGGCAAGAGGGGAGAGTTTCGTACTCTTACTCTTGCTCTTACTCCTAATCCCTCCCCGTCGATCCCTGAGGACTGGCAGGATTAAGAGCAAGAGCAAGAGTACGAGTAAGACTCCCTGTTGATCTCCCTCCATTTCCCGCTTCCCTTCCCCACCACAACCTGTAGCATCCGCGCCACACCTATGGCACGAGATGTAGTCTATTTCGATCTGGAAACCCAGAAGACGGCGAACGACGCCGGCGGCTGGGGCCGCAAGTGCGACATGAAAATGAGCGTCGGCGTGACTTACAGCACTGCGCGCGACGAGTACCACATCTACGACGAGGCCTCGGTCGGCGACCTCATCGCGCAGCTCCAGCGCGCCGACCTCGTCGTCGGGTTCAACGTCATCAACTTCGACTACGAGGTGCTGATGGGTTACACCGCGCTCGACCTCGCCTACACCGTGCCGACGCTCGATCTGCTGGTGGAGCTCGACAAGAAGCTCGGGCATCGTCTCCCGTTGGAGTCGGTGGCCACCGCGACGCTCGGCGTCGGCAAGACCGCGGAGGGGCTCGATGCCATCCGCTGGTGGCGCGAAGGGCGCAAGCTGGAGGTCGCCGAGTACTGCTGCTTCGACGTGAAATGCACGAAGCTCGTCCACGAATACGGCGCGGCCCATCGCCAGCTTTTTTACACCGACCGTTTTCAGCAGAAGAAGAAGGTGGCGGTCGAGTGGAACTGAAGCGCGTCTTGGCGCGCCCGGCTGCCTAAGTGGTCCGCACAGTCCC
>DASYIS010000212.1:0-6724 GCA_035997375.1 Chthoniobacteraceae bacterium
AGTCTCCCCAGTCTCCCCAGTCTCCCCAGTCTCCCCAGTCTCCCCAGTCTCCCCAGTCTCCCCAGTCTCCCCAGTCTCCCCAGTCTCCCCAGTCTCCCCAGTCTCCCCAGTCTCCCCAGTCTCCCCCTCTTCCCTACCCCCATGCCTTTCAACCCACTCCTGCCGATCGACGATTCGGTGATCGAAGCGCCGGAACTGCGCGGACAGTTCATCGGCTTGTTCGATCTCATCCAGACCATCCCGGTCGGCCCGCAAGGTCCTCCGGGAACCAACGGCAACGACGGAGGAACCGGTCCGCAAGGGATTCCGGGACCGCAAGGCAATGACGGCGCGCCGGGGGCCAACGGCGGCCAGGGACCGGAGGGGCCGCAAGGTCCGCCGGGGAACGATGGGTCGGCGGGCGCGCAAGGGCCGGCGGGACCGCAAGGCCCGGCGCCGGATCCCTCGGCCTTCGCCCCGCGGCCGGCGGGGGTCGCGCCGCTGAGCCTCGTGGTGAGCGAGCCGCCGAGTCAGGCCGAGGTGCAGGCGATCGTGACGAAGCTCAATGAGCTGATCGCCGCGCTCCAGGCAGTGTAGCGGGCAAGGAGCCCCCCTTAGGGATCGGCGTGCCGCAACGGCTCGAGAATACTGCGGCGGTAACGGGCGTCGAAAGGGCGCCGTGCCGGCCTCAGGGTTTACCCGCAGGTGCGATCTCCACACTTCCCGCGGAGGCGCCGGTACCCGGCAGGCTGCATCTTGCTGGGTGATATGAAGATCCTGATTGCCGATGACGACAACATCACCCGACTGCTCCTCAGCTCCGCGCTGACGAAGCTCGGGCATGAGGTGCAGGAGGAGGCGAGCGGCCGGGAGGCGTGGGAGGCCTGGGTCGGGGGGGAGTTCCCGCTCCTCATCTCGGATTGGATGATGCCCGATTTCGACGGACTGGAATTCTGCCGCCGCATCCGGGCGGCGCAACGCCCGGAGTACACCTACGTCATCCTGCTCACTTCGCGCTCCGGGCAGGCGAACTACCTCGAAGCCATGACCGCCGGGGCGGATGACTTCATCTCCAAGCCATTTGAGAAGGAAGCCTTCGCCGCACGGGTGCATGTCGCCGAGCGCATTATCGGACTGCACGCCCACTTGCACGCGGCGAATCTCGATCTCGAGCGCCGGGTCCGTGAACGCACGACCGAGCTCGAGGCGGCGCTCCAGGCGAAATCGGAATTGCTCTCGCGGACCAGCCACGAGCTGCGCACGCCGATGAATCACGTGCTCGGGTTCGCGCAACTGCTGGAGATGGACCCCCTCACCGCCGATCAGGCCGAAAGCGTGCAGGAGATTCTGCAGAGCGGCGGACACTTGCTGCGCCTGATCGACCACATCCTCGCGGCCGCGCAGAGCCCGGTGGACGACCCGACCTTCCTTGCGCCCCGTCCGGCGAACACGAGCCGCCCCCAACGCCCAGATCTCCTGAGTTTCCCATGAAAAGATTACCAATCGTCGAGGTCCCCCGATTGAAAAAACCGAAGCGGCCCACCTCCCCGACGACCTTGCGCAAGGCGCCCACGGGGATTCGGGGGCTCGATGAAATCACCGGCGGCGGCCTGCCCGCGGGCCGGCCGACGCTCGTCTGCGGCGGCGCCGGCTGCGGCAAGACCCTGCTGGCGATGGAGTTTCTCGTTCGCGGCGCCACCGAGTACGGCGAGCCGGGCGTCTTCATGGCCTTTGAGGAAACGGGCGAGGAACTGGCGCAAAATGTCGCATCGCTGGGCTTCGACCTGAAGGCGCTCGTCGCCGACAAGAAGCTCGTGATCGACTACGTGTACGTCGATCGCAGCGAGTTCGAGGAGTCGGGCGAATACGATCTCGAGGGGCTCTTCATCCGGCTCGGCTACGCGATCGATTCCATCAAGGCGAAGCGGGTCGTGCTCGACACGATCGAAGGGCTCTTTGCCGGCCTGCCCAATCAAGGCGTCGTGCGCGCGGAAATCCGCCGGCTCTTTCGCTGGCTCAAGGAGAAGGGCGTCACGGTCATCATGACCGGCGAGCGCGGCGACGGCACGCTGACGCGGTACGGCCTGGAGGAATACGTCTCGGATTGCGTCATCTCGCTCGACCATCGCGTGGTCGACCAGGTCACGACGCGCCGCATTCGGGTCGTCAAATACCGTGGCACGACGCACGGCACCAACGAATATCCCTTCCTCATCGAAAAGGATGGCATCTCGATCTGGCCCATCACTTCCGTGCAGCTCGAGCACACCGCCTCCCTCGAGCGCATTCCGAGCGGCATCGAGCGCCTCGACACCATGCTCGGCGGCAAGGGCTTCTATCGCGGCAGCAGCATTCTCGTCTCCGGCACCGCGGGCACGGGCAAGACGGGGGTGGCGGCGACCTTTGCGGACGCCGCCTGCCGGCGCGGCGAGCGCGTCGTTTACTTTTCCTTCGAGGAATCGCCCAGTCAGATCATGCGCAACATGGGGACGATCGGGCTCGACTTGCAGCAGTGGGTGAAAAAAGGACGGCTGCAAATCCACAACGTCCGGCCGTTTCATCACGGCCTGGAAACGCACCTCGCGCGCAAGATTCAGTTCATCACCGAATTCGCGCCGCAAGTGGTGATCATCGATCCCATCTCCGGCCTGGACACGACGGGCACAGCCTTGGAAATCAAATCCGCGCTCATGCGCTTGATGGACTGGCTAAAACAAAAAGGGATCACCGTCATGCTCACCGACCTGACGATCGGCGGCAACGCGCTCGACCGGGCGGATGCGGCGATCTCGCCGCTCGTGGACACCTGGCTGGTGCTGCGCGACCTGGAAACCAACGGCGAGCGCAACCGCGGCCTGCACATCCTGAAATCGCGCGGCATGGCCAGCTCGAATCAAGTGCGCGAATTCGTGGTCACGGACAGCGGGATTCAACTCACCGATGTCTACATCGGGCCGAGCGGCATGCTCACCGGCTCGGCGCGGGTCTCGCAGGAGGCACGCGAGCGGGCGGAACGCGTGAGCCTGCACGAAGAAGCCGAGCGGCAGCAACTGGCGCTCGAATGCAAGCGCGCCGCGCTCGAAGGGCAGATCGCCGCGCTCCGCGCTGAGTTTTCCGCCGAGGAAACCATCATCGCCCGCACCTTCAGCCAGGACAAACTGCGCGAAGCGTCACTCGCCCTCGACGAAGCGGCGATGGGCCTAAGCCGCAAACGCGACGCCGTCAAAACCAACGGAAACCGAGTCCGCCGCAACGGCCTCACCGGAGAATCACTATGAGTTCCTTACCCAAATCCAAAGCCAAACGCGTCGAAGCGCCCTCGTTTGCGTGGGAGCTCCGGCTCTACGTCGCCGGACCGACGCCGAAATCACTCACCGCCTTTCGCAACATCGAGCGTCTCTGCGAAGAGCATCTCGCCGGCCGCTATCGCATCGAGGTGATCGATCTCACGAAGAATCCGCAACTGGCGCAGAGCGACCAGATCCTGGCCGTGCCGACCTTGGTCCGGAAGCGGCCGGCGCCGATGCGCAAAGTGATCGGGACGCTGTCCGACACTGCGCGGGTCCTCAGCAGCTTCGACCTGCTGAGTGAGGAGACCGAGCCCTTCGCTCCCCGGAAGGGAGTGAGGAATGTCTGAGGAGCGCGAGTACATCTTTCGGCTCTACGTCGCCGGCAGCTCGCCGCAATCGACCCGGGCCATTACGAACCTCAAGGCCATCTGTGAGAGCCGGCTGCCGGGCCGCTATGCCCTCACGGTCGTGGACCTCTACGAGCAGAAAGAGGGCGGCCGCGCCGACCGGGTCGTCGTGGTGCCCACGCTGATCCGGCACTCGCCCCTGCCGGTGCGTCGCCTCATCGGAGACCTGTCGAACACGGAGCGCGTGCTCGAGGACTTGGATTTACCTGCCGGACCGCCATCCAAATGATCTCGACGGCCCCAACCTACGAAGAATTGCTGGCCGAAGTCGTGGCGCTGCGCGCCCGATTGTCGGAGGAGGACGAAACCCTGAGTGCCATTCGCAAGGGCGAAGTGGACGCGGTGCTCGTGCGGGGGCCGCAGGGCGACCAACTCTACTCGCTCAAGGGCGCCAACGATCCCTACCGCGTGCTCATCGAGGAAATGAACGAAGGTGCGGTTACCCTCTCCGCCGCTGGCTCGATTCTTTATTGCAATCGCCGTTTTTGCGATTTGCTCAAGGCGCCGCCGGAGGAAATCGTGGGCCGCGCTTTCGAGTCCTTCATCGCGCGCTCGGAGCGCGCCTGGTTTGGCGCACTGCTGGCGGCCAGCCACACCACGGGACGCAGCGCGGGAGAGATCACGCTCTGGGCAAGTGAGGGGAGCCCTGTACCACTGCAGCTGGCGCTCGGCTTGCTCCCCGCAGAGTCCGAGGCGGCCATTTGTCTGGTCGCCACTGACATCAGCGAGAGCTGCGAAAAGGAAGCGAATCTGCGCAGGACGATGGCGGAGCGCGCCGAGGCCGAACTGGAAGCCAAGACCGCCCGGGCCGAAGCCGAACAGGCGAACGCCGCCAAGAGCGAGTTTCTCGCCAATATGAGCCACGAAATTCGCACCCCGATGAATGGGATCATCGGCATGACCGAGCTCGCGCTCGAGACGAACCTCGACCGCGACCAGCGCAGCTATCTCGGCATGGTCAAAACCTCCGCCAATGCGCTGCTCAGCTTGATCAACGACATTCTGGACTTCTCGAAGATCGAAGCGGGCAAGCTGGAGCTCGAGGCGATCAATTTCAGTTTGCGGGAGTGTCTCTACGCGATGCTGCGGCCGCTCGGGATTCGAGCGGAGCAAAAGGGACTCGAGCTGATCGCCGACATCCTGACCGAAGTGCCGGATCTGCTCGTCGGCGACGCCCTGCGGCTGCGGCAGATTCTCATCAATTTGATCGATAATGCGATCAAGTTCACCCTGCGCGGCGAAGTAGTGCTGCGCGTTTCCGTCGAGCCCACGCCGGGGAGCGAGCGCTGCCTGCACTTCGAGGTGTCCGACACCGGCGCCGGCATTCCGAAGTCGAAGCAGGCGGTGATCTTCGAAGCCTTTTCCCAAGCCGACGGCACGACCACCCGGACCTACGGCGGCACCGGCCTGGGCCTGGCGATTGCGACCAAACTGGTTCGCCAAATGGGCGGGCGCATCTGGGTCGAGAGCACGGTGGGCGAGGGAACGACCTTCCATTTTACCGCTCGCTTCGCCACTTGGGAAATGACGACCCGCGAGGTGCGCAACGTCGACCTCCGCCAGCTCGACGGCATGCGCGTGCTGGTGGCCGACGACAACGAGACCAGCCGCCGCCTCGTCCGGGCGATGCTCGCCGATTGGCACATGCGGCCCACGGCCGTCGCTTCCGCCGCCGACGCGCTGGATGAACTATGGTCCGCGGCGCGCTCCGGGGAGCCTTATCCTCTCGTGATCCTCGACAGCGCCATGCCGGGGATGGATGGCTTCACGGTGGCGGAAAAGATGCGCAGACACCCGGACCTGGTCGGGGCCATCGTCATCATGCTTTCCCCCTTGGTGCCGGTCAGCACCACGGCGCGCTGTGAGGCGCTGGGCGTGGCGAGTTACCTCACCAAGCCGGTGAGCCGGGCCGGGATGCTCGACTCGATTCTCGTCGCTCTGGGAAAGGTGGCGGAACTGAAGCCGGTGGAGGCTCCCCCACCGGTCGCCCGGGCGGCCCACAGCCTGCGCATCCTGCTGGCCGAGGATAATGTGATCAACCGGGCCCTCGCCACCGGCATCCTGGAGAAGCGCGGCCACTCGCTCGCCCACGCCGTCAACGGGCGCGAAGCCGTCTCGGCCGCCGCCGCCGAAGCCTTCGACCTGATCTTCATGGATGTGCAGATGCCGGAAATGGACGGCATGGAAGCCACCCGCTGCATTCGCGAGTCCGAGATGGCGACCGGCCGCCACACGCCGATCGCCGCCATGACCGCGCACGCGATGGCCGGCGACCGCGAGCGCTGCCTCGCCTCCGGCATGGACGATTACATTTCCAAGCCGCTCGACAAAGCCGACCTGCTCGCGCTGCTCGAGCGCGTCTCCGCCGGCGCCGCTGTGCCGGCCGGCGGGAACGGCCAGTCACACTCCCCGGCAACCGCATCTCCATGACCATCCCTCCTGAACCCATGGGCAGCATTCCCCGGCCACTTCTCCTCATCTCCGAGCTTCCCGGCGACCAGCGCCGCCTCCCACGGAAGCGAGCGGAACCTCAGGCCGCGCCTGCATCACTTGGCCCTTTGCAGGCGGGTGTGCCGGGTCAATGATGGCGGATGCCCGATGAACCGACTCCCGCCGCCGGCCCGCCGCCGGACGAACAGACCGAACGCTCGCGGCGGATTCGCGACCGCGCCTTTCCGGTGCGCGATGCCGCGGGGATGCGACAGTCCTGATGCGGAAGGCGGGCTCAGTCGCCGCCCGCCACATTGTAGCTGACGCCCCGCCCGCCCGCTGTGCTACCGTCCGCCCCGTGGAAGACCCCCTCGTGCAGAACTTCATCGAGCGCTGGCAGAAATCCGGAGCCGCCGAGCGTGCCAACTACGCCCTCTTCCTCACCGAGCTCTGCACGCTCCTTGGCGTCCCGCAGCCCGATCCCACGCACTCCGACGACGCGGACAACGCCTACGTCTTCGAGCGCAGCGTCACCTTTCATCACCAGGACGGCACCACCAGCACCGGCCGCATCGATCTCTACAAGCGCGGCTGCTTCATCCTCGAGGCCAAACAGGG
>DASYIS010000213.1:0-5655 GCA_035997375.1 Chthoniobacteraceae bacterium
CCCACTCGCCCCCTCCTCCCCCCTTCCCTACACCGAGCTTCACGCCACCTCCGCCTACAGCTTCCTCCGCGGAGCCTCCCTTCCCGAGCACCTCCTCGAAGATGCACACAAGCTCGGCCTCCCCGGTCTCGCCATTTGCGATCGCAACGGGCTCTACGGCATCCCGCGCTTCACCGCGGCGCATCGCGAAAAGAAAACCGAGGGCGCGTACGATGTCGCGCCGATCGTCGGCTGCGAGCTGACCATGGCCGATGGCGCGGTCCTGCCCGTCCTCGTCCAAAACGCGACCGGCTACGCCAACCTCTGCCGGCTCCTCTCGCGCGGCCATCTCCGCTGTGCGAAGGGCGAGTTCGCCCTGAGCTGGACCGAGCTGCCGGGCCATGTGGAAGGCCTCGTCGCACTGACCGGCGATCGCGTAGGACCCCTCCTCCGCTCCACTACACCGGAGCTCGAGCTGCCGAAAATCCTCGAGGCTTTTGGCGAACAAAACGTCTTCGTCGAGCTCCAGCGCCATCGCCTCCGCGGAGAGCGCCAAGTGCAGCGCCGACTCGTCGCGCTCGCCCGCGAGCACAAGCTCCCCGTGCTCGCGACCAACGGCGTCCTTTATTCCAACAAACCCGCGCGCGCCGTCGCGGACATGTTCACCTGCCTGCGCCACCACACCCACCTCGACGCGGCCGGCCGGCTGTTGGAGCCGAACAGCGAGCGCTGCCTGAAATCGCCGGCGGAAATGGCGCGCCTGTTCCACGATCTGCCGGAGGCGATCGTCAATACCCAGCGCTTGGCCGAACGCCTGGAGTTTCGCCTGCACGATCTCAAATACAAATTTCCTGAATACAAAACGCCCGACCACAGCTCGATGGCCGACTTCCTCATCCGCATCACCATGGAAGGGGCGCATCGGCGCTACGGCGAGCGTCTTTCGCTCAAGGTCCGCCGGCAGCTCAAGCATGAGCTCGACCTGATTAACAAGCTCGGCTTCGCCGGCTATTTCCTCGTCGTCTGGGACATCGTCCGCTTTTGCGAGGCGGAGGATATATTAATCCAGGGACGCGGCTCCGCGGCGAACAGCGCCGTTTGTTACTGCCTCGGCATCACCGCGGTCGATGCCGTGAATGGCAATCTCCTCTTCGAGCGTTTCCTGTCCGAAGGCCGCGAAGGCTGGCCCGACATCGATCTCGACCTGCCCAGCCAGGACCGCCGCGAACGCGTCATCCAGGAGCTCTATCATCGCTTCGGCCGCGAAGGCGTGGCGATGACGGCCAACTGCATCACGTACCGCGGCAAGAGCGCGGCGCGTGAAATCGGCAAAGTGCTCAACCTCCCGGAGAGCATGTCCGAGCGTTTCTCGCGGCTGTTCAGCAGCGGCGATTACCCGCACACGCTCGAGTTGCAGGAGCAGCTCCAACAGGCCGGCATCTTGAAAGAACACCCGCGCACGCCGGCTTTCATCGCACTCTATCAGATGGTCTACGGTCTGCCGCGCCATCTCGGCCAGCATCCCGGCGGCATGGTCATTAGCGAGGGGCATCTCAGTTCGCTCGCGCCGATCGAGCGCGCGGCCATGCCGGAGCGCACCGTCTTGCAATGGGACAAACAGGATTGCGAAGACCTTCGCATCATCAAGGTCGACTTGTTAGGCTTGGGCATGATGGCGGTGCTGCAGGAAACCATCTACTTAAGCAAAGAGCGGGGGCATGCGATGGAATTGCACGAGATCCCGCAGGACGATCCGGCCACATTCGAGATGATGCAGCGCGCCGACACCATCGGGGTTTTCCAAATCGAGAGCCGCGCGCAGATGGCCACCCTGCCGCGCATGAAACCGAAGTGCTTTTACGATGTCGTGATCGAGGTCGCGATCATCCGGCCCGGGCCGATCCAGGGCGATCTCGTACATCCCTATCTCGCGCGGCGCGCGGGCAAGGAGAAGATCACCTACCCGGACGAACGGCTGGAGCCCGTGCTCGCGCGCACGCTCGGCGTCCCGTTGTTTCAGGAGCAACTGCTGCGCATCGCCATGGTCATGGCCGACTTCACCGGCAGCGAAGCGGAGGAGCTGCGCCGCGCCTTGAGCTTTCATCGCAGCCCCGAGCGCATGGCCAAAGTCACCGCCCGCCTGCGCCGGCGCATGGAGGAAAAAGGCATCGCCCAGGAGACGGTCGAGCGCATCGTCCAGGCCTGCGGCTCCTTCGCGCTCTACGGCTTTCCGGAGAGCCACGCCATCTCGTTTGCCATCCTCGCCTATGCGAGCGCGTGGTTCAAAGTCCACCGCGCGCCGGAGTTTTTCTGTTCGCTGCTCAATTGCCAGCCGATGGGTTTCTACTCCTCCGCCACGCTCATCCAGGATGCCCGCCGCCACGGCCTGCGCATCCGCCCGCTCTGCGTCCTGCATTCCGACTGGCTCTGCACGCTGGAGGAAGACGCGATCCGCCTCGGTTTTTGCGTCATGCGCGGGCTGCGCCAGATGCCCATTCTCTCGATGCTCGGCGAGCGGGCGCGCGAGCCGTTCAAGGACATCGAAGACTTCCAGCGCCGCACCACGCTCCACGCCGACGAGCTGCGCGCCCTGGCCGAAGCCGGCGCCCTGAACGCGCTCGCCGACCACCGCCGCAGCGCCCTCTGGCAGGTCGAGCGCGCGCTGCTCCCGGAGGATGATCTCTTCGCCGCCACCGCGCCCCGCACCGCCTCACCGCTCGCGCCGATGACGCTGCCGGAGCGCCTCCGTTCCGACATCCGCCAGACCGGCCTCACCACCGGCCGGCACCCGATGTCGCTCGTCCGCGAGCGCGTGCCGCACCTCTGGCGCGCGTGCGATCTCAAGACCGCCGCCAACGGCACGCGCGTGTTCACCGGCGGCGCCGTCATCTGCCGCCAGCGCCCCGGCACCGCGCATGGCACCCTCTTCCTCAGCCTGGAAGACGAGACCGGCATTTCCAACGTCATCGTCTCCGCGAACCTCTTCGAGCAACGCCGTCTCCGCATCATCGAAGAGCCCGCGCTCACCGTCGACGGCCTCGTGCAAATTCACGAGGGCGTCCTGCACATCAAAGCGATCGACCTCGAAGCCTTGCCGATGGCGGGCGAAGCGGCGTTCGGGCCGTCGCATGATTTCCACTAGGAGGCGCGGAGCCGCGCGAAGCGCCCCAAAAACGTGTGTCGAGGCGGCTCTCTGTTCGCTTTAAGCGAACAGGTGCCTCCTCCAATTCCTTGAGCGTCTTCCGTGAAGGCAGCGCGCAAGAATAGTCACGCACTGCCTTGCTTGGAACGCCGATTCCGCGACCCACACGCAAGAAATTGGAGGCGGCACCTATTCGCTTAAAGCGAAGAGAGAGCCGCCTCTACACACTGGGACGAGAACTGGCGTACGTTTCAGCACCCGACGCCGGGACACCCATTCACTTCAACCCTTGCCACGTAAACAAACTCCGCCGCCACGCCTCGTACAGCTTCGGGAAATCCCGTTCCCGTCCGCCGACCACGAAGATCAACTGTTGATCCGCGAGGTTGCATAAGATGACCGTGGCACGGAAGCTCTGGCCGACGGCTGAATAAGTCGCCTCCAGTCGCACCGTCTCGTGTTTGTTCAAGAGGACCGGATTGCGTTCCACCTCCGGCTCCCACTTGAGCCCGGTCGCGCCGTTGGGCAGCATCTGAGCAAAGTAGTCGCGGGCAAACTTCAGGCTCTCCTCGGCGTCCACCGCCGCCGTGCCCAGCCGCCGGCTCTCCACGCGCGCCATGGCCATGGCAAAGTCCTTCGGCACCAGGTTGAGCACGGCGCCCGCGCCGTCCAGCGTCCAACCGGACGGCGGAGCGAACGTCACCAGCGCCTCGCCATCCCGGAAACCCGGCTGCTGCACGCGAAAGCCTTCAAACTGCACGAAAAACGGCGTCGGGGTAAACTCAATGCGCGCCTGCGCCGCCACCCCGAGGGCCAGGAGAAAAACCGCTACTCGATGTACCATCGCTGTTTGTTGAAAGTGGTGACGTAAAGCGTCCCCGGGGGCGGCGTCGTCCGAAAGAGCGTCTCGTACGCCCAATTGCGCACGGGGGGATTGTAGGACTGCGAGCTCGTTCCCCAGCGCCCGATGGCCTGCTTGCTCTGGAACAGCTCAACCATCGAGCCATTGTACGTGAACGTTTTCCCGCTCCAGTTTTCCATGAAGCGCGGAAAATTCTCCACGCCACCGCTGTATGATTTATTGCCGGCAACCGAGGGATCGGTCGGCACGATGCCACCCAGGATCGCGGTATTGATCGTCGTATCGGTCGCGTTGCGCAAAGTGGTGGTGGTGATATCGGCGCTCGAATTCGCATCCACCCACGAGTTCGACAGAATCATAATGGCGTCCCCCATCACCGACGCCGGCTGCCGGGTCCCCAGCGTATTGTAATCGCCCTGAATATAGACGGGATTATCGGACACCACCGTGAGGCCGCCGCTCGGGAGCGTCGCTCCATTCTTGATTTTCACTCCGCGTTTGGGCGTGCCGCCGGTTTGGCTGGCACTGGTGTCGGAAATATAGACGACACCGTTCCACCCCGCGATCTTCGTTTTGTCCAGCTTGCTCACATCCAGCGTCACCAGGCGCACGCTCGCGTTTTCCCGAAAATCCTGGATCGTGGTATTCGTGGTCAAAGCCCCGACCACCGTATTATAGAAGAGCTTCTCGGCCGCGATCGAGCTGCTGCCGCTCATGACTTTGCCGGTCCCATCCTTGACCACGATGTTATTCGACGCGTCAACCGAGATGCGGACGTCGGCGGCATTGTACAAGCGCGGATTGTTCCCGCTGCTGTCGGTGAGAGGGTCGGTGCCCGCCACCGGCGCCTCGATGAGTTCGCGATAGCCGTCATTGTTGGCGTTGCCGTCGCCGGTATTGAACTGACTTGGCGTGATGCCGAAGAAGTCCTTCCGCACATCGTTCGCCGCCGGGAGATTGGCGGGAAAGGTGTCACCCGGCGCTTTGCCGGCGTTGCTCGCCAGGCCGCGGCCCTGCCAGTCGCCATCCATGTAACCTTCGAGAAAACTTCCCGCATAGCTCACCCGATCATTGAACGTGAGCGAGTTGCCGCCGTCGGGCGAGGCAAAAATATCGCCATTGCTATGCACCCAGCCGGTCACGGTAAAGGCCGGGCTCGGATGGATCTCCAGCGAGTCATTGTAAAAAATCGCGTATTCCCACGGGGACTCGATCCGCTTCTCGAAAATGCGGCGCATTTTCACGGTCACGGGCTTTTTCCCGATCGTCGGCACCGAGACATCGACGGACGCCTTGTAGAAGAAGGAGTTATTGGCGGTGTTCTGCCCTTGGGCGGCCGTCGGCACCGCGCTTGCGGCCAGCGTGTTCCCTTGCACGTCCACGGCCACGACGCTGTAGTTGCTGGTGGTGTAACCCGTCGGCTGCGGCAACCAACTCGCGGTCGGCTGGGTAATCCCCGTAAAGTTCGATCCAGGCAAGGGAATGTTCGACTGGGCGCGGCAAATCGTGCGCCATTGGGCAAACGCCCACTCCAGGTTCCCATCGCCCACCGCGATCGCGCCTTCGTACTGCCGGGTCCGTTGCGCATTTCGGCCGAGGTGCGTGGTCGCCATGAAGGCGACGCCGGTCGCGGCCGAAATAATGGCAATGAAAATGACGGCCGCGACCAGGG
>DASYIS010000214.1:0-15768 GCA_035997375.1 Chthoniobacteraceae bacterium
CGCCAACCCTGAAAGGGTTGCAGCTGATTCAACCCCTTCGGGGTTGGGCCTCTCTCGCGGGGCACCCAGGCTAGCTCGTACCTCGCAACCCTGGGCTTTATGATGAAACCTCTTCGAGGTTGCGGAGGCCCCGCACAAGGATCGTCGAATACGCGTTCGTTGTTCGTCGTAATTATCATCTTCATCTGCTGACGCACACCCGACTCGGAGAACGAGCCGTGGAGATGAAGATGAAGATGAAGAAAATGAGAAAGAGCGTGGCGCGCTATCCCGGCGCGATCTTCAACCCCGCGCGCGGCGGGAGCACTTTCATCTGGTTGGAAAAACAATCCGGACAGATGCCGTGCGAGAAGTTGCTGCCGGTCGCCGTGTGAAAATAGCTCTCCACCTGCTGCCAGTAGTCCTGGTCGTCGCGGATGCGCTTGCAGTACATGCAGATCGGCAGCAGCTCCTTCAGCGCGCGAATCTGCGAGGTGAACTCGAGGATGCGCTCGGCCACGCGCAGGCGCATGAGGACGGCCTCGCGATCGAGCGGCTTCTTGAGAAAATCGTCCACGCCGGCATCCATCGCCTGGCGGAGGTTGTCGCGGCTCGTGTTGATCGCGGTGAGCAGAATGAAGTACGTGTAGTCGGTCTTTTGCCGGCTGCGGATGCGGTTGCAGAGCTCCAGCCCGTCGATCCCGGGCATCATCCAGTCGCTGACCACCGCGCGCACGGGCTCGCGGTCGAAGGTCTCCCACGCCTCCTCGCCGCAGCCGGCCACGACGACCTGATGCCCGTAGTGTTCCAGCGTGACTTGCAGGATCTTGACGGAAACGGGGTCGTCTTCGGCGATGAGAATCTTCATAGGGCAGGCACGGGGCACTCGCGCTCGAGCGCGATCCGCACATAGTTGAATTCCTTTTCCACCGTCGCAAGCACTTCGGCGGCCCGTTCGAGATTTCCTTCGTTGGCCGTGTTTTCGAGGGTCTGGCAGCAGCGGCGCAAACGCTCCGCCCCAAAGTTCGAGCACGACCCCTTCAGCGTGTGGGCAGCGAGGGCGAGTTGCGGGCTGGCGTTGTCGGCCAGCGCGCCGCGGCAGTCGGCGAGCAGCTTCGGGCTGTTCTCCAGGAAGACGGCGATGAGCTTGCTGAGCAGGCTTTCGCCATCCTCCTCGAGATCGCGAAACCCGTTCAGCAGCGAAAGATCCATTGCGGGGACCGAGCTGTCTTCGCGCAGCTCATGCTCGATTTGCAGCGTGTCGCGGTAGCGCTGGAGCGCGGCGGCGAGGTTCTCCGGCTTCACCGGTTTGCTCACGTAATCGTCCATGCCGGCGGCGAGGCACTTTTCGCGATCGCCTTCCAGCGAGTTGGCGGTCATCGCGCAGATCCACGTGTGGCGCTCGGTCCCTTCGCGCCGGCGCAGCTCGCGCGTCGCCGCATAGCCGTCGAGCTCCGGCATCTGGCAATCCATAAACACGATGTCGTACGGCGTGCGGCGGAGGGCGTCGAGCGCGAGGCGGCCGTTGTCCACCGCGGTGGCGAGATAGCCGAGCTTCTGGAGCTGATGCAGCGCCACCTTCTGGTTCACCACGTTGTCCTCGGCAATGAGGATGCGCAGCGTTTCACCGTCGACGACGGGCATCTCGTCTTCCTTGAACACCGTGAGGCCGGAGACCATCGAGCGCGCCTCGTGGCCGGCCGAGACCGCCTGGCAGAGGGTGATGAGGAGCTGCTCCTGCTTGAGCGGCTTGGTGAGGTGCGCCTCGATCCCGGCATCGCGCAAGACCTCGGGCGGCTCCTTGCGATCGAGCGACGTGAGCATCACCAGTCGCAGCGACGAGAGCTTCGGATCGGACTTGATGGCGCGGGCCAGTGCGAGGCCGTCCATCTGCGGCATCGCCATGTCGAGCACCGCGAGGTCGAACGGCTGGCCCACGCCGGCGGCGCGGCGGATGACGTCGAGCGCTTCGCGGCCGTCGGCGGCGACCGTCACCGTCATCCCCCACGCGCCGAAGAGGTGCTGCAGGATCCGGCGATTCGCCAGGTTGTCGTCGACCGCGACCACGCGGACGCCGACGAGCTCCGGCCGCACACTGGTGCGCCGCATGACGTGCGCCGGCTGTTTGCGGAAGGTGGCGGTGAAGGAGAACGTGGAGCCTTTCCCCGGCTCGCTCGCGACGCTGATCGCGCCGCCCATCTGCTGCACGAGCTGTTTGCAAATCGCGAGGCCGAGCCCCGTGCCGCCGTAGCGGCGCGTCGTCGAGCCGTCGGCCTGCACGAAGGCGGCGAAAAGCTTGTTCTGCGCCTCCGCCGAGATGCCGATGCCGGTATCGCGTACCGTGAAGCGGACGACGACCTCGTCTTCCGTCTCCTCCTGTCGCAGCGCGCTGATGACGACCTCGCCGTCCGAGGTGAACTTGACGGCATTGCCAACGAGGTTCGTGAGGACCTGCCGCAGCCGGCCCGGGTCGCCGCGCAGCGCGAGCGGGACATCGGTTTGGACGAGGGAGGCGAGCTCGATCTTCTTGTTGAGCGCGCGCTCGGCGAGCAACTCGACGGCGCCCTCCACGACCTGGTCGAGCTGAAAGTCGATCTCCTCGAACGCGAGCATGCCGGCCTCGATTTTCGAGAAATCGAGGATGTCGTTGATGATGGTCAGGAGCGCATCGGCGCTGGAGGCGATGGTCTGCGTGAAGTCGCGCTGCTTCGGCCCGAGCTCGGTGTCGAGCAGCAGCCCGGTCATGCCGATGATGCCGTTCATCGGGGTGCGAATTTCATGGCTCATGTTCGCCAGGAATTCACTCTTCAAGCGCGCCGACTCGAGCGCGGTGTCGCGCGCACTGGTGATCGCCACCTCGGCCTCGCGGCGCGCCGTGACGTCGATCATCGTCCCCTCGTAGTAATCGACCGAGCCGTCCGGTTTGCGCACCGCGCGGGCGTGCTCGGAGATCCAGATGACGGAGCCGTCGGCGCGGTACATCTGCGATTCGAAATCGGAGACCTCGCTCCTCTCCACCATTGCCTCGCTGAACTCGCGGCGCCGCTCCTGGTCGACGTACAACTGCGCGCTGATGTTGGTGACGCAGCGCATCATGACATCCGGCGACTGGTAGCCGAGGATGTGCGCGAGCGCGGGATTCACGCTGCGAAAGCGGCCGTCCGGGGTGCTCTGGAAGATGCCCTCGATCGCGTTCTCGAAAATGCCGCGATACTTCTCCTCCGCGCTGCGCAGCTCGCGCTCGGTCCGCTTCAGCGCCGAGATGTCCTGGAGCGTGGAGCGCATGCCCCGGACCTGGCCGTCGGCGTCGTTGATCAGCTTGTGGCGCATGAGCACGGGAATCTCCGTGCCGTCCTTGCGGCGGAAGGTGCGCTGCGTGGCCTCGAGCCGCAGCTCGGCCGCGATCTCGACCGGGATGGCGTCGTCGTTCGGGTCCTCGACGATGAAGTCCCACACCGGCCGGCCGACCATTTCCTCCGCCTGGTACCCGAGCATCGCCAGCTCGGTGTCGTTGACGCGCGTCAGCCGGTTGTCGGTATCGAGCTCGTGATAGGCCACCGGCGCGTCGTCGAAGAGATCGCGGAATTGCGCCTCGCTCTCCTGCAACGCGCGCTCGGCGCGGCGCTGTTTGGTGATGTCGATGCCGACACCGCCGAGCAGCTTGCGGCCGCCGGTCGTGCTCATCGGGAATTTCAAAACAAGCCACTCGATCATCTTCCCATCGGCCGTCGGGACGGTCTCATTCACGCGCGACATCGCGCCGGAGGAGAGGACGTGCCGGTCATTCTCGGTGACGGCGGAGGCGACCTCCGGCGGCAGCCATTCGTAGTCGGTCCGGCCGATGAGCTCGCTCATCGAGACGCCGAAGCGGTCCGCGAAAATCTTGTTGATGTAAACGTAGCGACCGCCCTCGTCCTTGATGTACGCCACGGCGGGGCTGTGGTTCATGAAGGCCTGGAAACGCTCTTCGCTCTCGCGCAGGGCGGCCTCCGCGCGCTTGCGCTCGGTGAGGTCATGCCAGACGGCGAGGAGGACATCCTGCCCGTTGAGCTGCACGGCGGTGAGGCTCACCTCGACCGGGAAATCCTCGCCATCCGCGCGCCGATGCTGCCATTCGAAGCGGAACGAGCCGCAGTCCTGCGCGAGCTGGTAGACCTCCTCCAGCTTGGCGCGCGACGGGGTGCCATCGGGCTGCAGCTCGGGCGAAATATCCGCTAGAGCGCGGCCGATCAGGTCGTCCTTGCGGCGGAAGCGCAGCAGGTGCACGCAGGCCGGGTTGCAATCGATGATGCCGCGCTCATCGTACAGGAGGTGCGCGTTGGCCGAGTGCTCGAACAGGATGCGGAACTTGTCCTGCGCGGCGCGGCCTTCGGTGATGTCGCGCAGCACGCTCAGGATTTGCGCGGGTTTGCCATCGGCCGCGAGGATGGGCGTCACGAGCACGTCCCACCACTTGTGCGTGCCGCCGAAGGTCGGGCAGAGACCTTGAAAACGCGCGGTCTCGCCGCGGCGCGCCGCCTCCACGGCATTCTGCGCGAGCTGCCCCGTGTCGCCTTTCCAGAGCTCCGCCCATGGGCTGTTGGCGACGGTCGCAAAGCGCTTGATGCCGAGCCGCTTTCGGCCCTCGGAATTCATCGAGAGCAGGCGCGCCTCGAGGTCGAGCACCGCGATGCAGTCGCCCGTGTTCTCGAGCACCCGCATGTTCATCTCCTCCGCCTCGCGCAGCGCCTTGTCGAGCCGGCGGCGCTCGCGCAAATCGAGGAGCGTGGTGCGCGAGAGGAGCGCGAGCACCACGATCTCCAGCGCGCCGCCGAGGACCACCGTGAGCATGGTCGCACGCCCGCGAAACGCGGTCTGTCCCTCGAGCTCCCGCAACGCGTTGGTCTGCGAGCCCTGCAGCGCGGTGATCGCGTTGCGCGCGGTTTCGAGCCGCGCGTGCGCCGGGCCGTCGACCAGCGTGCGCGCCGCCTCCAGGTTCTGCTCCTGCGCGGTTTGCTCGAGGTTCGCCAGATCCTGGGTGCACGCCGCCACGAGCTCGCGAATGGCGCCGAGGTCTTGGCCGAGCGCCGGCTCCGCCTGCGCCAAAGTTTCCAGCGCCTGCAATTGCGTCTCCACTTTCGCGAGGGAGACGCGGCCCGGCGCCAGCGCCGCCGCGTCGCGCGCCGGCAAAAACGCGCGCTCCGCCGACTCGATCTCGCCGAGCGCAACGAGAATCTTTGGCAGCCGGCTCAACGCTTCCTGCGTCCTCGGGAGCGACGACTGCACCGCGACATACTGCCGCGTGTTCCAATACATGGCGGCGATGGCCAACAGGAAAATGCCGGCGGCCAGGATCAGGCCGGCAATAATTTTCCGTTCGGCGGAGAGTTTCATTCAGGGTTGGGGCAAATTTGAGAAAATAATATGTAAAGCAGGAACGGTGCCGGAGCCAGTCTGCGGAGTGAGGATTCTCAGAAGCGGGAATGGCGGAATGCGGGTTTCGAATTGCGGAATGAGGAACCGGGAACCGCCGCCTTGCCCGGCCATTCCGCAATCCGCAATCCGCCATTCCCTGGTTGACAAACACCCCATGCGCCTGAATATTCCGCCCCTCGTGTTACGGACCCTGGCCGCTGCGGCGGTCCTTCTCTTTCTAATCGCCGCGCCGGGCTCCGGGCAAACCGCGCCCGCCGAGCCACCTGCGCGCTCGACCGTGTTCACGGCGAGCGATCCGGCCGCCATTCACCAGTGGGCCGAGAACCGCGAGGTCACCCGGCGCATGGTCGATCAGCTCGTGCTCGCCGTCACCGGGAAAGCCGACGTGAAGAGCGCCTGGAAGTCGCTGGTCGAGCCGAAGGACGTCGTCGGGATCAAGGTCTCCTCGGCGGGCGGGCCCTACTTTTCCTCCCATCGCGGCGTGGTCGAGGCGATCGTCGCCGGCCTCGAACAGGCGGGCGTCCCGCGGTCGAAAATCATCGTCTGGGACCGCAGCTCGGCCGATCTGCGCGCCGCCGGCTACGGCGCGCGCTCCGTCGGCTACGTAGTGCGCGGCATCGACCCGCCGCGCGGGCTCGACCCGAAAACGACGTTCTTCGCTCCGTCATTTGGACGGCTCATCTGGGGCGACCTTTCGTTCAAGGTGACCAAGACGCTCAAGGAACAGGTCGCCGGCGAGAAGGACCAACTGAGCCCCGACAGCCACCTGCCGTACCTGCTCACGCGCGACGTCACGAAGATCGTCAACGTCGCGCTGATGTCGGACGAACCCGGCTGCGGCGTCGCCGGCGCGCTCTACAACGTGACGGTCCCGAACGTCGACAACGCGCGCCGCTTCACCCAGCGAAGCGGCTCTGAGTCGATTTGCGACCTCTGGCTCGACGAGCGCATCGGCCCGCGCGTCGTGCTCAACTTCATCGACGGCCTGGTCGCCCAATACGCCGGCGCGCCCGAGTTCAACGCCAACTACGCCTACGAGCACGCCACCCTCTACGCGAGCACCGACCCGGTCGCGCTCGATGTCACCATCCTCGCCTACCTCGAAAAGTGGCGCGAGCAAGCCAAGCTGCCGCCGATCGGCAAACTCGCCGCCTGGCTTGCCGCCGGCGAGGAGCTCGGCATCGGCCACAGCCGGCCGGAGGACATCGATGTCAAGCGGGTGACGGCGCGGTGACCGGCCGCGGGTTATTTGGTCACGGGCAACGCGCGCTTGAACCATTCGATCATCTCCTCGTGCATCTCGGGGAGATATTCGTGGCCGGTGTTCTTATAGAGCACACTGCGGAAATTCCGCGGCTGCCCGTAAAGCGCAAAGACGGCGCCGATTTTCTTTTCGAGGACTTCGACCCCGTCCGGCGGCGCATTGTAATCCTGATCGCCCGAGAGCATGAGCATCGGCCGCGGCGCGACGAGCGCGTAGATGGCTTCGCTGTCGAAGTGTTTCAAGATGCCGGGCACGAAGTAATAGATGCCGTGCGAGGAGCGATGCGCCAGCAACTCGGCATAGCGCGTGAAACACGCCACGCCGACGATGGCATGCACGCGCTCGTCGATCGCCGCGAGCCACCAGGCGCGCGTGCAGCCCATGCTCATGCCGGTGGCGCCGACCCGCGTCATATCGACCTCGGGGCGGGTCGCCAGGTAATCGAGCAGGCATTGCTCGTCGCGCAGCATCATGCCCCAAAGCGTGCGGCCCTGCCACAGGTGCAGCTTGAAGAGGTTGAGCTCCTGCGCGTCGGCCTGGTCACGCTCGCCGCGCGGGCCTTTGCCGATGCGGTCGCCGTTGAAGTATCCGTCGATCGCGGCGACGACATAGCCGTTGCGCACCAGCATCCAGCCCGGCGAATGCTCGCGCTCGGGATTGGGCAGATACTCGCTTTTCGACCCGCTGTGGCCATGCATCCCGATGACGACCGGCGCGGGGCCCGCGCGTTTCTTCGGAATCGCCAGGATGCCCGGGACGACCATGTCGACGCCGTTGTGAAACTCGAAGTGCTCCAATGTGAAGTCGCCGCGGTCTTCCGTGGAAAGCACCTTCACGCCCGCCGGCGCGGGGCGCGGCGGCAGGTCGCCCAGGCAGCGCAGCAGGGTGGCGCGGACTTCCACCCGGTCGACCTCCTGCCAGCGCTTGAGGTCCGTCGGCACGGGCCACTCCGGCACCTTCAAGTCACGAAAGCTTTCGGGAATGTCGACCCACGGCTCCGCGTATTGGCCGTAAGTCGGCCCGCCCTTCGACTCCTGCGGCGTCACGCGCACCTGCGCGGAACCCGAGTTTGTGCAGGCCAACGTTACGGCGATGAACAAGAGGCGACGGAGATAGGTTGGGACGGGGGAGTCCATAGGTCGGGGGAAGTTCGGGCTGGGCCAACCAGCGAGGCAAGGTGGCTCTTTCTCCGTACTCTGACCAGCCTGCGCTTCATGCGGCGGAGGGGAGGGCACGGCGGCGGCGTGCCAAATCGATAGCTCACGATATCGTGCCGCGCTAAGCTTGCGCACATGAAACCAAACCTCCTTCCGGCCCGCCACGGCCCGGGAATGAATCGCCGCTCGTTTGCAAGGCTCGGAGCAGCGATTGCGGGATGGAGTCTCGCCGCCGCCGACCTCACCGGTGCCGCGCCGGCGGGCGACGAGGCCGACCTCGTGATCTGGGATTCCACGCCCTCGGGTCTGGCGGCGGCGGTCGCTGCCGCGCGGGCGGGGTTGAGCGTACTCGTGATCACGGAGGACAAGCATCTCGGCGGATTGCAGACGAGCGGACTTGGCTTCACCAATGCCGGCCAGATCCCGACGATCGGGGGGATTACCCGCGAATTCCACGAGCGCGTATTCAAGTTCTATGTCACGAAGTACGGCGCCGACTCCGAGCAGGCGACCGCGAGCAGGCAAGGCTTCCGCTTCGAGCCGCACGTGGCGGAGTGGATTTGGGAAGAGTGGTTGCGCGAGGCAGGTGTGCGCTGTGTGCGTGAAGAGGTTATCTTGAACGTCGAAAAAAAGGGCGCGCGCCTCACGGCCTTGCGCACCGTCTCAGGGCGGCGGTTCACGGGCAAGGTCTTCATCGACGCCAGCTATGAAGGCGACCTGCTGGCGCTCGCGGGTTGCGGGTTTCATCTCGGACGCGAGGCAGCGGCCAAATATGACGAGTCGCTGGCGGGTGTTACTTACCCACCGGACAAGGCCGGCGAGGGGGACCGCAAGCTCCAGCCGTTCGATTTTCGCTGCTGTCTGACCAACGCCGCCGCGAACCGCGTCCCGTTTACCGAGCCGCCGGATTACGATCCCTCGAGCTACGCCTGGCTCTTGCACAAACTGAAGAAGGGCGGCGGCAAACAGTTCCAATCGGCGGTGCCGATCAATCCGATGCCCAACCTGAAAACCGACTCGCGCACCGCGGAGTGGCCTGGGCATTCGTGGAGTTACATCGAAGCCGGCCGCACGGAGCGCCGGCGCATCGAGCAAGCGCATCGAAATCACAGCGCGGGCTACCTGTGGTTCCTCATGAACGATCCGTCCGTGCCCGCGCCGATTCGCGAAGAAGCGGCGCTGTGGGGCCTGGCCAAAGACGAGTTTACCGACAACGGAAACTGGCCCTGGCATATCTATGTGCGGGAAGGCCGGCGGCTGGTCGGTGACTTCGTCATGACCCAGCGCGACTGCGTCGACGAGCGCTTCAAGCCCGATGGCATCGGCCTTTGCAGTTGGTATCTCGACGTCCACCCCGTCGAGGTTTTCCAGGATGGAAAGGAGTTTCACGAGGACGGTTGGTTCAACCAGCCGGTGCAGCCGTTCGAGATTCCGTGGCGCAGTGTGCTGCCGCGCGCTGCCGAGGCGGAGAACCTCCTCGTCCCCGTCGCGCTCTCGGCCTCCCACGTCGCGTTTTCATCCATCCGCGTCGAACCGGTCTGGATGATCCTCGGCGAATCCAGCGGCGTCGGCGCCGCGCTGAGCCTGGCGGAGGGCGTGCCACTCCACAAGGTGCCCGTGGACAAGCTGCGCGGCCGGCTTCAGCAAGTCGGCCAGGTGCTCGATGCGCGGCCTTTCAACGAGTTTTGGCCGAAGAAGAAAGCGGCCGCGAAGGTTTAGAGTGGGCCGTCTCCCACGCTGCTTCGCGATCCGACTGCGCTCACTCAGCTTCTTGGACCTGAACAAACGGGTTGATCACCTGCAAGCCGGCGATGTGCTTAAAGTCGTTCACGTTGCGCGTGATAAGGTTGGCCCCGGCAAGGAGGGCGGTGGCCGCGATGATCGAATCTCCGAGTTTCATTCGCCGCTGCCGCCGGAGCTCCGCTGCTTTCCTCAGTATCGGGATCGTCACCTCGCGGACATTCAGTCGATCGAACCACGTCGCAAAGATCGCCTCGTCCTCTTCGCGAAGCTCAGGAAATCCGAACACTTCAGGGATACTGATAGCGGAGAGGCTCGCCGTCTCTGACACAATCCAAGCATCGAGAAACTCGTGCCCTGGCTGCGCCGCGTAAATCAGAATATTGCTGTCTAGCAGATCCATCGACCTTACTCCCGACCGGGCAGCTTCACGTCTTCCCGCATCGACTGCTGCCAGGCGACGGGATCCGCAATACCTCGAAATGGGTTGCGTGCGCGGAGCTGCGCCAGAATGCCCAGGATTTCACTTTTGCGCATCTCCTCGGAGCGCGAAGACGGTTCCAAGGCCTCCAAGGTCGCTGCGACCCTGATCTTTCCGCCCCGTAATTGCTCGGGCACCGGCAGATGCACTGTCCCGTCCGGTGAAGCTTCGAGGATGGCCATGATCGTACTCATGCGGTTGAATCTAGACGAGAATGCGCAAAAGAGAAGCGCGCTCGAGCGCGCCGCTCACTTCCCATCATAGTTCCCCTCCACTCGCGCGGTGCCCGGCGACACTTCCCAGCCATTCTCGAGCAGATTCTGCGTGATCCAGTTCCCCTTGCCGCCGCCGGCGCGGAGGGCGGGGCCGGGCTTGCCTTCCTCCCGCCCGCGGATGACGCAGCCGCCGACGCGGGTGCGCGTGACGTCGCGGAGCACAAGGCCGGCGCCGTCGCTGTCGAAAATCGTGCAGTCCGCAATGTTGAATGCGTCGCACCCCTCGAGCAGGACGGCGGCGTCCTTTCCCCGCACGCCGTTGACGTGCAGGCCGGTGAGGGTGCAGTCGCGGGACTTGCGGAAGACGAGGCCGCCTTGCGCCTTGGCGAGTTTGCCGGTGAAGTACGGCGGGTTGCGGTCGAACGTATTCGCGCCGATGACGATGTTGCTGCACTCCTCGACCAACAGATCGTGCTCGTGGCCGGGGCCGAAGGTGTTGCCGTGGATGACCACGCCGCGCGCCTGCTTGAGCTCAACGTTGACCGCGACGTCGGTGAGCACGTTGTCGGCGATGGTGAGATGGCCCCACTCCGGCGCTTCGATGCCCGAGGCGGGCGTGCCGCGGCCGAGGAAGCGGACATTCGCGGAGCCGGGAGACTGGTTGTTGTGCTGGAGCGTACAGCCGACGATCGCGACCTCCGCGATGGAGCCGCCCGCGCAGTCGAGCAGCACGTTGGCGCCGGGCGGGCCGTCGGGCGTCATGTTGCTCTCGATGTCGCACGTGCCGACCTGGAGATTGCGCACCTGGCCGCCGCGCGAGACGATGCCGCCGCCGGCGTTGTAGCTAATATGGCTGCCGATGACGTTCGACTGATGCAGGTCGACCTGGTCGTAATAAATGCCGATGCCCGAATTGTGATACAGGTGGCAGTCGCCAATGATGATATTGCGATTGCGCACCGTGAGATGAATCCCATGCCGCGCCTCGCGCACGGTCACGCGGGTGATGGTCAACTGCATCGTCCCCGAGGCCTCGATGCCATCCGCCTCCGCGTGCGCGCCGACGATCTCGAGGCCGTCGACCATCGGCGTCCTTTGGCGCTCCCACACCTCCGGTTGAAATGACTTGGGTTCGGCCGTGCCCTTGTGCGTCCCGACGAACTTGAACGCCGGCCCCGCGCCGGCCATGACGATCCGCGCCGTGCCATCGCTCGAGAGCGCGGTGAAGCCGACGCGGTCGAGATCGATGACGATCGGCTGGGTCAGCCGATAGACGCCCTTGGGAAACCAGAGCCCGCCTTTGCCCGCATCGACCGCCGCCTGGATCGCCTTGGTGTCATCCGCCTTGCCATCGCCGACTGCGCCATAGTCGGCGGGCGTGTTGGCGCCCGGCGCCGCGAGGGTGAGCGCAGGCAGAGCGAAGAGAAGGGCGGCGAGCGAACAGGCGCGGAGGAGGGACATGGTGCGAGTCAACTACACCCAGGCGGCCTTGTCCAAGCCGGCTACTCCGCGGCGAGATACCGCTCCCATTCCTCCGGCAGCGGCGCGCGCTCGACGGAATCCGCGAGCCGGCCCTCGAAGTTCGGGTCGAACTTCGTCGTCGTCCCGTAAACCATGATCGCATCGGCCGCGCCCTCGACGCGCAGCGCGTGCGCGACGCCGGCGGGGATGACCACGCCCGCGTTGTTCGGACCGCGGCGGTTGTCGCCCTCGATCGTGAAACGCATCACGCGGCGCAGCAGGCCGACGCGCTCATCCACGAGCAGCATCTCCACCGCTCCGTGCACGAAGAACATCGCGTCCCATTGCTCGCGCGCATACGGACGCAACGCAAAGTTCGCCGGCTCCTGGACGAACAGCCGCTGGAACCACTGCTCCGGTGTCGAACCCTCGGGAATGTGCGGCGGGTGAATGTGAAAGCCTTTCGCCGTGCCCGCGAACATCGTCGCCGTCGCCCACTGGCGCGGCCACATCCCGATCTCCGCCAGCCGCCCTTCCTCTTCGCGTGCGAATTCACCGAAGAAGCCGCGATGCCGCTGCGGATAGATTTTCCGCGGCAAAATCTCGACGCCGGGAATCCACGCGCCCTCCAGCACGGAGCGATCCGCCGCGATCAAATCGCCGGCGTCCACGCCGACGGTACCGAGCCGCTCGGCGAGTGAGCGTGAGGAGTAGTCGCGCTGCGAGAGTTGAGCGCGGGCGGAGGGCTTGAGGGCGTTCCAGAGGTCGGACATGGGGTGAACGTAGTGGGAGGCAGAGGGAGGGGACAATCAGACAATCAGACAAACGTCTCTTCGGAGAACGAGCGTTCAGATTGTCGTGGAGGTGCATCTGAACCTATGGACTGCGGTGGCAAGCGTAAGCGCGACACCGCTTTGGGAACCGTGCTCCGACCAAAACCGGCGATGGTTCGGGGCTCCCGCTTGCGCGCGAAAGCGGTGTCGCGCTTACGCTTGCCACCGCAGTCCAAAGCCGAACGCCGGAGAGCCGCCTTATTGCCCAAGCACCCACGTCACCCCACGCGCGAGCCGTTCGGCCAGATGCTCGCCGTGATGCCCGGCGGGCTGATAGAATTGCACCGTCGCGCCGCGCGCCTTGAGCACTTTCTCGATCTTCGCCGCACCGATGTTCGCGCCGAATTCATCGAGCTCCGCGCCGTCCAGGTAGATGCGCTGCCCGGGGGCGAACGCGTCCTTCTGCTCCTGCACGACCGTCAGCGGGTCGCAAGCGATCCAGCGGGCCCAAACGGCGGGACGCCATTCGCCGCCGGGGCCGTAGAGCCACTCGAATATTCCCGGCTGTCCCGGCAGCGGCGTGTAGTTCGCGCACAAGCCGAGCACGAGGCCGGCGAGTCCCGACACCCGGCGGGCGTCCTTCGCCGGCGCCATGGCGGCGGCGACTTCGGCGGGCGGGACCGCACGCACCGCGGCGTCCTGCACGAGCGGCTTGTGGGTCGTCTCGAAATCGCTGTCCGGCGACAACCCGACGACCGCGCCGAAGGTCTCATGCCGCCGGATCGCGAGCATCACCGCGCCGTAGCCTCCGCTCGAGTGGCCGGCGATGACGGGGCGCGCGGCGACGCCGTATTTCTCCCGGACAAACGTGAGCACCTCCTCGGCCACGTAGTCCGCGTAGTTGCCGGTCGCGGAGGAGTTCAGGTACTGGCTGCCGCCGTAGCGCGAACGCCCGTCGACCACCGCGATGCGGACCGGGTGCCCTTTCGCCGCGAGCGCGTCGACCGCGTCACCGATCCAGCCGCCACCGCGTTGCGGGATCATGTCTTCCGACGAGCCGCCCCACCCGGGGAGGTAGAGGATCAGCGGTAAAGGCTTGGTTTTCTCGATCGCATCCGGCGCCACGACGGCCACGCGCCGCCGGGCGGGATCGCCGAGCGGGTTCCCTTGCAGCGTCTTCCCCTCGACGGTGAGCACGTCGAGTTGCGCGCCGCGCGCGGAGAGGGCGAGGGCCGCGAAAAGGGGAAGTAGAGGAGGAATGGGGCGCATCGTTCGTATTATTCCCATTCCTCGCATTCTTCCCAGCAGAGGCTTACGCCGCCGCGGCCGGTTCCAGCGCTTCGCGCAACAGCCCGCCCAGCGTCGCGATCCCCGCCGTGAGCTGCTCTTCCGTGGCCTTCGCGCAATTGAGGCGGATGCAGCTCCGCTCGGCGGCGGTCGGGAAAAAGACGGTGCCCGCGCCGAAGGCGATCCCGCGGGCGCGCGCCGCGGCCCGGAGCGCGGGGAAATCGACGATCCCCGGCAGCGTCGCCCAGAGCATGTAACCGCCGCGCGGCTGCACGAGCTGCGTCCCCTCGGGAAAGCTCGCCTGCACGGCCGCGATGCCGATCTCGCGCCGTCGGCGATTGCGGGTGCGCAGGCCCGCGAGGTGCGGCTCCATCGCGCCCATCTTGAAGAACTCGCGCAGCGCCACCTCGGTGACGACCGCGCTGTGCAGATCCTGCATGCACTTGAGCGTCGCCACTTGCTCGCGCAGCGCCGGCGCCGGCACGCAGACGCCGACGCGCAGGCCGGGCGCGACCGACTTGCAGTACGAGGAAACGTACGAGACCGTGTCGCGCTTTTCGTCCCAGTGCGCAAGCGGCGACGGGGCGCCGCCCTCCAGGAGATCGGCGTAAATGTCGTCGTCGATGATGTGCGTCCCGGTGCGCCGGCAAATCTCCACCAGACGCCGCCGGGTGGCGTCGGGCAGCGTCGCGCCGGAGGGATTCGACAGCGTCGAGCAGACGACCAGGCAGCGCGGTTTCCAGCGCTCCAGCAGTGGCCCGGCTTCCTCGGGATCGATCCCCGTCTCACCGCGCACCGGCAGCGGCAGCACTCGCGCGCCGGCCGCGCTCAGCAGCTCCAGCATTCCATAATACGCCGGCGCCTCGCACGCGACGATGTCGCCCGGTTTCACCAGCACCGTGAGCATGAGCTGCAGCGCCTGCGTGCAACCGGTGACCATGATCAGCTCGCGCCCCTCGACCACGGCCCCGCGCGCGCGCAGCCGCGCCCCGAGCAACTCGCGCAGCTCGTGATCGCCCTCGGGATGATGGTACGCGAGCATCGCCGAGCCATCGTGCGCAAACGCGCGGCGAAACGCCTCCTCGAGCTCCGGGCGCGGCAGCGCCTCGAGCCCCGGCACGCCGGCCGCGAGATTGATGAGCCCCGGCTCATCCGCCTGGCGCATGAAATCGATCAATCGGCCGGCGGCCTGGAAGGGGGCAGGTTCGTGCATGCGGGAGCGTGGCGCGGGGTAAGGCCGCGCGTCGAGCGGGGAGTTGTGGAGAGGCAGCGCATGGACAAGCCGCGCCGAACCGGCTGAAGCCGGAACTCCCAAACCGGAACTCCGAACCGCGGAGTTGCGATTTCACCCAAAGGCGCGGACATTCTTTCCGCCATGCCAATTCCCGTTCGCGAGATCGAGGTCGATGAGGTGCTGCCGAAAGGGACCGGTCCCGCGCCCGGCCCGGGCGCACGCCCCGGCGACGACCTCGTGGCCGCGCTGGTGGCGAAGATCATGGATTCGCTCTTCAAGATCCCCGGCACGAACATCAGCGTCGGGCTCGATCCGCTGATCGGCCTGATCCCCGGCGCGGGCTCGCCGATCTCGGCCTTCGTTTCGCTGATGATGCTCGCCCGCAGCGCGCGCAATGGCGTGCCGAACCTCATCCTCGCCCGCATGGCGCTGAACGTCGCGATCAACGCCATGCTCGACGCCATCCCCGTCGTGGGCGACGCGGCCTCCATCTTCTACCGCTCGAACGCGCGCAACTACGAGCTGATGCTCAAGCACGCCGGCACCCGCCGCCACGCCGGCTGGCCGGACAAGCTCTTCCTCCTCCTGCTGATGGTCAGCGTCATCCTGTTCGTGGTCGTGATGGTCGTCGGCATGGTGGTGGTGGTGAGGACGGGGCTGCGGGAGCTGTGGCCGGTGGAGTGAGGTGACGGGGTGAGTGGGTGACAAGGTGAAGAGGACGACGCGCCGTGAAAGATTCGAGAGCGCGTCGCGGGGGTTCGT
>DASYIS010000215.1:0-21417 GCA_035997375.1 Chthoniobacteraceae bacterium
GCGCGCCCTCTACTGAAAAAACTGCTGCAAGCGCTTGCGCTCCTCGGGCGTGACGTGCTGTTGCTGCCACACGGCGCCCGCGCCTTCGCCGGCCGCGGCGGCGCCGCCGTCAGCCGCGCGGTGTTGCTTGCTCTTGTCGACCTCGTGCTGGCCGGCGGACATGCCGAGCGCGTCGCCGAGCGCAGCGTGGCGGAGGTCTTCACTCGGGAGCCCTTCCGTCGTCTTCGTGCCGAGCTCGGCGGGGGTCCCGAGCTTGAGCGGGGCGGTCCCCGGCCCGCGGTCGACCCCGCCGTTGCCGGCGCCTTCGCCTTCCTCGGTCGACTCCCCTTCCCCCTCGCCCTGGTCTTCCGGGTCACCCTTGCCTTTGCCGGCGGCCTTCTGCGCCTCACCCAAGGCCTCTTTCAACTGCTCGAGCTGCTCCGGCGTCAGCGTCTTCAGCTTCGACGGATCGAGCTCGCCGAGCGCCTTCGCGAGCTCGCTGTTCAAGCCGGGGACGTTCCCTTGCAGGGCGCTCAGCGCCCCCTGCAACTTCTCGTTCCAAGCCGCGCCCGCTTCCGCCGGATTTTGGCCGAGCAGCTTCTCGAGCTTGGCCGCATTGTCACCGAGCGTCTTCAGGCCGGATTCGAGCTTCGACTTGAGATGATCCGCCGCCTCGAGGGTCGCGTGTGAATACCAGTCGGCGGGATCCTGCTTCGCCAACTGCTGCGCCTCCTGCTGCACCGCCTCGATGCTCGCCGGCTCGATCGCCGGCGTGGCCGCGAGCTTCTCCAGCATCGTCTCAACTTTCTCCAGCGCCGGCGGCTTCGCGATCGGCGGCTTCGCGTGCTCGACATTCGGCACGATCGGCAGGAGGAGCGCCGCGATGAGAATCGCCGCCGAGCAAAGCGGCAGCACCGCCAGCTTGCGCCAATGCCAGCGCCAGGGCGTCGCGTGCCAGCGCTCCGCCTCCGGCCACGAACCGACCCCCGCCGCCGCCGCGCTCAGCCGCGTGTGCAAGCGCAACCCGCTCTCGATCTTCGCGCGCGCATCCGGCTCCGAAATGAAATGCCGCCGCGCCCGCCCATACGCCACGCCCATCGCCGCCAGCCCCAGCGCCAGCCCGATCCCCGCGACGAAGCGATCGTTCCATCCCTGCCGCCGCGCGACCAGGATGGCCGCGGTGACGACGAGGCTCGCGAGAAAAAGATTCGGCAGGATCGCCTCGACGAACCACGCGGCATTGACGAAGCGCCGCACGCCGCGCGTCCGCCGCTGCCAGAACCGCGCGAGGTCGATGGGGGGATGGGTGGAGGAATAGAGAGTTTCCACAGCGCGCAGCCTAACCCCGGCGCGCACGCGAAGCGAGCGAAGAACAACGGCGCGTCTGCGCAGAAATCTTCCTCTTCCTCTTCCTCTTAATCTTCCTCTATCGAACTGCTCCACCATCTTTGCCCCGGCGAACGTGTGTCTCGTGTGACCAATCGGACAAAGATGGTGGAGCAGGTCGATAGAGGAAGAGGAAGAGGAAGAGGAAGATTTTGCGACGGCCGGCCGCTTCCGTTGCTCTCGCCTGCACTCGCGCGCGGCGCGGAGGTTCCACAAATCCGCGGAGGAAAGCTTGACCCCGCGCGCGGTTCTCCCACCAATGACCGCACCGTCTCATCCACGATGGCTTTGCACGACTCGAGCATCATTGAGCTGCGCGGTGTCTCCCGGTTTCCTCCCCGCAACGAGAGGCCGCTCGAGAGCGCGGTGCACGAGATCGACCTGCGCGTCGCGCCCGGCTCGCTGCTGTGGCTCGAGGGGCCGGCCGGCGGCGGGAAGGAACTGCTCTTTCGCCTGCTCAGCCTGTCGGAATTCACCGAAGCCGGCGAGGTGCTGGTGGAGGCGCGCTGCTGCCAGGCGCTCCCGCATCCCGAGATCGCGGAGCTGCGCGCGCGGAAGTTCGGGTTCGTGGCGGCGGCGCCCTTTCTCATTCCGACCTTCAATGCGATCGAGAACATCGCGGTGCCGATGCTGAAGATCACGCACAAGACGATGCCCGAAGCGCAGGACCGGATCGCGGAGCTGCTCGCGTTCACCGGGCTCGTGGGCAAGGAAGAGCGGCCGGCGGCCGAGCTCTGCGCGCTCGACCAGGCGCGGCTGACGCTGGCGCGCGCGCTCGCCAACGAGCCCGTGGCGATTTTCGTCGAAGACCTCGAGGGCGTGCTGGCGCCGGACGAAACGGCCGTGCTCACCGACCTGCTCCGGCGCGCTTGCTCCACCTTTGGGCCGGCGGTGATCGCACTTGGCGGCGGGGCGGCGCCCGACGAGCGGCGGGTCGAAATCGCCGATGGGCGGATCGAGCGGGACAGCGCGCTTTTCGGTTCCTCGATCGCGTCCGGGCTTCCTTCGGCATGAACGAGCCCGCCGTGGCCGCGCCACCCCAGACCGCGGCCGAGATCACCCGCGCGAGCAAGTCGAACCTCGCGCTCGCGTTCGTCGCGCTGCCGCCGGAGCGCCGCGCGGACATCAGCCTTTTCTACGCCTTTTGCCGGCTGGTCGACGACATCACCGACGACCCCGGTTTCACCCGCGAGGTGCGCGCCGAGCGGCTGGAGGCGTGGCGCCGCGCGCTGCGCGAGGAGCGTCCGGACGAGCCGCCGCTCGCCGCCAATCTCCGTGCGCTGATCGCGAAATACACGCTGCCCGTCGAGCCGTTCGAGGAGATCATCATGGGCTGCGAGATGGACATCGCGGGGACGCGCTACGCGACCTGGGAAGCGCTGCGGCTCTACTGCTACCGGGTGGCGAGCGCGGTCGGGCTCGTCAGCATCGAGATCTTCGGCTGCCGCGATCCGCGCCGGCACGAGTACGCGACGCAACTCGGGCTGGCCCTGCAACTCACCAACATCTTGCGCGACGTGGGCGACGACCTGGAGATCGGCCGCATCTATCTGCCGAGCGCGGAAATGGAGCGCTTCGGCTACACGCCGGAGGACCTGCAGGCGCGGCGGCACACACCGGCGTTTGTGAAGTTCATGCGTTTCCAGGCGGACCGCGCGGTCGGTTTCTACGAGGAAGCGCGCCGGCTCCTCGCCCCGGAGGACCGCAAGGCCGCGATCGCGGCGGAGATCATGCGCGCGGTCTACCAGAAGCTGCTGGTGAAAATGCGCGCGGACGGCTTCCGCGTGTTCAACGGCCGCTACCGCGTGAGCACGCCGGGGAAGATGGCGTGCGTGCTGGGAGAGATCGTGCGGACGAAGCTCGGGTGGGCGCCGAATGCCGCGCCGCGGCGCGGGTAGGGCGCTATGCGCCGCAGGCGCCCCCTCGGGTGTAGAGCGCGGCTCTGTCTGAGCCTAGGCGAAGACGTGCCGCCTCCAATTCCTTGAGCGTCTTTCGCGCGATCGACGCTCAAGAAAAGTGAGGCGTCACCTCTTCGCCTATGCTCAGAGAGAGACGCCTCTACACATCGGTCGAAGCGCTGCGCGCTGCGGCGGCGCGCCGCTGATTGTCTCGTTGTCTGCGTTGTCGATTCCATCTATCATGGCACCGATCCCATGAACCTCCTGTCACTCCTTCGTCCGGCGCACCTCGCGATTCTTTCGGTTTTAATGTTGCCCGTCTTCACCCATGCCGAACCCACGGGGGCCGCAGCGGAGATTGCCAGCCTGGAGCCCGCTTATCAGGCGGCCATGGAGGGGGTCAAAGCCGAGCGCGAGAAATGGGAGAAGGGTCTGGAGACATGGTACCTTGGGTCGCTGGACAAAGTTTTTGCCGACCGGACCCAGGCCGGCGATTTGGATGGTTCGGTCGCGGCCAAGGCCGAGCGCGAGCGAGTGACGGCGCATGGCGAAACGTCGGCGGAGGAAATCCAGAAAATGCCGGCCGCCTTGCGCACGGTGCGCACCGCCTATGACGCGAGCCGGAAGAAGATCGGCGAAGAAGTCGCCAAGCGCACCGGCGCCGCGAACCAGAAGCATCTGGCCGACTTGGACGCATTGCAAAAGCGCCTGACCCAGAAGAACCAGATCGACGAGGCGATCGCCGTGAAGGCGGAAAAGGAGCGCTTCACCGCCGCGCTCGCCGGCGGTGCCACCGTGGCCGCGGCCGCGCCCGCCAAGGTGGAGACGCCTGCCGCACCCGCCGTGGCCGCCGAACCGAAGCCCGTGTCGACGGGCCCGACCGCCAGCGAGGCCATGACTGCGCTCCTGGGCCGGTGGCGTTTGACCAACCCCTCCAATGGTTGGAGCGGCACCCGGACCTTTAACAAGGACGGCACCTTCGAGACTGAGAGCAATACCAAAGGCAAGTGGGAGCTGGATGGCGATAAAGTCGTCATGCACTATGACAGCGGCGGCAACGCGGACCAGATGCTCCTGCCGCTCGATCCCAAGGACACGAAGGTGAAGATCAGCCGCGGGCGGATCATTGGGGCGGTGAAGGAGGCGGGCGAGTGAGGGGCTACGAGACAATGAGACAATGAGAAGACCGAGGCGGCGGTTTTCCCCTTCTGATTGTCTCATTGTCTGATTGTCTCATTGTCTCTCCCCCGCCCCCATGAGCGCCTTCACGCAACTCACTCCCGACACCTACCTCTGGACTGACACTTGCAACGTCTACGTCATCCGCGACGGCGACGCGGCGCTGCTGATTGATCTCGGCGACGGATCGGTGCTCGGTGCGCTTGGGGAGATTGGCGTCAAGAAAGTCGAGTGGGTGCTCTTCACGCATCATCATCGCGAGCAATGCCAGGGCGGCGCGAAACTGACGGGGCTCGGGGCGAAGGTCGCGGTGAGCGAGGCGGAGCGCGCGATGTTCGAGCAGCCGCTGTCGTTTCGCAAAATGCGCCCGACCCTGGGCGACGCGCACACGGTGCATGGCGCGAGTTACGTGCGGCCGCCGATCGAGCCGATCGCGGTGGAAAAGGGGTTCGCGAAGATGGACGATTTTTCGTGGCGCGGGCGCGAGTTCGTTTGCGTGCAAACGGGCGGACACAGCCCGGGGCAGATGGCTTATCTGCTGCGGGTCGACGGGAAGTGGCTCGCCTTCAGCGGCGACCTGATGCTCGACGGCGCGAAGATGCACACTTGGTACGACAGCGAGTTCGACTACGGCTTCGCCAAGGGCCTCTACGAGCTCGCGAACAATGCCGCGCAAATCGCCGGCTACCAGCCCGCGCTGCTGCTCCCCTCGCACGGCCCGGTGGTGAAAGACGCGCCCGCGCAACTCGCCGTGTACGTCACCAAGCTGCGCCGCCTCGGCGAGCTCTGCGTGCGCGGATACGAGATCAACCGCTTCGCCAATTGCGACCAGGACAACGTCAGCCGGCCGACCGTCGTCCCGCATCTCTGGCAGGTCACGCCGCATCTCTACAAGTTTCGCGGGCCGGATTACTGGGTGAATTTTCACATGCTGCTGGGCGACGACGGGCACGCGCTGCTCGTCGACTGCGGGCTCTTCAACCGCGACTTCCTCGACCTCGCGCTCACCCGCGCGACCGAGCGCCTCGGGCTGAAAAAGATCGATGCCATTTTCGTGACGCACTACCACGGCGATCACGCGCGCGACGCCGAGTACGTGCGCGCGAAATGGGGCGCGAAGCTGTGGGGCATGGAAGGCGTGGTCGACAAATTCGAACGCTCGTGGGACTACGACTACTGCGCGGTGCTGCCGTCGTATGGGAAAGACTCGGCGCTGCTGAAGTTCGATCGCGTGCTGCGCAACGGCGAGACGGTCCACTGGAACGGCTTCACGCTGAGCTGCGACTGGATGCCGGGGCAGACGCCGTTTCACTCCTGCCTGCATGGCGAGATCGATGGCAAGCGCGTCGCCTTCACCGGCGACAACCTGTTCGCGAGCTCGAGCGACGTCACGCAGGGCGGCAACGAAGCGGTGGTCGCGCGCAACGGCGGCGCGCTCGAGGAGGGATACCTCTACGCGGCGAACTATCTCCACACCATCGCGCCCGATCTGCTGCTCGGCGGCCACTGCTGGGCGATCGCCGATCCGGCGGCGCTCATCGAGCGATTGCGGATCCGCATGGAAGCGCTGCGCGCCGCCTTCACCGCGCTGAGCGTGGAAGACGACTACCGCTACATGTTCGACCCGTACTGGGTGCAGCCCATGCCGTACCGCGTCAGCGTCCAGGCCGGCGAGGCCGCGGAGTTCACGGTCCTCGTGCGCAACTACCGCAGCCGGGAGCAAACCCACCGCATCGCGCTCCACGTGCCGGCGGGCTTCACCGCCGAGCCCGCGGTCCTCGAGGGACGCCGCGCGGGCGAGGGCATCACCTCGCACCAGGTGAAAATCCGCGCCGCCGCCAATGCGGAGGCCGGCCTGCATCTGATCGCCTTCGACATCACGCGCGACGGCGTGCGGCACGGCGAGCTGTTCGACTGCATCGTCTGGGTCGGCGACCCGCCGCCTTTTGTGCCGACGCCGGATGCGCCGAAGCCGGCGGCGAAGACGATCTACTAAGGCCGTGGGCGCCGCACCGGCTCCGCCGGGGGCTGCTCCAGCGGTCTCCGCTCGCTCTCGGCGAGGTCCGCGCGCTTCCAGCCTTCCTTCTCCGCGAGGATCTCCGCCAGCGTCAGCGGCCAACCGGGGTCGTCAAAAAACTCTTTGGCGACGTGTTGCTGCTCTTTGTACGCGCTGATGAAAGTCTGATTCTTGAAGGAGCCGACCCGGCCCAGGTCCGGATAGCGTCGCATCGCTTCCTTGTGCGCGGCGACTTCCTGCTCCTGTTTCGACACCCCCTTGGGCAGTTGGAACTCCTTGCTCTCCGCAGCGGACGTGGCCGGCGCCTCGCCGCCGGTGAGCGGGATCGCCGCGGGCTTGCCGGGCGGCGCGGCTCCGTCCAGGCCGGGCACCGCGTCATTGGCCACGACTTCCCCCGCGCCCTTGGCGATCAGCGCATCGTGCAGACCGACCGAGAAACGCAACACGCTCTGTCCATGCTCGTCCACGCCGAGGTCCACCAGCGGGTAAACCTCGCCTTGTTTCGCGAGATACGGCTTGCCTTCGATGCTCACTTTCGTATCGCGCACGACGCGCATGGTGGGGCCCGAAACCACCTCACTCCTCTGGGGAAATGCGTCGCGCAGGAGCGGCGTCTCTCCGGCGGCGGCGACCGTCGCCGCTTCCTGGCCCGCCGGCCGCGAGCGGCTCCCGCCGGTGAGGGAGACCCACCCGTGGTGCAGGATGACCAGCACCACGCCGAGCAAACAGACGCCCGACCACGCGACAAAGGCGCCGTTGCGCTGGCGAAAGAGCCGCGACCGCGCCATCACGTGCAACAGGGTCGCCGTGGCCAGGCAGGCCGCGACGATAAAGATGGCCCCCGGCCCGGCGAGCCAAAGCGCCCACCCGAGAAAGAGCACCGCGACCACCAGCACGACGACGCCGCCCACGAGATTGCGCCGGCCATGGCCGCGCTCCCACTGCCGCGGCAGCGCCACGTAGCGCGGCGTGTACTCCACCTCCTCCGAGCGGCGCGGCCCCGGCTCCGGGCGCGGCACGACGAGCGGCTGACTTTTCGCCGCGGCCGGCTTTTCGGGAGTAGATGGAGGAACTTTCAAGGGCTGATCCAAATCTATATCGCGCTTGAGGCGCACCGTCAAAGCCTGCGGCACGATATCTGGTAACATTAAGCGCCCGCGCACCGGGCGTGAGTCTCGATTTGCTTTTACCGCGAAACCCCATGACAATCCACCTTGTGAAACCGATGCGTTGGCTCCTCCTCGGATGGGCGCTGTGTGGAACTGCGTTCGCCGGCGACTGGACTCTCTCGCGCTTCGAAGGCCGCGACTACGTGCCGCTGGGCGAGATCGCGAAATTCTACGGCCTCCCCGCGCCGCCCCCCGTCGCGCACGACCTCGTCGTGGCGCTTCCTACTCCTACTCCTGCTCCTGCTCTTAATCCCACCGCCGCCGCGGCCGCCGAGAGCGAGACCGCCGGCAACTCCATCGAGCCCACGGGCGGGCCGGTCGTGAAACTCGAGAACGGCAAGATGGGCCTCACGGTGACCCTCAACAGCCGCGAAGCCGAGATCAATGGCGTGAAGCAGTGGCTCGCCTTCCCGACCCGCGTGCAGGACGGCCAGGTGCTCATTTCCCGCCTCGATCTTTCCAAAGTCATCGAGCCCCGCCTGCGCCCGGAAAAGGTGCAGGGGCTGAAACCCGTCACCACCGTGGTGCTCGATCCCGGCCACGGCGGCCACGACAAAGGCGCGCCGTGCCGGTACGGCTACGAGAAGGATTTCGCGCTCGATGTCGCCCTCGCCGCCCGCAAGCTGCTCGAGCAGCAAGGGATCAAGGTCGTGATGACGCGCAGCGCCGATATTTTCGTCCCCCTCCACGAGCGCGCCGCGGTGGCCAACGGCATCAAGGATTCGATCTTCGTCTCCATCCATTTCAACTCCGCCACCTCGAACCCGGGCGCCCGCGGCTTCGAGATCTACTCGCTCGCCCCCCGCGGCGCGCCCGCGACCAATGACGGTGTCTTCAACATTCGCAACCTGCGCGAAGAGCCGGGCAACGTCGTCGACACGCAAAGCACCGCCCTCGCCGGCACCGTCTTCCACGCGCTCCTCGGCAACGTCCCGCTGCCGGACCGCGGCGTGAAACACGCGCGCTTCGCCGTCCTGCGGCTCTGCACGCAGCCGGCCATTCTCGTCGAGTGCGGCTTCGTTTCCAACACGGCGGAGAGCGCCCTCATCGGCAGCGGCGCGTGGCGCAGCCAGGTGGCCGAGGCGATCGTCACCGGCGTGGAAGGTTTCAAGGAGCTGGCGGAACAAGGCCACAAGCCGCGGCTGGTGGTCGACTACCGGCACGGCGCGGCGACCGTCCCTCAGTAGGCGACTTGATCCGCGCGTTCCGCGGCTGAGTAAGTGTGAAAAGCAGCGCGCAGCACCTCCCGGCCCCGGGTAGGGCGGGCGTCTCGCCCGCCCCGGCCGGCATCTTGCCCGCCGGGAGGCAAAGCGTCGGCGAGCAGTGGATCGGCGGCGGGTGTTCGCCGGCCCGAGGCTGCTCCGCCCCACCTTCGCCCGCTGTCGGGCAGGATGCCCTCCACGGCGGGCGGGACGCCGCGCCCTACCCGAGGCCCCTGCGCGGCTGCGCCGGGGTTCTCAACAGTCTCGGAGTGTCGAAACGGAGAACCGCCCCTGCGCAGTTTCTCCCCCTCCAGCCCGGCCGTTCTCTGCTATTGGTACTTGATCACTTGCAGGCGCAGGATCGATTCGCCGACCTCATCGGCCTGCCGATGGAGACCGGGGGCCGGGCCGTCGCCGCGGATCACCACGCCGGCGTCGCCGCCGTTCTTCTTCACCACCGGCGCCAGTTTCTTGAAGTCGTGATCGTCGAGCGCCGGTCCGCGCCAGTAATCGTCGACATAGCCAAGAATCGCGTATGGCCGATTGGGAGTACCGCTCTGCCAGAAGGGGACGCTCGCCACCGTGGTCGGCGTGCCGCCCGACCCTTTCGTCACCGGGTGACTGGAAACCGCCTGAAACTTCGGGCTCGCGCAACCGGCGAGCAGGACCACCGCAACGAGGGGAGAGAGGAACCGCTTCATGTCCCAGTGATGGAGTGGCACGCTGATCCCGTCAAGACAAGCCTCCCCCGGGAGAAGATGGCGCGGCGGAAAGGCCCGCGTCGCCACCCGGGAAGCGAACCTCGCCGCTGACCTCGCCCAAGGTAGTGGTGAGTCAGCTTCCGCCGTTTTCGAATCAAGTCAGGAGCCTTCCGGCGGCGCGCTCGCGGCGCAAGAAATCGCCGGGCTTCATGACTGGCAGGCCGTAGAAACCGGCGGCCATCACACCGCCGAAATCCGCGCGGTCCAGAGTAAGCAGGACATCGGCGACGGCCGCCGCGGTGAAGAGGACGGGGCGATCTTTGGCGGCCGGGAAGATCACAGGCCACGGATAGGTCAACTCGTCCCCAACCACGAAGAGCGCGGGCCGCAAGCGCTTCCATTCCTCCCGCGCGGCGTCGGGCAGACGATGGGCGAGGTTTTTCTCCACTTCCCGCAGGACATATTCCCCTGCGATCAGCTTCCAGCCGTGAGTCCGAGCCAGATCGAACAGGGCATGGGAGGCCCCAAGCCGTCGTCCGCAAGCCGCCAGAATGACGCTTGCGTCCAGAAAGAGCCTCATTGCCCCGCGAGGAACTTCCGCATGTCCTCTTCGTCCTCATCCATCCAGGCTTCGATCTGCTCCACCGGGAACAAACGCGGCTCCGGGAGCGCGCCCTCGGCTCGCAACTGGGCGGCCACAAAAAGCAGCAACTGCGCCTTTTCCGGAGCCGGCAAGGCGGTGACAGCAGTTTCGATCTCGGCGAGCGTGCTCAAAAGGCGGTCGGATTGAGGCGGAACAGGTTGAGGGCGAACTGTGGTGAAAGCCCCCCCTTCCGCGACAATTTACTACGTCCTCCTGATTTGTCCTGCTTTTTCACAAGAGCGCGCCGGCGAGTTTCCCCCGCGCACCGGAGTCCGCCGTTTTCGCGACCCCAAAGGGGACGAGTCCACGCCGATATCGACGACTTGAGTGAGCGTTTCGCGGTGCAATTTCAGGTGACAAAATCGGTCGTTTTCAGTCGTTTTTTTGGCCCGCTCCCTAGGTGAAAGGGGCGAAAATGCAAATTCATGTAGGTGTTGTGAAAAGCCGTGTTCTCATTGAGGGATGCTTCAATCACCACTCGCCGCAACGCCCTCCGAAACCACCGAAACCCCGACCCTTCGTCTCCTCCCCTCGCCGCGTCCTTTGCGGCTGAACGAGTTGACCCCGGAAATCGCCGAACTCATCTGCAAGGTGATCCGGTTGGACGGGTTGGCCGACCACCACGCCGGCGCATTGGCGCGCGTCCGCCGGGCCACCCTGGAGCGTTGGAAAGCGGAGGATGAAGGGTTCGCCCTGGCGCTGGAACTGGCGCGCGCGGAGTTCGAGTGGAAGCTGGTGCAAAAGATCAAAAACGCGTGCAAGGCAAACGGGACGCCGGATTGGCGCGCGCAGGTGTGGCTGCTCAAGAATTACTCGGCGGAGGGAGTGGTGAAGCCGGCGCGCTCCGCGAAGCCGGCTGGCGCGGACGCGCAAAAGCGTGCAAACCTTCCCGAAACTCCCGCCGCGCCCCCGGCCCCGACCGCTCAGGGGACTGAGCGGACCACGACGGGCGCTCCACCAACTGCCGCCGAGCGCGCACGTGAAAATGCGGCAAACCTTCCCGAAACCCCGGCGCGCACGGGCGGATCGCCGCTCACCGGACGGATCGCACCCGCCGCGCAAAAGCCGTCATTTGTTCCCGAAACCACCCCGCTCGCAGGAGCAGGCCGGCAGCGCGCGGCTTAATCTGAAAACGGAAATGGAAACCACGGATATCACGGATGGGCACGGATTCTGAATGGCACGCGCGGTCGAAGATTCACCCAATCGGTGAACTACGATATCCGTGCCCATCAGTGTAATCCGTGGTCAAATCGCCGCCCGATTCTCAATTTAGCCTTAATGGAATGAGTTGCCGCCCAGCTTGGCCGGGCTGATTCACGCCTCAACGTCCATCACGCCATCCATTCCATGATCGGCCTGACCCCCACGCGAGTTCCGGACGCATGGTCCAAGTCAAACAACCTCCTAACTTTGGGAACGAGGAGGCTCAATACTTGGTAGCGCGGATGGCAACCGCAGCGACCCTCCTACTTCGGCGGAGCGGGCTTCGGTTCCCCGGACACTTTCCTGACGGCGGCCTGCGCCGCTTGGGGAGTGCTGCCGCCCTGGACGAGAAGGCGTTCGTAGAGCGTCTCGGAATCCTTGATAAAAGCGGCCGGCGGCTTGGCGTCGGCGGCGCCGGCGAGGGTCGCGAGCGAGTCGCGCGCGGTGGTGGTCGCTTCGGGCAGCGCCTTGCTTTTCTCCAGGCAGAGCGCCAGTTGGTAAAGGCAGCGGCCTTGCGCGATGAGATCCTTTTTCGGCAGCGCCAGTTGTTCTTTCAGCGATTGCCGGAGCATTTTCTCGGCTGCGGGGAGCTCGCCCAGTTCCCGCAGCGTGGAGCCCAGGTTGGAGTGGCCGATCGCGACCTCGACTGCGGCGTCGGGCCGGCTTTCGAGCGCCTGGAGGCCGGCCTCGAAATAGCCGCGCGCGACGGGGTAGTTGCCGTTCTTGAAATAGAGCAGCCCGACCCGGAGTTGCCCGCGCGCGGGGGTGAGATCGTTCGCGGGATAGGTGCTCTTGAGGAAGTCCAGCATCTGGTCTTCCAGCACATGGTCGGGCCGCTTCCAGGCGCCGAGCATGTTGAAGTAAGTGTCGAGCCCCGCGTTCACGTCCCGCACGTCGCCGCCCTGCTTCACGTAATTCTTCACGCGAATCTGCGCATCGCGGCGGGTCAAGGGCTCGGCCTTCGCGGGCTCGTTCATCTTCCGATAGAGCGCGCCCAGGTTGCCCGCGGCGGCGCCGGTCTTGAGGCTCTCGGGGCCGGCGGTTTGCTCGAAGATCTTCAGGGCGCGCTGCGCCAGCGCCTCGGCTTGCTTGTAGTCCCCCGTGCCCTGGTAGATCGCGCCCAGCATGTTGCACGCGCTCGCCGTGTGATCGGCGTTGGGGCCGTACGCCTTTTCCGTGAGCTCCAGGTCGCGCTTCGCCATCGGCTCGGCCTTGGCATAGTCGGCCTGGAGCCGATAGAGCTCGGCGAGGGCCGCGATGCTGGAGAGGAGGTCGGTATGGCTGGGCCCCACGGCCTTCTCGCGAACTTTCAGCGCGCGCTGAAAGAGCGGCTCCGCTTTCGCGTAGTCCTTCATCTTCAGGTAAAGCGATCCGAGATCGTTGAGGCAGGTGGCGGTGCTGAGGTGGTCGGGGCCCAGGGCTTGCTCGGTGATTTTCAGAGCGCGCTGGAAGAGCGGCTCGGCTTTCGCGAACTCGGCGCGCTCGGCGTAAACCCAGGCCAGGTTGTTCACGCTGACGGCGGTTTGCGGGTGATTGGGTCCGAGCGATTTCTCGCACGCCTCGATCGAGCGTTGAAAGAGCGGTTCGGCTTTCGCGAGATCGCCGAGGCTCACGTACAGCGCGGCGAGGTTGTTGCGCGTATTAGCCACCGAGGGGTGGTCGGGCCCGAGCGCCTTTTCCTCGATCGCGAGCGCCCGCTGATACATCGGCTCCGCCTTGGCGTAGTCCCCCTTGTGGTAGTAGAAGGCGGCGAGGTTGCCGACGCTGTTGGCCGTGCCGAGGTTCTCCGGGCCCAGCGCCTTCTCGCGGATCTTCAAGGCGCGGAGGTAGAGCGGCTCGGCCTTCGCCGGCGCGCCCATCTCCTGGTAGAGCAGCCCGAGGTTGCTCGAGGCCGAGGCGACGTTCGGGTGTTCGGGGCCGAGCTTCTTTTCCCAGATCTTGATCGCGCGCAGGTAAAGCGGCTCCGCCTTCGCGAAGTCTCCCGTGGCGCGGTAGTTCTCCGCCAGGTTGTTCAGGACCACGGCCGTGTCCGGGTGGTCCGGGCCGAGCGCCTTTTCACGAATCCGCAAGGCGCGCTCGTACAGCGGCGCGGCCTTGTCCGGCGCCCCGAGCGAGTTCTCCAGGTACGCCACGTCGAGCAGCGCGCTCGCCGTCTCGGGATGATCCGGTCCGTAGCCCGACTCGCAGGCCATGAGGATTTGCGCGGCGAGCGGCAGGGCCTCCTGGTATTTCCCCGCCTTGCGCAGGCTCTCCATTTCCTCCAGCAGCGCCTTCGTTTCGACGCCAGCCGGCTTGGAAGGCTTGGTATCCGGCGCGGCCGGCTTCTTGGGATCGGCCGCGGGCGCCTTCTTCGGGGGCGCCGCGTGCGAGAGGGCCAGCAAACCGAGAGACGCCGCCGCGAACAGGACGAGAATTCTCATGGCGGCTATTTCTTAACGGAGGACGGCGGGTGGCAAGCAAACATGCGGGCGGGGGTTGCGGTATTCATGCGGCGGCTTCTCGTCGACGCGGGGCCTGACTCCGGGTTCGTAGTTACGCCTTTATGCGGCGAGCGGCGCGTTGGCACGAGGCGCCCTGGACGGTCGGACGCGCTCAGCGCGGGTCGCGCCGGGCCGCCTGAAGGCGGAACTACGAACCCGGAGTGCGACGCCGCGCCGTGTCGAGTCGAAATCAGCCCTCTTCGCCGGGCGGGAAATCGCATTGAAGAACGCGCCGCGTCCTTGCACCATCGCCGCAGTGCGCCGACGACCCGCCATTTTCACCCTGACCCTCCTCGCGCTGGGCGCGCAGCTCGCGTGCGGCGCGGAGCCGGCGCGGACGGCGCCGTGGATCGAGATCGGGACCGAGCGCGCCGTGCTGGCGCGGCACTCGAAGTCCGCGGACGGCCGCCACGCGCTGGCCTGGACGGTCAACGATACGGCGGTGGACTGGGCGCTGCTCGAGAGCGATGCCGACACCTTTTACACCCAATACGACGCGAAGGAAATCTGGGTCGTCGACCTGCCGCAGAAGAAGAAGCTCGCCGTCCTCGGCGGTTCGGGAAGCTACCTCCGCCCCGGGAGCCAGCGCACCTTGAGCGTGGCGTGGGGGCCGGTGGAAAACGGCCGGCGTTTCGCCCTCGCGGCCTACGATTGGAAATGGGGAACGGACACGCTCCTCCTGCTCGAAATCGGGCCCGGGGGCTGCACGCAGGCGCCGATCGGCAAGCCGGTCGACGACGCGGTGGTCGCCCACCTCAAGCAGACCGCGCGCAAGCAGGAAGGCCCATTCGATATCCAGTACCTGCTGACCGGGCTGCCGGAGCTCGGCAAGAAGATCGGCTTCTCCGACGCCGCCACGGTGGGCCTCCCCTTCTCGAGCCGGAACCGCAAGCTCGATGCGCCCGCCGCGTCCGGCGTCGTGGTGCTCAAGCTCGCGCCCGGCGGCCCGAGTCCCACCGCCACCGTGGCCCGAATCGTCCCCGGCGCGGTGACCGACGACTCCTTCACCGATGCCACCCGGCTGGCCCGCGCGGACAAGGAACTGAACGCCGTCTACACGGCACTCCGCCGCCAACTCGACCCGGCCGCCCAGGAGGCACTCCGCACCGAGCAGCGCGCCTGGATCGAGCGCCGCGAGCAGCAGGCGGATGCCGCCGTGCGCGAGCAAAGCGAGGCCGACAGCCCCCGCATCGTCCGCGACCGCACCCTCTGGAAGTTGACCGAAGAGCGGACCGCGGAATTGCGCGGCCAACTCAAGCCCGGCAAGTAGCGGCCGGCTCACTTCAGCGATTCCGCGCGGAGCTGTTTTTGCCAGTCCGGATGCGCCTTCTTGTATTCCTGAAACTCGCCGTGCTCGGCGGCGGAGATCTTGCCGTCCTTGTTCTGGTCGATGAAGGGGAACAGCCACTCCCAGCCGGGCTTGGCGGCGTTCCATTCCTCCCGCGAGCTCCATTCGCCGGTCTCGACGCCGCCGCTGACGGCATGACGATCCACCGGACCGGTCCATGCCAAAACCTGTCCGCGCTCGAGGAGCCGGCTCCGCAGTTTGGCCGCATCCAAGTTCTGCACGGGCCCGCCGGCTTTGCTCGCCAGCGCGGCGGCCACTCCCGCCGATTCGCCCAGCACGCAGAAGACCGGCTCCATGCGCGCGGAGGCATAGGCGATGTAGCTGGCCGAGAAGCATACGGGCACGAGGAGGTTGCTGCATTCTCGCTCCTTCGGAGTGATCGCCCGGTAAGGAATCGGATACGGATGGCCCGTTCCCTTGGCGCCGCCGACGAACATATTACCCTCCGTCGCGACCCCCATCCGGCCGCTCTCAGACGCGACGGCGTAGCGGCGGACTGGATAGATATCCACGCCGTACAGCGCCAGCCCGACGCCGTCCTCGATCTGCGTCTGGTTCCACACGTCGGCCAGGGTCAGGACGTACGGCCCGATCATCCGCCGGGTGATCCGCACATAGAGTTGATTCGGCCAGCCTGCGGTGTCGGCATGCATGGTTTTGTCGAGCCCGAGCGCGGCCGTTTCCTCGCGGAAGGCCTCGGGCACGCGGGGATCGGTGCTCAGAAACCAATGCAAGCCGCTGAGATAGTCCTTGTGCTGGCGCCAGACGCGCGACCGCAACTCCCACGTGCCGTCCTGGTACCAGCGGCTCACGCCGAGCGGCGCGATGGTGATCAACGATTCCCGTTTGTAATTGTATTCGCCGCCATTCATCCAGCCGGGGAAAATCTCCCGCAGCCGTTTCATGAGCTTCTCGGTGTCGCCCACGGCCGCGCGGACGAGGTACTCCACAAATCGTCCGACCAGCTCGTAATCCTTGGGATCGTAAGTCGCCGGCTTCTCGAATGCGATCCGCTTGGCCGGATCGGCAGTGACGTAATAGCGATAGTTGTACGCCTGGGTGTAGTCATCGGGCGCGCCCTTCGGCAGGCCGTGATCCGCATCCACCAGCGGCAGGAGACCGCTCTTCGGATCGCCCGCCTTCACGTAAGGATCGATCGGCGTCCAGTTCGTCGTCGGGCCGACGCCCGCGAGCTTTTCCTGGTACGCGTCGGACGATTCACGGCCGACGGCATAGACCACGCCGGCGGCCGCCATGAGGTCGCCCTCATAGCCGGCGTCGATGAAGACCTTTGCCTCGATCGTCGAGGCGTCCTTCTTCGCGGCGATCGGAGCGGGCACACCCTCCGCGTCCGGCGGGGCCGATTCCAGGACGAGCCGGACGATGGTGGTCCCGGACTTCTCCACCCGCTGCACCCGCTGCTCGGAGATCACCGGAACCTCCTCCTGCTGCAGCCAGTCCGCGAACCCTTGCCGAATCGTGTCCGGCCGTTTCCCGATGTTGAAAACGCGACTCGCGGTCAACCCGCCGACGGCCTTCGGTTCCGCGCAATCCTGCATCGGCTTGATCCCCGCGCCGAGGATGCCGCCGACCCAGCGGCTCGGCTCGATCAACAACACCGTGCATCCCTCCTGCTTGGCCGCCACCGCGGCAAGAATCCCCGCCGGCGTCGCCCCGTAAACGCAGACGTCCACTTTCCTGACGGGCTCCTCCGCGCGGACGGTGTGCGCAGCGATCAACACCGCCGGCAGGAGAATGCGCAGAAAGGCGAAGGGAGGTTTCACAGAGGAGGTGTAGGATGTCGGGGCCGCACGCGCCAAGCCCGCTTTCCCGAGAGCGCATTTTCGCCCTAGGGAACGGCCTCGTATCGTAGTTATCTCCTTATGAACTCACGATCGCTCGCCGCTCTCCTCTCGGCGGTCCTGCTCGTCCATCCCGTCTCGGCGGCTCCGGAAGCTTCGAAGCAGGTCGACTGGGTGATGACCCTCGGCTGCCGACACTGCCACTTTGGGGAGCAAACGGGCATCACCATGTGCAAGGGAAACTGCGGGCCGGCGGCGGAGAAGGACGGGACGGTTTACCTGCTCACGGGCAGCGCCATTCCCAAGGATTTCAAGAAGAGCGGACAATGGGCAGTGAAAGGAACGGTCTCCCCGGATGGCAAGACGATCGCCGTGACGGAGATGGCCGCCCAAGCTCCGGCTCCGGCCGACTTAAAGGACGAGCAACCAACAAAAGCGGCGGCCAACGCGAAGCCATACACCGGTACCGTGGCGCACACGGGCGCCGGCCTGCCGACCCTCACGACGACGGACAAATCGGTCTATCACCTCAAGACGTCCAAGGCGGCCTCGAAGGCGGCCGGCCACACGCTGACGCGCATCGGCGGCGGCGATTTGACCGGCGTTTTCACCGCCACAGGCGCCACCTACGAAGACGACTCGCACACGTGGATTGTGGTCGATTCGATCCAGCCTGCGAAGTGAACGCTCCTCAGCCATGAACAAGACTCGCACGCTGGTCCCGGTCGCCGTGGCGGCGCTCGTTGCGCTGGCTGCGGGAGTGTTCGTCGCGCAGCGGCCGAGCCGGTCGGAACCTGCGCGGATCGTCGTGGCGCGCGTGCCGTTGCCGGCTCCCACAGCCGAGTCCATCGCCGAGGCGCCGACGCCCGCTCCGGCGGCTCCTGAGGTCGCACCTGAAAGCAGCCCCGTTGCGTCATCGCCGGAGCCGGCCGAGGCCGCTCCTCCTCCGCCAGTCGTCGCGCCGGCACCGGCGATTCCAGCCGGCCCGGACTTCATCTTTTCCACGAAGGACGCGCCGCTCGACCCGCTGGCGCGGGCGGCCTTGTCCATGGTCGGCGCCGACCCGGACGCGGAGGAGTATTGGCTCGCCGCCATCAACGATCCGTCGCTGCCCGCGGAAGAGCGGCAGGACTTGATCGAGGACCTGAATGAAGACGGCCTGTCCGATCCGCAGCATCCGACGGCGGACGATCTGCCGCTCATCCTCAGCCGGCTCCGCCTCATTGAGGACGTACGAGAAGAAGCCATGGATGAAGTGAACGCCGACGCCTTCCAGGAAGCTTACAAAGACCTGCTCAACCTCGCGCGCCTCGCGTCGGGCGGGCGGTTTCCGTGACGGAATGAGAGCGCCGGCGACTCGCCTCATGCTACACGGAAGGCGGTTTGTCGCCCGCTTTCAAATAACCCTAAAAACGCGAATGGAGGAGGCAAAAAGCGCGTAGTCTCTTCACGTGTAAGCACTTGCTAATCAATGAGTTCTCACCCAATTGGTCCATCGCGGAGCGATGGGATTTCCCTGCGGCTGAGCCCCTTGCGCCGGCTCGACTTCCGCCATTCCCGCTTTTAGGATAACTCTTGCACAGCCTGATCACAGCTCGCCGGAAATCGCGGAAGTCGGGCTTCGGTTCCGCCAATTGATCGAATAGTTCCCGCACCTCGCTCCCAAACGACTCTTCGGCCAGGTCCGAGGCTTCTGAAAATGGGTCGAGCGCGTGGGCGAACCGATCGTACAACGAAGCGAGCCTCGGAATCGCGTGGGCGAACTTCGCCTCTAGGCGTGCAGACGGTTCAGCCTCTGACATTTGTTCCGAAGATCCAAAACCCGATCGTAAAAATAATCCGCGCCACACGCCGGGTGGTCTGTACAGAGGACGTTCAATTTTTCGGCGAAGTGGTCGCAGACCTCGGTCATGGCAGCCCACCAGGAGGCGATTTTGTCCAGATCGTCCTCCTTCTTCGCGCAGAGCGCGACCATCCGATAGATTTGCAGGAGATGCTGCTCAAGGGTTCTTGCCTCGGCGTAGAATGGGGAGCACAGGTCGGCCGACAGCCCTTGGAGTCGTCGATCCGTTTCGTCGAGCGTCACGCGCGACAGTTCCATGATATCGCTGGTATCGAAGCAGGTGTTCATTCCTTGTCGGCAACATATGCCGACCACGCCTCGTGCGATAGCGGAAACATCGACCGAGCTACGCCACAATCTCCTTCACCACTTTCCCAAACACATCGGTCAGCCGGAAGTCCCGCCCTTGGAAACGGTAGGTGAGCTTTTCGTGATCGAAGCCGAGGAGGTGCAGGATGGTCGCCTGCACATCGTGGACGTGGACGGGATTTTCGGCGACGTGGAAGCCGAGCTCGTCGGTCGCGCCAAAGGTGAGGCCGGGCTTCACGCCGCCGCCGGCCATCCACATCGTGAAGGCGGAGGGGTGATGGTCGCGGCCGAGCGCGCGGCCGAGCGCAGGGTTGGTCTCGACCATCGGCGTGCGGCCGAACTCGCCGCCCCAGATGACGAGCGTGTCGTCGAGCAGGCCGCGTTGCTTGAGGTCGATGACCAGCGCGGCACTCGCGCGGTCGGTCGCCGCGCAGTTCTTCTTCGAGTTGCCGGCCACGTCGCTGTGCGCGTCCCAGCCTTCGTGGAAGAGATTCACGAAGCGCACGCCGCGCTCGATCATGCGGCGCGCGAGCAGGCAGGCGCGGGCGAAGGAAGGCTTCGCCGGATCGCAGCCGTAGAGTTCCAGCGTCTCCTTGCTCTCGCTTTTCAGGTCCATCAGCTCGGGCGCGGAGGTCTGGAGCTTGAAGGCCATCTCGTAGTTCGCGAGGCGCGTCGCGATCTCCGGGTCGCCGTCGGTTTGCAGCCGGCGCCGATTGAGCCCCGCGACGAGGTCGAGCGTGTCGCGCTGGAGCGTGGCATCGATGCCGGCCGGGCTGGAGACATCGAGAATCGGGTCGCCCTGATTGCGAAAGCGCACGCCGTTGTAGACCGTCGGCATGAAGCCGCTGGAGAAAAGGGCGGAGCCGCCGCTCAGCCCGGCGCCGGTGCTCATGACGACGAACGCGGGCAGTTCCTGCGTCTCCGCGCCGAGCCCGTAGAGCGCCCACGAGCCGAGGCACGGCCGGCCCGGTTGCTGAAAGCCCGTCTGGAACATGAGCTGCGCGGGGGCGTGATTGAACTGGTCGGTATGGACCGATTTGATGAGGCAGATTTCATCGGCGATGCCCGCGAGTTGCGGCAGCATTTCCGAGAGCTCCGCGCCACTCTGGCCGTGCTTCGCGAACTTGAATTGCGGACCGAGCACCGCGGCATCGGAGCGGATGAACGCGTAGCGCTGCCCGCGAATGACCGACTCCGGCAACGGCTTGCCGGCGTACTTTGCGAGCTCGGGCTTGTAGTCGAAGAGATCGAGCTGCGACGGCGCGCCCGCCATGAACAGGTGGATGACGCGCTTGGCTTTCGCGGGCAACGGCGGTGCTTTCGGCGCGAGCGGATCGACCGCGGCACGGGCGGTGAGCGCATTCGACAGCAAGCCGGCGAGCGCGACCTTGCCGAGACCGACCCCGCAATCGCGCAGGAAATGGCGGCGCGTGACTTCCAAACAGTGAGTTTGCCAGGGATTCATGGATCAGCTTCGGGTGATGGCTTCGTCGAGATTGAAGAGCGCGCGGGCCAGCGCGGTCCAGGCGGCGCGCTGCGGCGTGCCGGCTTTGGCATCGCCGGAAACCTCGCGCGCCTGGTTTTCGTCGTGCGAAAAACGCTCGAGCTGCTTCGTGAAAAACGCCGTGAGCGCGGCGGTTTCATCGGCCGTCGGCGGGCGCGTGAGCACGCGTCGGAACAGCTGCCGCACCCGGTCTTCCACGGAGCCGGGCGCGGTCGCGAAGCTCTTGCCCAGCGCCTGCGCGGCGTCGACGAAGACGACATCGTTGAGCAGCGTCAGCGCCTGGAGCGGGTTGTTCGAAGTCTCGCGGCGGGCGAGACAGGCCTCACCCGTGGGCGCGTCGAAGGTGTTGAACATCGCATACGGCGCGGTGCGTTTGGTGAAGGTATAGAGCCCGCGGCGATAGCGATCCTCGCCCTGGCTGGTGTTCCATTTCGGCGAGCCGTACGCGACCTCGCTCACACCCTCGGCCTGCGGCGGGTAGACGCTCGGCCCGCCCATTTTCAACGAGAGAAGACCGGCGGCGGAGAGCGTGGCGTCGCGCATCTGCTCGGCCTCGAGCCGGCCGCGCGGGCCGCGGGCGAGCAGCACGTTATCGGGGTCGCGCACGGTCAGCTCCGGCGTGGCTTTCGACGACTGCCGGTAGGTCTCACTGGTGACGATGAGCCGGTGCAGTTTCTTGAGCGACCACCCTTGTTTCACAAACTCCGAGGCGAGCCAGTCGAGCAACTCTGGGTGGCTCGGCGGCGAGCCT
>DASYIS010000216.1:0-18664 GCA_035997375.1 Chthoniobacteraceae bacterium
TCCAGTTCGGACACAATGACCAAAAGGACAAATCGGCAGGCGCCGGCCCCTTCACGACTTACAAGGCAAACCTGAAGCACTTCGTCGACTCGGCGCGGAGCAAGGGCGGCATCCCGGTGCTAGTCACGCCGATGGAGCGGCGGCGGTTCGACAAGGACGGCACGCAGCAGGCCACGCTGTCCGACTACGCCGAAGCCGTGCGACAAGTCGGCGCTGAGGACAAGGTGCCGGTGATCGACCTCAACGCGATGAGCCTGAAATTCTACGCGGCACTCGGGCCGGAGAAGTCCACGAAAGCCTTCGTCCACTACCCGGCGAATACCTTTCCGGGGAAGGACAAGGCGCTAAGCGATGACACTCACCACAATGCCTACGGCAGCTACGAGTTGGCGCGCTGTGTCATCGAAGGCATCAAGACCGCGAAGCTCGACCTGGTGAAGGATCTCGCGCCGGACGTGAAACCCTTTGACCCCAGTCAACCTGACCGCCCCGAAGCCTTCGCCGTACCATCGACCCCGATTGGCAAGATGGAGAAACCCGAAGGTAACTAACCGATGACCACGAGTTTTCTTCGCGCCCTCGCACTACTGCTTCTCTCGTCTGTCTCCGCGACGAGCGCAGAGCCGGGGAAGCAATTTGTCATCACCCAAAACGGCGCCGTCGCCGACGGCGTGACCCTCAATACCGTCGCGATCCAAAAGACCATCGAGGCGGCCGCCGCTGCGGGCGGCGGCACGGTGGTGATCCCGCGCGGCACGTTTGTCTCGGGTGCGATCTTCTTAAAACCCGGCGTACATCTTCACCTCGACGCTGACGCGGTGCTGCGGTGCTCCAACGACATGGCGAATTTCCCGTCACAGCGCACCCGGATTGAAGGCCACTTCGAAGACAGCTTTAATCCCGCCCTTATCAACGCCGACGGTTGCGACGGACTTCGCATCACCGGCGAGGGCGTGCTCGACGGCGCGGGCCGGCCCGTCTGGGACCTCTTCTGGAAGCTGCGCGAGGCCGCTCCGGACAGGAACGCCTTTAAGAACCTCAGCGTCGCCCGGGCGCGTTTGACCCTGATTCAAAGCTCACGCGGTGTCGTCGTCGAGGGTGTCACGTTCAAGGACTCCCAATTCTGGAATCTGCATCTCTACAAGTGCCGCGACGTGCTCGTGCAGAACGCGCGCTTTCTCGTGCCGGATGACTACCAGCAGGCGCCCAGTTCCGACGGCATCGACGTAGACAGTTGCCAGGACGTGGCGATCAAGTCCTGCCATTTCTCGGTGACCGACGACTGCATCGCCTTGAAGGGTTCCAAAGGCCCTCTCGCGCTGGAAGACAAGGACAGCCCACCCGTCGAGCGCGTGCGTATCTCCGACTGCGTCTTTAAGCGCGGTCACGCGGCCGTCACACTCGGCAGCGAAGCCACGGTCGTGAAGGATATCGTCGTGGAAAACTGCAAGGTCGTCGGCGCGATGGCGGTGATCAATTTCAAGCTCCGCTCCGACACGCCGCAGCACTACGAAGACATCCACTATCGCAACATCGCCCTCGAAGGCACCGGGGGATCGCTCCTCTCCATCCAACCTTGGAAACAATACGCCGACCTGGGTGGCCAGCCGCCTCCCAAATCCGTGGTCCGCAACCTCACGATAACTGATATCGCCGGAAGCTATGGCTCCTTCGGCGTCGTCCAAGGCAATTCCGGCCAGACCGCGATTAGCGCCATCACGCTTAAAAAAGATCGATCTGAAGCTAAAGAACGAGAAGCTCAAGGCCGTCGGCGTCAGCAATCTCCAATTCGAGAACGTCTCGATCAACGGCCGCAAGGTAATTGCTCCCGACGCACCATGAAGAACCACTCCTCCATGCCGATCCTTATCGCCGCGCTCGCGATGGCGACGATGCTGTCTGACGTTGCTGCGCAAAACCCTCTCGCGTGGCCTCCGGTCACAAAGGAGAACATGCCTGGCACGCGGTGGTGGTGGATGGGCAGCGCGGTGAATCCAGCGGATCTCGCGCGCGAGCTGAAGAGGTATCGGGAAGCCGGCCTCGGGACGGTCGCAATCACACCGATCTATGGGGTAAAGAGTTACGAAAGCCAGTTCATTGAATACCTCAGCCCGCAATGGATGGAGATGCTGCAAGCAACCGTCACCGAGACGCAGATGCTGGATATGAATGTGGATATGGTAACGGGCACGGGTTGGTGTTTCGGCGGGCCGCAGCTCAGCGACCAGGATGCGAATGCGCTGGCGGTTTACAAAGGAGGTTCCGTCTCGCAAAAACCGAGCGGCCAAAAGGTAAAGCGGCCGGCGCCCGGTGGCGAGGGCTGGATGTTGAACCTGCTCTACCCGGACGCGATGACGCGCTATTTGCAAAGGTTTAGCGACGCCTTGGCCAATTACGACGGGCCGAAACCACACGCGCAGTTTCACGACTCTTATGAATATAGATCCGATTGGGCGCCGGATTTCTTCGAGCAGTTTGAGAGGCGCCGCGGTTACAACTTGCACGGTGAATTGCCGGCGCTCTTCGAAGGCCAGGGCGATCCCGAGCACGTGGCGCGGGTGAAGGGCGATTACCGCGAGACCGCGATCCGAAGGACCTGCACGTTCCCTTCGTCGGCAACTACCTCTTCTCCATCCTGGCGGGTACGACGTGGTATTTCCAATTCTTCTTTTACACGATGGGTGAGACGCAGATGGGCAAATTCGGGTTTGCGAGTTGGACCCTGCACATGGCGAGCATCATCATCTTCAGCACCATGTGGGGCTGGCTTTTCCATGAATGGAAAGGCGCCAGCAAGAAGGCGCACCGCCTGATCGTCGCCGGCATTGCCACACTCATTATCTCCACCATTGTCATCGGCTACGGCACCTACCTCAAGGGCGGAGCAGGAGGACACTAACGCAGCCCTTTCGCCACTCATCACTATGACTCACAAGATTGAACAAACCTACACGCTGGCCCGCGAGCGCTACGCCGACCTGGGCGTGGATACCGAGGCCGTTATTGAAAGGCTTTCCACGATTCCGATTTCGCTGCATTGCTGGCAAGGCGATGATGTGGGCGGATTTGAAAGCGCCGGCGCGCAGCTCAGCGGCGGCGGCATTCAGGCCACGGGCAATTATCCAGGCAAGGCGCGCTCGCTGGATGAATTGCGCTCAGATCTCGATCAGGTTTTCGCGTTGCTGCCAGGGAAGCACCGCTTGAACCTGCACGCGATCTACGGCGACTTCGGCGGGCACAAGGTCGAGCGTGACGCGATCACGCCCGCGCATTTCCAGAGCTGGATTGACTGGGCCAAAGAGCGGAGACTGGGCCTCGATTTCAACCCGAGTTATTTTTCGCATCCGCTCGCAAATGACGGTGCGACGCTGACGCATCGCGACCGGAAGGTGCGCCAGTTTTGGATCGAGCACGGAATCGCCTGCCGAAGGATCGGCGCGGAGATGGGGCGGCAACTCGGCTCGACCGTCGTGACCAACGTTTGGATTCCCGATGGCTCGAAAGACTTGCCGGTGGATCGCAAAGGACCGCGCGCGCTGCTGGAACAATCGCTCGACGCCATCTTCGCCGAGCAGATCGACCCGCGGCATCATCTCGATGCAGTCGAGTGCAAGCTCTTCGGCATTGGCTCCGAGTCTTATGTCGTCGGATCACACGAATTTTACATGGGCTACGCCGTGAAAAATCAGAAACTGCTCTGCCTCGACGCCGGCCATTTTCACCCGACCGAGACGCTCGCGGACAAGATTTCGTCGGTGCTCCAATTCGTGCCGGAGATCATCCTGCACGTGAGCCGCGGCGTGCGCTGGGACAGTGACCATGTCGTGCTCTTCGACGACGCCACGCGGGCGACGATGGAAGAAATCGTGCGCGGCGATTTCCTCAGCCGCACGCACATCGGCCTCGACTTCTTTGACGCGAGCATCAATCGCATCGCCGCGTGGGTGATCGGCACGCGAGCCACGTTGAAGGCGTTGCTCGCCGCCCTGCTGGAGCCGACGGAGACGCTGCGCGCGCTGGAGGCGGCCGGCGACTATGCCGCACGCCTGGCCATGCTCGAAGAACTCAAGTCGCTGCCCTTCGGAGCGGTGTGGGACGAGCATTGCCGCCGGCAGAATGTCCCCGTCGGCGCCGCGTGGCTGGACGAGGTGCGCGGCTACGAAAAGCAAGTGCTCGCCAAGCGTTCCTAGTCATGGCGGAGCAATGCTTTCTCGGCATCGACCTCGGCGGTGAGAGCGGCCGCGTGATGGCCGGCCTATGGAATGGCGAACGGATGCGGCTGGAGGAAGTGCATCGGTTTCCGAACGGCGCTTTGGCATTGGGCGATTCGCTGCGCTGGGATTTGCTGCGGCTGTGGAGCGAGATCGAGAGCGGACTGACGATCGCGGCGCAGCGGTTCGGCGACAGCATCGTCTCGGTGGGCGCGGACACGTGGGGCGTGGATTTCGTGCTCCTGTCGAAATCGGGCGAGTTGCTCGGCCAACCGCGACATTACCGCGATCCGCGAAATCTCATTGCTGTGGAAAGCATGTTGCAGCGGGTATCGCGCGAAGAAATTTGGGCCGCCAGCGGAATTCAGTTTATGCCGATCAACACGCTGCCGCAGCTCGTCGCGATGCGTGAGCATAACCCCGAGCTCCTTGATGCGGCGGATTGCTTCCTGATGATCCCGGACTTCCTGCACTGGTGTCTGTGCGGCGCGAAAGCAGTGGAGCTCACAAACGCGACGACCACGCAATTTTTTCACCCGACCCAACGGCGCTGGTCACATGAGTTGCTCGCGAAGCTCGGCCTTCCGACCGCGATGCTGCCGGAAGTCGTGCAGCCTGGCACCGATCTCGGCGCAGTGACCACCGCCGTAGCGAATCGCACCGGCTTGCGCGGAGTGCGCACCATCGCGCCCGCGACGCATGACACTGGCTCAGCCGTCGTCGCGGTGCCCACGCAGCGAACGGGCCAGGCGAACTGGGCCTACCTCTCGTCTGGCACGTGGTCGCTGCTCGGCTTGGAACTGCCACAGCCGATCGTCTCGCCGCGTGCGCTGGAGCTGAATGTGACGAACGAAGGCGGGGTCGATGGCACTTATCGCCTACTGAAAAACATCATGGGCTTGTGGTTGGTGCAGCAATGCCGCCGCGCCTTCGAGAAGCGCGGTGGCACGGCCGACTACGCGGAACTGGTCCGCCTCGCGGAAGCCGCGCCCGCGTTCCGCTCGCTCGTCGATCCCGACGATCCGCGTTTCCTTTCACCCGCCGACATGCCCGCCGCCATCGCCGACGCCTGTCGCGAGACGGGACAGCCCGTGCCGGAGAGCGAAGGACAGTTCGTCCGGTGCGCGCTGGAGAGTCTCGCGCTGAAATACGCGAAGGTGCTCGGCTGGCTCGAGGAGTTGAGCGGCCGCCGGGTCGAGGTCATCCACGTCGTCGGCGGTGGCGGGCGCAATGCCTTGCTCAATCAATTCACCGCGAATGCCACCGGCCGCACCGTGCTCACGGGCCCGGTCGAGGCCACGGTGATCGGCAACCTCCTCGTGCAGGCCCGTGCGGCGGGCGAGATCGGCTCGCTCGCTGAGATCCGCCGCATCTCCGGCGCTTCCGCGGAAATGCAGGAGTTCCGGCCTCTGCAAATTGCCGCCTGGCAAGAAGCCGCGGAACGCTTCGCGCGCCTCCAGCCTTAACTTCACTCCATGAGCTTCGCCCTCCTTCACCCACGCGATCAAATCGTCGCGACCATGGCCCGCATTTACGGTCACAACATGACCACGACCTCGGGGGGCAATGTCTCCGTGCGCGATGAAAATGGAGATATCTGGATCACGCCGGCCCGCGTGGACAAAGGCGCGCTCTGCCGGCAGGACATCGTCTGCCTTCACCCGGATGGAACGCGCGAGGGTCCGCATCCACCGTCTTCCGAAAACCCCTTTCACCTAAGCATCTACCAGGTAAGGCCGGATATTAATGCGATCGTCCATGCCCATCCCGGCGCGCTCGTGAGCTTCAGCATTTGCGGCCAGGTGCCGAACACACGACTGTTTCCTGAGGCGTGGAATGTCTGCGGCGAAGTCGCCTTCGCGCCGTATGCCTTGCCGGGGAGCAAAGCCTTGGGGGATCGCGTCGCCGAGCAGTTTGCCTCCGTCGCGAAGCCCAATTGCGTCATTCTCGAAAATCATGGCGTCGTGGTCGGCGGCCAGGATCTCGCCAGCGCTTTTCAGCGCTTCGAGACCTTGGAGTTCACGGCCGATACCATCATCAATGCCAGCCATTTGGGACCGATTCGCTATCTCAACGACGAGCAACTCGCCCTCGCCGATCAGCCGCGCAACCTGCTTCCGGAGCGGCCCACCCCCTCTCCCAGTCTCCCCCTCTTCCTCTCCACCCCCCATGGCCTTCAATCCCTCCCTCCCCACCGAGCTCACCATCGCCGACGCCGCGCAGATGCGGGCGCAATTCACCGGCCTCTTCGATTTGATCCAAACCATCCCGGTCGGCCCGGCGGGGCCGCAGGGGGTGGCGGGCGTTTCGGTGACGGGGGCGGTGGTGGATGGGGTGACGACGGGGAATCCGGGGACACCGGCGGCGGCGAGCGCTGCGTTCGATGGCCGCAGGTCCTGAGCTTGTCGAAGGGGGCGAATGTGCGGTTCACCTTCAGCATCCCGCGCGGGGATGCCCGGGCACCGGGGGCGACGGGCGCGGATGGCGGTCCGGCGGGGGCGATCGGGCCGGTGGGGCCGCCGTTCACGAGCTTCGTGGTGGAGAGTGTGACGACGCTCGATCCGGGCCCTTCGACAAGCTCAGGGTCTTCGACGGCCGTAGGCCCTGAGCTTCTCGAAGAGGACGAATGTGCGGCTGGCGTTTGGGATTCCGCGCGGACCGCAGGGCCTCGAGGGGCCGCAGGGGATCACCGGGGCGACGGGCGCGACGGGGCCGGCGTTCACCAGCTTTGTCGTCGATAGCGAGACGACGCTCGACCCGTTTGCGACCGCGACGGTGTCGGCGGTGTTCGATGGCCGCAGGTCCTGAGCTTGTCGAAGGGCACGAACGTGCGGTTCTCCTTTGGCATTCCGCGCGGGTTTCAAGGCAACAATGGCAACGACGGTGGCCCTGGCCCGACCGGTCCGCAAGGCGCGCCCGGGCGAGGTGTCGCTGGCGCAACTGAACACGGCGATCGCGAATACTTCCAGCAACAGCAACGCGGTCGCCGGCCTGGCGGGGCTTTACGCGGACCCGGATGCGGAAGAGTTGCGGCAGAAGGTGAATGAACTGATCGCGGCGTTGCGGAAGTGAAGGGAGAAAACTCCAAATCACAAAAGCCAAGGGCCAAATAAGTTCCAAATCACAGGAGCCAAGGGCCAAACAGCGCGTGGCGCGCTTCGGCGTTTGTTCCTTGGTTCCTGGAGCTTATTTGGCCCTTGGGTTTTGTGATTTGGAATTTCGCGCGACGCGCGCTACATCGCCGTAGCTGGTGTGGACACGCGCGGTGCTCTCCGCTACGGTGCACGCATGATTCTCGAACGTCTGCCTGAGGTGCTCGCGCTGCCGACCGAACAAAAGGAGATGCTCGCGGAGGAGTTGCTGAGCCAGGTGGTGCTCGAAAAGGACAAGGATCCCGCGCTGCTCGCCCTGCTGCGCCGGCGACTCGTGGAGCACGCGGCTGAGCCGCAATCCGGCGTGCGTTGGGAGGAGCTGCGCGATCGGCTGCTGGCGCGCCGCGATGATTGAAATCGTCTGGAAAGGCGGCGCGGAGCAATGCGGAAGTAATCAGTAATCAGTGGGGCAGTAATCAGTCGGAGCGCGTGCGCGCGTGGTTCCGGACTGATTACTCGTTCGGCACTGATTACTGATTACTTGCCGCCGCGGCGTTGCGGAAGTAAACAGTAATCAGTGGGGCAGTAATCAGTCGGAGCGCGTGCGCGTGCGGTTCGGACTGATTACTCGTTCCCCACTGATTACTGATTACTTGCCTCCCCTCCATGTCGAATAGCCCTTGCCCCGGCCCGCACGGCCCCCTGACCCGCCCCACTTCGCGGCGCGCTTTTCTGCGCCAGGCGGGCGGCGGTTTCGGCATGCTCGCCCTCGCTTCGCTGCTCGAGCAACAGGGCCTCCTCGCCGCCGTTGCGCCCACCGATCCGCTCGCGCCCAAGGCGCCGCACTTCGCGCCGAAGGCGAAGAGCGTCATCTTTTTGTTCATGTCCGGCGGGCCGAGCCACGTCGATCTGTTCGATCCCAAGCCCGACCTCGTGCGCCTCGCCGGGCAGCCGATTCCCGAGTCGTTCGGCACCTTCAAGACGCGGCGCGCGGTCGCGAAAAACAAGCTGCTGCCGCCGTGCCGGCCCTTCGCGCCCCACGGCCAGTGCGGCATGGAGGTCTCCGGTTTTCTGCCGAATCTCGCGGAGTGCGTGGACGACCTCTGCCTCCTCCGCGGCTGCTACGGCGACAGCGTCACCCACCCGGAGTCGGTCTACCTCATGAACACGGGGAGCATCCTCATGGGCAAACCGAGCCTTGGCGCCTGGACCGCGTACGGCCTCGGCTCGGAGAACCAGAACATGCCCGCCTTCGTCGTCATGCCGGACCCCGCCGGCTGGGCGAAGGGCGGCGCGCCGGCGTGGGGCAACGGCTTCCTGCCCGCGGCGTTTCAAGGCACGCTCCTGCGCGGCGGCGAGTCGCCGATCCTGAATCTGCGCACCCCGAAAGGCATCAGCCCGCAGCAGCAGACGGCGACGGTCGATTTCATCAACCAGCTCAACCGCGGCTCGCTCCGCGCGGGCGAGGAAAACTCCGAGCTGGCCGCGCGCATCTCCGCCTACGAGCTCGCCTTTCGCATGCAGGCGCACGCGCCCGAGGTCGTCGACATCGCGAGCGAGACCGAGGCGACCCGGCGGCTCTACGGCCTCGACGCGAAGCCGACCGCGGAGTTCGGCCTGCGCTGCCTCTTCGCCCGGCGCATGGTCGAGCGCGGCGTCCGCTTCGTCCAGCTCTACTGCGGCGACACGAACGGGTGGGACGGCCACAGCGATGTCGAGGGCAATCACGCGAAACTCTGTGCGCAGAGCGATCTCCCGATCGCGGGCCTGCTCCGGGATTTGAAGTCGCGCGGGCTGCTCGACTCGACGCTCGTGGTCTGGGGCGGCGAGTTCGGCCGCATGCCGATGAGCGAAGGCTCCAATGGCCGCGACCACAATCCGCACGGCTTCAGCATGTGGCTCGCCGGCGGCGGCGTGAAGGGGGGGCAGGTCATCGGCGCCACCGATGCCGTCGGTCTCCGCGCGACGGAAGAGCGCACCCACGTCCACGACCTCCACGCCACGATCCTGCATCTCCTCGGCCTCGATCACACGCGCCTCACCTTCCGCAACAACGGTCGCAACGAGCGCCTCACCGATGTCTCCGGCGAAGTGATCCGGCGGGCGCTCGCGTAGCCCGCACGAGCTAGATCCCACGTCCATGGCGGAAAGGGGGCGCTCAGCCCGTGTGACCACGGCAGGCTTGTCGCGGCCGCGGTGGCTCCCTAGGCTATCGCGGACTGCCAAGAACCCATTTCTCATGCCTGAACGCTTCACGCCATGGATTCTCGTTAGCCACTCTGCACGAACCGGGCGAGGGCGACTGCTGCGAAATGCCATCTACTCGGACTTGAAGCAACAGACGGTCGATCACCATCCTCGCTACCGCGTCTTGCTGGACGAAGCTGATTTCGAACCGGCGGACGCGTGGCGCTCCATCAACGATGGATGGCTGTCGCAAGCGGACGGGGTCGTCCTGCTCCTTAACCAGGCTGCCTTGCGCGAGGAATCTTACGTCCTCTACGAAGTCATCGTCATGTGGCTCCGGTGGCGGGAAGCAAAAGACCGTTTTGGCTTTGTGATCGTCCGTTTCCCGGATGTGGATGACGCCCTTTTGGAGCGAAGGCTCAAACCGCTGCCCTTGCAAGAAATTCAGCACATCCAGCTTACCGACCTTTTTCTCGAGGAGGGGGAGCAGACGGATACGGGCGAAGTGCAGGCCGAAATCGCGACCGTCGTGGCGGCGGTGGTCAAGTCGATGGAAAGACTTCCCGTCGCGCGGTCGATGCACCCGATCGAGAAGGAACTCGTCAATACTCTCAGCCATCAGGCCGGAGATTCTGCCGACTTTCGCCAGTTGTTCGATCTTCTGTACCTAGCCCAGGATATTGCCGGCAAACCGAAAGAGGAAGCCTCTCGAATCATCGTTGAGAGGCTGCTCAATCCAAAAAAGCCCGTCGGTGCGGAACGGCTGATCGACATGCGGAAGACGGTGGAATATCTGATGAGCGTATTTAAGTCCGAATGGCAACTGCGACGGTTCATCAACCGGTTAACCCCACACTGTTGGGTCAATGCGGACGCCGCCGCGCGACTTTGCCGAATCGTCCACCACCCTGAAGGGTCTAAAATAGTCGCCTGGACCCGCAACTGGGATTACAGCGAAAAGATGTATCTCTGCCGGGCGTGGGGCAAGATTCTCAGTAGAGTGATTCATGTCGAATCAAAATCGGGGGACGTCGAAGACTGGAAGGCCAGGGTGAGGGTAGCGCTCGCAGGGGCCTTCTATGAGCAGCCCACTGCGACGACCAAAGCGATTCGCCTGCAAATGAAAGAGTGCTGGGAAAACAATGGAGAACCAGTCTGGATCGTGCTTTCTGCTAGCCTCGCTGGCCAGAGCATTATGGAAAGCCTCAGTTTGGAATGGCCCGAAGTGGGATTTTTCGTCTTTCAACTCGAAAATGAAAACGCCCTTTCGGACCACGAATGGACGGGCCTCGAGCGAATCAGCCCTGCGCTTGATCCTGACCTCGAGCGCACTGCCCGCCGGGAATGGGGCGATCTGATGATAAAATTGGGGGTGCCCCCCGAGCAAATAGTTAAAGGAGAAGTATTCGCATGAATTGGCATTCAGAATTCAAACCCGAAAGGACTCGACCTGGCGAAGGAAGTGAAACGTCGCCGGCCGGGGTCGATGTGCGCGATGGGTCAGTGTACGTCTGGTCCGAAGAAACAGCCCTCACCGTCAATATCGCCATCCACACCGGGCGCCCTTTGCTGGTCTGCGGGCGCCCCGGCACCGGAAAGTCGAGCCTGGCCGCCTTCGTTGCGCGGACCATGGAGTGGAACTATTTCGAGCAAGTCATTACCTCGAGGAGTGAAGCGAAGGAATTGTTTTGGCACTTCGATGCGATCCGCCGTTTGCGGGATGCCCATCGCCAGGTCGACGTGTCAGATATCAACTATGTCGAGCCGCGTGCCCTTTGGTGGGCCATCAATGCCCGGGAAGCCCAACAGCAAGCCGAGCGGCTTCACGCGTCCCTGCCGAAGGACTCTCCCGGACTGTTGCCGCCGGGGGAGCTCCGCGGGCTCGACCGGCCGTCCGTTCTCCTGCTGGACGAACTGGACAAGGCGGACCCCGACCTGCCCAATGACATGCTCGTCGCGCTGGGCTCGCAGCAATTCCGCGTCGCCGACACGGGCCAACTCGTCAAGCGCGACTCGACGCCGTTGGTGATGATCACTTCCAACGATGATCGAGTGCTCCCTCGCGCCTTCCTTCGTCGCTGCATCATTCTCCGCCTGCGCCCGCCGATCCAGGAGGACCTGGTCCAGATGGCGAAAGCGCATTTCCCCGGAGAGGTCGAAAAGCATGAAACGCTCTTTACCCTGGTCGCGGCGCGCGTTTGCGAGTTGCACGACGAGAGCGATCCGGAGGTCCATGGCCCGAGTATCGCCGAATACCTCGACGCCGTGCGAGCCTGCCTCAAGTACGACGTGGCGCCGCCCGAGAAACCGGCCGCCGCTTCGCCCATCTGGAACGCGATCGAATCGGCAGTTCTGATCAAGCGCCAGCATGACCGCTAGTTTTCACGGCTCAATTTCGATCGGCGATCTCGTCCGGGCCGCGGCGGAAATGCGCGCGACGGAACCGGACTCTATCGTGGCCATCGCCAGGGCGCTCGGCCTGGGCGTGACCTTTGGCCTCCGGGACACTGCCCCGGGGGAGCGGCCTCTCGTGGCGCCGCCCTCCACCCTGCCGTCGTTACCCGGAGCGGAGCTGCCTTTGCCGGAGCCATCCCCGCTGCCCACCCCTACCCCGGCTTCTCCAGGCGATCCGCCTTCGCCCGCCCCAGCCGGGCCGGCTGCTTCTGCCTCGTGGAAGCCGGTTGAATTCGACCTGGAGGTCAGCGCGCAGCCTGCGCTGCTCCCATCCGTTGATACGACAACCGAAGACGAAGTCGTTGAGGAATTCCCGACCAATGACCGCCCCCTGCCGATGCCGCCGCTTTTTCATCCCGGCTGGCAAGCGAGCCTTTTGGCGGAGCTGGTCGCGACGAGTTTTCCCGGCCACCGCTTGGATGTCGGTCGCTTGATCCACCTTCTGGCGCGGGGCCGCTGGCCGACGCGCTTGCCCTTCCTGGAAACCCGTCTCGTTTCTTTTGGGTGCCAATTCCTTATCGATACGGCCACGGGGATGGAACCGTTCGCGTGGGATCGCCAGGCCCTTTGGCAAGCCGCGCGTGACCTCGTGGGCGACGACCGGCTGGTCGTGCGGTTCTTTCGGGATTGTCCGAGCTTTGGCGTGGAAGATCCGAAGACATTCGAGTTCGCGGAGTGGAAACCTCCACTGCGGCGTTGTCCCGTCGTCGTGATGACGGAATTCGGCCTCAGCGTTCCCTTCGACCCTTTTTCAAACGGAACGCTCGAGGATTGGATCAGCTTCGCCGACCGCGTTTTGCATTATCGGCTGCCCCTGATCTTCCTGGTGCCCCGTCCCCGCCACAGGATTCCCAAGTCTCTGCGCCGGCGTGCCACCGTGATCACTTGGGATCGGCCAACCACCCCGGGCGAGGTGCGCCGGCTTCGAGCAAGCGGCGTGCCCGGCATGTACGGATGAACGGGAATCCTATGCCAAGCGATCTGTTGGCGGCCATGAACGCCTCGTCCCCGGACGCGGTGCGCCTCGCCAAACAACTCTCCCTGGCGGTTTCCATCGAGCCCGCACTGCTCCGGCAAGCGAGGATCGAGGCCCGTCCCCGGATGGATGTCTCCGTCGAATCGGACCTTTGGTTCAGCCCGATCGTCGAGTCGCGGTCCCTCAACGGGATCTTTCTTCGCCACGAGGTCGCGGTCGTGCTCCGCAAGGATTTCGCCCGGGAGGCGGCCGAAGCGGTTGCGTCCGGCCGGAGCGATCCCCTGGAGTCCGCACGGCGCCGGGTCCGCCGCGCCCATCGCGCGGCGCCCGCCACCATCCGGCTGCATGAGGAACTGATCTGGCGCGAGCTCACCGCGGGCGGCTCGGACGTCGAGGAGCTACTGGCGGAGATCTATTTGCGCATGCTGGCCGACGCCACCGGAGGGAAAACCTTTGCCAATTGGTTCTCGGCCCTGGCCTACGAACTTCCTGAGCAAGCCCGGCGGAGTCCCTCCTTTCAGGATCTGGATGATCTCAGCGCGAAAATGCTGCGCCGTAAGGTTCGCTTCGTTCGACCTGCCGAAGTAAAGGAAGCGCGCGAGCACTTGCCGGGGTCGCTGCTCGCCGGTCTTCCAACCACCAGGGTATGGGCCGCTCTGACCTCCGACGCGCTGGTCATCCAGGCCCACGAGGCCGTTGGCTTTCGCCCGCTCGACCTGCCGCAGACCAATCTTCTTGTGGTCGACCTCGAAGTCGAAGGGAAAGGATTCCAGCGGTACTACTGGGATCCGCGTGAGCCGTTCTGGGTCAGGTTTCCCGGGGCCGGGATTACGATTCAGACCCTGGCAGGGTCGCGCATCCGATTCAACCGGCGCCGAGCAAGAGCGACCGCCGCGGCCGCCGGCGAAACGGGCCCTGTCGAAGAACGCCTCACTTGGCTAGACTTGCGGAGAGGCCATCCATTCGGGGAGTTTGGACGAATCGCCGCCAAGATCTCCATCGATCTCGACATCCAGGCCCTGAGCCGGGCTGTTTTGAAAACAAGCCCGGCTCTGGGTCGTTTTTCACAATCCGAATGGACGGCGAAATTTCAACCGGTGGAGGCGAAGAGGGTTCTGGCCCCTCGCTAATCCTGCCCCATGAGCACGCTCTTCATCTCCCACAGCACGAAAGACGCCCCTTTCGTACGCGAGTTGCAACAGGCGCTGGCGCTGCATGGAGTGAGCGCGTGGACCGACTCGCGGCAGTTGACGCCGGGTGGGTTGCTGGAGCCGGACATCAAGGCGGCGATCGAGGGGGCGGAGGGGTTTGCGTTCGTCGTTTCACCCGCCGCGCAGGAATCCGGGTGGGTGGCCAAAGAGCTGCGACTCGCGCTGGAGGCGCAACGCGCGCGGGGCCGGGAAAAGTATCCGGTCTTCGCACTCTTGCTCGACGGCGCGAGACTCGGGGCGTTCGGTGGATACTTCGACGGCGAACCGCGCACGGCCGGCGTGAGCAGCGCGGCGGGCGGAGTCGATGCGGCGGTGCATGAAGTCCTGATCGTCCTCGGGAAGCGGAAGCGCCCCGAACATCCACCGACGCCACAGCCGAAAGCCGAGCTGCTGGAAGAACTCGTCCTCGAACTCACCGATCTCAAGTTTCACGAGCAGGACGGCGTTCGCCGCGCCTCGGCGCGTGCGCGTCTCGTCTATGAGCGGGCCACTCCGGGCCAGCGCGAAGTAGTCAGCGCGCAGGCGTGGCGATTCACGGCGCCGCTGGGGCCGATCGAGGCGGAGGAACTCCGCTGGTATCTGGAAAAGTTCGCCGTCTGGCCGAGCGAGTATTTCCGGGAGCGTGCCCGCAAGGTGGAGCAGAACCTCGTCGCCTGGGGCCGCCTGCTGCACGACGCTGCGCTCCCGCCCACGCACACCGTCAACGTGCTCGACGCCTGGGCGGCCCTGCAGGACAACGTGGGCCGGCGCTTTTCCGTCCACGTCGATGCGTCGCTCGAGGCCGGCGCGCCGGCGGAGGAACAAAACAGCGCCCGCGAGGCGGCCACCTTGCTCCTGGGGCTGCCGTGGGAATTGCTGCACGATGGCCGGGCTTATCTCTTTCAGGGCACGCAGCCGACGCGCGTGCGCCGCCGCCTGCCCAGTACGCGCGACCTCCAGGTGCCCGTGGTCGCCACGCCCATCCGCATTCTGCTCGTGACCGCGCGGCCGGAGGACGAGGCGTGTGGCTACATCGACCACCGCGCGAGCGCCCTCCCGCTGGTCGAGGCCATGGAGGAGCTCGGCGGTCTCGTGCGCCTCCACATCCTCAGCCCACCGACGCTGCCTGCGCTCCGCGAGGAGCTAGAGCGCGCCGACAAGGCCGATAAGCCATACCACGTCGTCCACTTCGATGGCCACGGCGTCTACGACCGCACCGTGGGACTCGGCGGCCTCTGCTTTGAGGATCCGCAGGACACCGGAAAGCTGGAGAAGCGCCGCCACACCACCGTCTTCACCGATGAGCTGGGCGAGTTGCTGCGCGCGCACCGCGTCCCGCTCGTCTTTCTCGAGGCGTGCCAGACCGCGATGTCGGAGAAGGCGTCCGATCCGGTCGCGGCCAAGCTCCTGAGCGAAGGCGCCGCGTCGGTGGTCGCCATGAGCCACAGCGTGCTGGTCGAGACGGCGCGCCGCTTCGTGGAGTCGTTTTACAAGGCCCTCGCCCGCGGCGCCCGCGTGGGCGCCGCCATGCTCGACGGCCAGCGTCATCTCAAGGACGACACGTTCCGCGCGCGGGTCTTCGGCGTCGGCGAACTGCGGCTGGAGGATTGGTTCGTGCCCGTGCTTTTCCAGGAAAAGGACGACCCGCAGCTGTTCCGAGAAACTCCCGCGCGGCAGACGCGGGAAGACTTCCTCACCGCGCTCAAAGCCCGGCTCGGCGAGGTGCCGGAGACGCCCGCGACCGGCTTCATTGGCCGCAGCCGCGAGTTGCTCGCGCTCCAGCGCCTGCTCCGCCAGGAGCCCCACCATCGCTACGTCGTGGTGCGCGGCCAAGCTGGCGAAGGAAAGACCGCCCTGGCCGCCGAGTTTGCGCGCTGGATGGTCCGCTCGCACCAGGTTCGCCGTTCCGCCTTCGTCTCCGTCGAGACGCACGGCAATGAACGGGCGGCGATCGACGCTCTCGGCCGGCAACTCGTAGGCCACGAATTCTCCGCCGCGGGGGATCTCGAGGACGCCATCCAGCACGTGGAGCGCGCCCTGCGCGAGCAATCCACGCTGCTCGTGGTGGACAACATGGAGAGCATCCTGTTACCGCAGTTCATCGAGGAAGCGACGCCGGGTTCGCTCTCCGAGGAGGCCAGGCAGGAGCTAAAGGCCATTCTCGCCGTCTGCGCGCGCCTGCTGAAGGCCGGTGAGACGCGCCTCGTCTTCACCAGCCGAGAATCACTGCCCCCGCCGTTCGACGCGGAGCGCCACCGACGCGAGTTACACCGGCTCGACCGTGACGACGCAGTGAAATTCGTCGAGCGGGTGCTGAATGCCGACGAGGGCGCCGCCGCCGGCGCGGCGCTCGACGCCGCGCGCGAAGCCATCGAGGATCTCGTGGACAAGGTCCACGGCCACGCCCGCACGCTGACTCTCCTCGCGCCGTCCTTGAAAAGTCAGGGTCCCGCGGCGACTTCCCAGGCGCTCGATCAACTCATGGCGGAAATGGATCGCCGATATCCGCCCGGCAGCCCCGGTAGCCGTGAGAAATCCGTCTTTGCGAGCGTCGAGCTTTCCCTCCGCCGCATGTCCCCCGCTAACCGGGAGAAGGCGCGCGTGCTCGGCGTGTTTCACGGTGGAGTCGATCTGGACGTGCTCCGCATGATGATGCAATGGGAAAGGGAGGACGTGGGTGCGCTGGCGGGCGAGTTGATCGAGACGGGGCTGGCGACGCCGAACCGCTACCATCATCTCACGCTCAATCCCGCACTTTGCCCCTACTTGCGCGGGCGGATGGAAAGCACGGAGCGCGAGGAATTGACGGCGCGCTGGGTCGAGGCGATGCGTGCGTATGCCGGGTTTCTAGTACAACAGCAGAGCCAGAACGCCGAAGTCGCGGCGACACTGACGGTGCTGGAGTTGCCGAACCTCTTTGCGCTGCTCGACCTCGTGCAGCGCGCGGGGGAGACGGAGGCGGCGATCGATCTCGCCGCGTCGCTCTACAGCCTGCTCTCCATGCTCGGCAAGTCGCGGCTGTTGGAGCGCGTGGGGCGGGTGCGCGACGCCGCGGCGGCGGCGCTGGGCGAGACTTGGAATCACGCGCGGTATCAGGCGATGGACAACCGCGTCGAGCAGCAGTTGGCCACCGGGCGGTTGCGGGAGGCGTTCGAGGAGGCGCAGCAGTTGCTTCAGCGCGCCCGGGCGGCGGGCGAGCAGGCGTATTCCGGGGCCGAATACGATCTGGCTAGGGCGTGCTGGCTGCTGGCCCGGGTGTGGAAGACGACCGGCAGCGCGGAGCAGTCCCTGCCGCTGCTCGACGAAGCCCGCCGGCGCTTCGAGGCCCTGTCCGGGGAACGCCGCGGCCAGGGGGGCGAACGAATGGTGAATGTCTGCTTGATCGAACGGGGCGACAGCCTTCGCCGCCTGGGCCGGCTCGACGAAGCCGCGGCAGCGTACGAAGAGAGTATCAAACGCAGCGAGCAAATCGATGACGCCCGGCAGATCGCCGTGGGCCACGCCCAGCTTGGGACCATCCGCAAGAATCAGCACCGCTACTCGGAGGCGCTGGCGGCCTACGCCGAAGCGTGTGCGCGGTTCACGCAGTTGGACGAACCGGGCACCACCGCGGTGATTTGGCACCAAAGCGGCATGGCGTATCAGGAGGCGGGGCAGCTGGAAGCGGCGGAGGACGCCTACCGGAAAGCGCTCGCGATTTCAGTGCGGCTCGGAGATCTCGCCCGGCAGGCGAGCACGCTCGTGCAACTGGGAAGCCTCTATGACGACGAGCTCAACCGCACTGAGGAAGCCGTGGCCTTTTTTCGACAAGCTGCCGACAAGTATGCCGAGAGTCGCGACCTGGCCCGGGAAAGCAGCGCGCGCAACAATCTTGCCGACACCCTGCGCCGGGTCCGCCGGTTTGACGAAGCACGACAGGAAATCCGCCGCGCGAACGAAGGCCAGGCGCAGTTCGGCCACGCGGCTGAACCGTGGAAAACGTGGGGCATCCTCGCCGACATCGAGACGGCCGCCGGCAACCCCAAGGCCGGGGCGGAGGCCAGGCGCAAGGCCGTCGCTTCCTACCTCGCCTACCGTCGCGATGGTGGTGAGAACCACGATGCCGACGGCCGCCTCAGCCTCGCCATCACCCAGCCCCTCCTCGCCGGAGAGTCGGCTGCTGCGGCGGCTCTCCTCGAAGAACTGGCCGCCCGACGCGATCTGCCCGCGTGGCTCCTCCCTTTCCTCCGCGCCCTCCAGTCCATTGTCGCCGGCAGCCGGGATCGCACTCTCGCCGACGTCCCGGATTTGCACTACACCATGGCCGCCGAAATCCTTTTCCTGGTCGAGACACTGGAAAAAGCGGGCAAGTGACGGATCCGCATTCGCGGAGGAATCGGACACATTGCCATCCTGCGTGCTTATCAGAAAAGCGCCATCTCCGGACGCGGGCCAGGTCATCGGCGCCACCGATGCCGTCGGCCTCCGCGCGACGGAAGAGCGCACCCACGTCCACGACCTCCACGCCACGATCCTGCAACTCCTCGGCCTCGATCACACGCGCCTCACCTTCCG
>DASYIS010000217.1:0-8314 GCA_035997375.1 Chthoniobacteraceae bacterium
CCTGCAGTGAGGATGCAGCGCTTCACGACGCAGCCGGCCGCGCAAATAGAAATAGAACGACGAAATCGCGAGCGACATGATCAGGAGCGCAACTCCGTAACCGTGAACCACGGACTCGGGCTCGATCTCAATCCTTCCCCACACTCCTCTCCCGCCCATATGGGCCACCATCGCCGGCCCGCGGTGGCAGAGGAGCGCTATCCCAGGCAGGAAGAACAACGCTGCAACCACGAGAACCCCATACGGATTCCTGCTCGTGTCCCGCCCTTCATTCGCGCGATCCCGGTTGACAGCAGGCGGGTCGATGCGCCTGGTGGGTGGCGCCGACGGCTGTGTCCACTTCGAGGAAAGATGCTCACGCTTAACGGCCTGTCGGGGATAATGGCGCATGAACAGGAAGACAAACTAGGTTCGCAAAGCCACGTTGAAACATAAACCGCGGAGCAGCCTATGTCGAGGCGCATGCCGCATGCACAGACCCGTCATCCCCCGCTTGGCAAACCCGCCTTTCCCGCATAGGCTGGATCCCTTTTCCAATGAGCACGCCACGAGTTACGATCTACGATACCACCCTCCGCGACGGCACGCAGGGGACGGGCATTTCGTTCAGCGTCCTCGACAAGATTCGCGTGGCCGAGCGGCTCGATGAATTCGGCGTCCACTACATCGAGGGCGGCTGGCCGGGGTCGAACCCGCGCGACGAGACCTTCTTTGCCGAGGCCGCGCAACGCACCTGGAAGCACGCGAAGATCACCGCCTTTGGCATGACGCGCCGCGGCCGCATGCGCGTGGAGGAGGACGTGCAGGTGCGCCTGTTGCTCGACGCGAAGACGCCCGCCGTCACCATCGTCGGCAAGACCTGGCCGCTCCACATCACCGAGGTCTTCCAGGTTTCACTGGAGGAAAACCTCGCGATGATCTCCGATACCGTCGGCTTTCTCAAGGGCCACGGGCGCGAGGTGCTGTACGACGCCGAGCATTTCTTCGACACCTTCCGCGAAGACGAGGCGTATGCGCTCCAGAGCATCCGCGCGGCGCAGGAGGCCGGCGCGGACCTCATCGTGCTGTGCGACACCAACGGGGGCTCGCTGCCGGAGTTCATCGAGACGGCGACACGCAAGGCGGTCGAGGTGCTCGGTTGCGGGGTCGGCATCCACACGCATGACGACTCGGGCTTCGGCCTGGCCAACGCGATGGCCGCCGTGCGCGCCGGCGCGATCCAGGTGCAGGGGACGATCAACGGCTACGGCGAACGGGTGGGGAACTGCAACCTCACGACCGTGATGCCGACGCTGCAGCTCAAGATGGGCATCGACCTCGGGCTCGACCTCACCAAGCTGCGCGATCTCTCGAACTTCGTCGACGAGCTCGCCAACGTGCCGCACCACATCCGCGCGCCCTACGTCGGCTCCGCGGCCTTCACGCACAAGGGCGGCCTGCACGTGCACGCGGTGCAAAAACTCGCGCGCACCTACGAGCACGTCGACCCGACGCTCGTCGGCAATTCGCGCGTCATCACCATCTCCGACATGGCCGGCCAGTCGAACGTCATCGTCAAGGCGGAGACGATGGGCTTCAAGCTCCAGAAGGGCTCGGAAGAAGTCGGGAAGATACTCTCCGAGGTGAAGCGCCTGGAGAGCGAAGGGTACGAGTTCGAGGCGGCGGAAGCGTCGTTCGATCTCCTCATCCGCCGCTGCCTCGGCCAGTCGCAGCCGCTCTTCGATTTGCTCGAATACCACTGCTCCTTCCGGCGCTCCGGCGACGGCGTTTACAACAAGTGCGAGGCCACCGTGAAGATCGCGGTCGGCGGGGAAAAGGAGTACACCGTCGCGGAAGGCGACGGCCCGGTGAACGCGCTCGACTTCGCGCTCCGCCGCGCGCTGCGGCCCTTCTATCCGAAGATCGATCAGATCGTGCTCGAGGACTACAAGGTCCGCATCATCAACGGCCAGAAAGGCACCGGCGCCCGCACGCGGGTGTTCATCCTGTCGTCGGACGAGCACGACGAATGGGGGACGGTCGGTGTGAGCGACAACATCATCGACGCCAGTTGGCGCGCGCTGGTCGACTCGTTCGAGTACAAGCTGCGGAAGTAGCGTTCGCCGGCCCTGCGGCAATCGCATCGAGCCGCACAGGGACTGTGCGGACCACGCTACTTCTTCGTCAGCGAATCCTGCCCGTCGGTCAGCCATTCGAGATTCGTTCGCGCGACGAGGAGGCGATCGGGCTTGCCAAAGAAACAGAGGATCGTCCCCGCCGGCGTGACCGCGAGATCGCTGTAGCCGCCCGCGGCGGGGTCGAGCGATTTCTTGACCGGCCAGGTCCAGCCCTCGTCGTACGAGAGGCGGATCGTGACGTTTTTGCGGTCGCGGCCCTTGCCCGGCGCCTCCTCGCCGTGCGTGCGGGTGAGGTTGTCGGGGTTCGAGAACAGGATGCGGTCCGGTCCGGTCGAGAGCCGCACGAGCGACGCCATGCAGATCGGCTCCACGAGCGCGTCGTCGAAGCGCGGTTTGCTCCAGCCCGTCGCGCCATCCTTGCTCACCGTCACCAGCCGGCGGTTTGCTTTGGCCTCGTTGCGGACATTCAGCATCACGCTCCCGTCGCTGAGCTCGACCGCAGTCGTTTCGTTGGGGTCGATCCATTCTTCGGTGTTCGGCACGGCGATCTCGCTCGTCTTCCAGGTCTTGCCCGCGTCGTCGCTGAAGATCGTCGCCGTGACCGAGGGATGATGCCCCCAGCTTCCGGTCGCGAGCGAGAGCCAGACCGGCACGACGAGCCGCCCGTTCTTCAACTGAATGCCGTGGTTCGGCCCCGTCGCAAGCACCTTCCAGTCGTACGCCGTGCGGAAGCCCTCGAAGCTCCCGGTGATCTCCACCGGCGCGCTCCAGGTCAGCCCATCGTCCGCGCTGCGGGTGTAAAAGGCGCGCATGTACTCCAGGCAAAAGAGCCCATGCACCGTGCCGTCGCGGTCCGCGATCAGCACCGGGTTGTTGTAGGTCCATCCGGTGCTCTCGGCCGGCTTCGCTTTCGAGAACGGATTCTTCGCTTTCGCCCCCGCCACTTCCGGCAGCTTCGTCGGCTCGCCCCAAGTCTTGCCGTCATCGGTCGAGCGCCGCGTCAGGATATCGATGGTGTCCCAATCGCTCCCATTCTTGCGTGCCTCGGCCCAAGCCAGTACCGTCCCCTTCGCCGTCACCACGATACCCGGGATGTGGTAAAACTTGTACCCGCCATCGCCGGCCTTGAAAAGATCGACCGTCTCGAGAAACGGCGACGCGGCGTGGAGCGGCGCTGCGGCGAGGAGGAGCGCGAGGAAAACGGAGGGGAGCTTCATGCGAGGCATTTTGGCGGGAGGAGTACTGGGGAGGCGAGCCGTCGGCGCGAGGAACATAGAAGTGCACTCGATGTACAGCACCGCGACTCGATTGACGAATTCGCCGCTGTATGGTACGCAGGTGGTATGAGCTTGAATGTTTCCCTGGAGGATTCTCTGGAGGAGTTTGCCCGAGCGAAGGTTTCCCGCGGCGAATACGGTTCCGTAAGTGAGGTGGTTCGCGACGGGCTCCTACTGCTACAGCGCAGCGAAGACCTCTGGAAGAAAGAGATGCGGGCGAAAATCGAAGAAGGTGTGGCGCAGTGCCGCGCGGGCCTCACTGTGCCGGCGGAGCAGGCGTGGGCGGAGCTCAAGGCGCACCGTGACGAGCAGAAGAAGAAGTTGGGCTTGTGAGCGCGGGGTACGAACTGACCCCGGCAGCCCGCGCCGACCTGTGGGACATCTGGCACTACATCGGCGTCAAAAACTTCAATCCAGCAGCGGCTGATCGTTTGTGGCAGGACATTGAGGATGCCTGTGCAGAGCTGGCGCAAAAGCCTTCCTTGGGGCACTCGCGTCGAGATCTGACGCCGGATAGGAAGGTGCTCTTCTACCGTGTTCGCGACCATTACTTGGTGATCTACCTGAGAGACACCGACCCGCTGCAAATCGCCCGCGTGCTTCACGGAGCGCGGGACGTGAAGCGCGAACTCCAGGCCGAGTAGCGGGCACATGCTCGTAGGTCCCTACCCCAAAATCTCCTTCACCGTCTTCCCCTCCACATCCGTCAACCGGAAGTCCCGGCCCTGGAACTTGTAGGTCAGCCGTTTGTGGTCGAGGCCGAGAAGCTGGAGCATGGTGGCGTGGAGGTCGTGGACGTCGACCGGGTTCTCCGCCGCGGCGTAGCCGAACTCGTCGGTCGTGCCGTAGGTGAGGCCGCCCTTCACGCCGCCGCCGGCGAGCCAGACGGAGAAGCCTTTATTGTGGTGATCGCGCCCGCTGCCGCCCTGGCTCATCGGCGTCCGGCCGAATTCGCCGGCCCAGACGATGAGCGTGTCCTTGAGCATGTCGCGCTGCTTCAGGTCGGTGATGAGCGCCATGCACGCGCGGTCGATCTCCGTCGCCTTGAGCGCGATGCCGTCCTTGATCCCGCCGTGGTGGTCCCAATCCTTGTGATAGAGCTGGATGAAGCGGACGCCGCGCTCGGCGAGGCGCCGGGCGAGCAGGCAGTTGGAGGCGAAGGAGCCGTCGCCGGGTTTGCAGCCGTAGAGGTCGAGCGTGGTCGCCGGCTCCTGGCTAATGTCCATCAGCTCCGGCACGCTCGATTGCATGAGATACGCCATCTCGTACTGCGCGATGCGCGTGGCGATCTCGGGGTCATCGACCAGCGTGTTGTAGCCACGGTTGAGGGTGTTCACCGCGTCGACGACTTCGCGCTGCTGCGCGGCAGAGACACCCGCCGGCGTGGTGAGGTAAAGGACGGGATCGCCTTTGCTCCGCATGTGCACGCCCTGAAAGCGACTCGGCAGAAAGCCGGAGGACCATTGGCGCGCGGCGATCGGCTGGTTTTGGCCGCCCTTGCCGAGCGAGGTGAGGACGACGAAACCGGGCAGGTTCTCCGACTCCGAGCCGAGGCCGTAGGTGATCCACGAGCCCATGCTCGGGCGCCCCGCGATCTGCGCGCCGGTGTTCATGAACATGTGCGCCGGATCGTGGTTGATCGCTTCCGTATGCACCGAGCGGACGATGCAGATGTCGTCGATGACCGAGCCGATGTGCGGGAAGAGCTCGCAAATCTCGATGCCGCTCTTCCCGAAGCGCTGGAAGCCGTGTTGCGGGCCGAAGCACTTGAGCACGTTACCTTGCAACTGCGCGATCTGCTGGCCTTTCGTGAGGCTCTCGGGCATCGGCTGGCCGTCCATCTTCGCGAGCGTCGGCTTGGGATCGAATGTCTCCAGGTGCGAAGGCCCGCCCGCCATCGAGAGATAGATGACGCGCTTGGCTTTCGGCGCGAAGGGAAGCGGATGGATGGCGCCGTTCCATTTGTCGGAGTCGGCGGCGAGGCCGTTCTTGGCGAAGAGCGAGCCGAGCGCAACGGCGCCGAGCCCGGCGGCCGAGCGGCCGAGAAAAGCGCGCCGGGTGAGTTGCTGGGCGCGGAATTGCTGGAGATCGTTCATGGGATGGGGCGGAATCAGGAGCGCGTGATCGTCTCGTGCAGGTTCAGGATCGCCCGCGCGACGTTCGTCCACGCGGCCGCGGTTTCGGGCGCGAGGGTCTCGTCCGGCTTCTTGAGCGTGCTCAGTTTCGCGAGCGCCTCCGCCGCGGCGGGGTCGGCGCGATATTCCTCCAGGCCTTTCTTGTAGAGCGCGCTGAGGACCTCGATTTCCTCCGGCCGCGCCGGCCGCTGGAGCGCTTGCGCGATCGCCCACGCGAGGCGCGGCGCCGGGTTGGCCTCGTCGCCCGCCTTGCATTCGCGCAGGATGCGCAGCGCGAAATTGCGCGCGGCTTCGACGTAGGTCGGATCGTTCAACAACGCGAGCGCCTGCTGCGGAATGTTCGAGCGGTTGCGATCGGCGGCGCACTCTTCGCGCGTCGGCGCGTCAAAGGCGAGCATGCTCGGGTGGGTGAAGGAGCGCTGCCACCACGTGTAGAGGCCGCGGCGGTACTGGTCCGGGCCGGTCGAGTTGTCGTAGGTGCGGACGGGGAAATTGAGGTTCTCCCAATAGCCGTCCGGCTGGTACGGCTTCACGCTCGGGCCGCCGATCGTCGGGACGAGCAGGCCGGCGACCACGAGGGCGTTGTCGCGCACGAACTCGGCGTCGAGGCGCCAGCGGCCCTGGCGCGCGAGCTCGCGGTTGAAGGGATCTCGCGCCACCAGCTCCGGCGAGGCGGTCGAGACCTGGCGGTATGTCTGCGAAGTCACGATGGCGCGGACGACGTGCTTGATGTCCCAGCCGGAATCCATGAAATCGCTCGCGAGCCAGTCGAGCACCTCGGCGTGTACCGGCGGCTCGCCTTGCGCGCCGAGGTCGTCGAGCACCTTGGAAAGGCCCATTCCGAAGAACTGCTTCCAGAGCCGGTTGACGAAGACGCGCGCGGTCAGTGGGTTGTCCTTCGAGGCGATCCATTGCGCGAGGTCGAGCCGCGTGAGGCGCTGGCCTTCCGCCGGCTTCGTGCCGGGCAGGAATTGCGGGAGCGCCGGCTGCACGATCTCGCCGGTCTCCACCATCCAGTTGCCGCGCGGCAGGATGCGCACGGTGCGCGGCGTGTCCGCGTGAATCGAGACGAGCACCTTGGGAATGCTTTTCTCCAGCTTGTCGAGCTCGCCTTTCGCGGCGTCGCGCGCCTGGCGCTCGGCGGTGAGCCGCGGCGTGATGTTTCGATATTCCTCGAGCATCTTCGCCTTCTGCGCCGGGGTGCGGAAGAGGAGCGGCAGCGCGGCGATCGGCTTCAGCTCGCGGGAGAATTTCGCGGTCTCCTGCGCGGTCAGTTTCGACTCCCACTCCAGCTCCTCCTGGAGCAGGCCGGGGAGCGGCGCGTCCAGCTTCACCTGCGCCGCGGCGAGCGACTTCGCCAGGCCGGCGCGCTGTTTTTCCTGCTCCGGCGTCGCGAGCGAAAGTCCCGGCTCGCGCGCGCCGATGATCGGCTCCTTGATGTCCGCGAAAAACGCGCCGAGCGAATAGAAGTCACGCGAGGTGATCGGGTCGAACTTATGGTCGTGGCACTGCGCGCAGCCGATCGTCGCCGCCAGCCAGACGGTGCTCACCGCGCGGACGCGGTCGGTCAGCATGCGCTGCTCGTAATCCTTCGCCTGCGCCCCGCCTTCCTCGGTCGAGAGGAGCAGGCGGTTGAAACACGACGCGACCTGCTGTTCCTGCGTGCTGCCGGGCAAGAGATCGCCCGCGAGCTGCTCGACGGTGAACTTGTCGAATGGCTTGTTGTTGTTGAACGCCGCGATGACGTAGTCGCGGTACGGCCAGACGTTGCGCGCCGTATCGGAGTGGTAGCCGATCGTATCGGCAAAGCGGACCACATCGAGCCACGGCACGGCCATCCGCTCGCCGTAGTGCGGGCTCGCGAGGAGCCGGTCGACCAGGCGCTCGTAGGCGTCGGGGGCCTGGTCCGCGACGAAGGCCTCGGCTTCCGCGAACGTCGGCGGCATGCCGGTGAGATCGAGCGACAGCCGGCGGATCAGCGTGCGGCGATCCGCCTCCGGCGAGGGCTTCAACCCGACCGCGGCGAGGCGGCGTCCGACCAGCGTATCGACCGGGTGCGCGCCCGCGGGGACTTCGGCCTTCGCGGGTTTGATGTACGCCCAATGGTCCTGATAGGGCGCGCCCTGCTCGATCCAAAGCTTCAGCACTTGGCGATCGCGATCGGTCAGGTGCTTGCCGCTCTTCGGCGGCGGCATCTGGTCGTCCGCGTCCTTCGTGTTGATCCGCTCCCAGAGATCGCTCGCCTTGAGGTCGCCGGGGACGACGGCGCGCACGTTGTCGTGCTCCGCGTAGGCGCCGTCGCGGTTGTCGAGCCGCCGCTCCGCCTTGCGCTCCTTCGCGTCGAACCCGTGGCACTTGAAGCAGTTCTCCGAGAGGATCGGCCGCACGTCGCGGTTGAACTCGATCGTCTTCGGCACCGGCGCGACGAGGGCATTGGCAAACAGCGCGGCCGGCCAGGTGGCCAGGGCGAGCGTGAGGGAAAGGAGGCGGGGGCGGCTCATGGGCGGAACAGGGTACATATCACAGAATCCGCGGAGCGCCAAAAGGATAGGTGCGGTGTTGAGCGGCGGGACGGTGCGGAGCGGAGGCACGACGGCCTTTTGAGAAACCGCCGGGACGGGCGCCGCTCCCTGGCCGCCGCTAGGCCTTCACGCGCTCGATGTGCGCGCCGAGCCCGTTGAGCTTTTCGTCGATCAGCTCGTAGCCGCGGTCGATGTGATAGACGCGGTTGACCTCGGTGGTCCCCTCGGCTTGCAAGCCCGCAAGGACCAGCGCGGCGGAGGCG
>DASYIS010000218.1:0-6881 GCA_035997375.1 Chthoniobacteraceae bacterium
AGCCGCCGCCGCTCGAGGGGCTCCAGCCCGGCGAGACTCTGCGCTCCGCGCAAGCCCCGAACGTCGCCCGGCGCGGCTTCGAGATTTCATGCGTCGTGGAGACCGCGCAAAAGGATGCGGTCATCGTGGCGCAGGGCGGCAGCGCGGCGGGTTACGCCCTCCATCTCAAAGGGGACCGCGTTGGCTTCGCCGTCCGGACCGGAGCGGGTGACGCGCTCGGCGAAATCTTCGCGCCCGCCGCCCCGTCCGCGCCGTTGCGCATCCGCGCCGGCCTCGCCGCCGATGCCACGATGACTCTCCAGGTGAACGACCAACCGGCGGTCACCGGCAAAGCGCCCGGGCTCATTCCGAAGCAGCCGGCGGAAGATTTTTGTGTCGGCCATGACAACGGCAACCCGGTGACGAACTACGGCGGCGCCGAGCCGTTTCGCGGCCGCATCAAGGAGCTGAAGATCGAGTTTCTGAAATAGACCCAATCGCGCCGTTCAGGACCTGGTCACGGAATCTGGAATTGCCGCTGGCAGACCCGGCACGTCACGACGGCGCCGGAGGGAGTGTCCTTGCCGTTGATGAAGTAGTGCAGCGACTCGCGGGTGCAGTGATATGGGCAGAGGACGGCGGAACCCATGGCCTTGCTCCCGACGAGAAGACGCGGCGTTGGTGTGACGGGCGGGCGCGGGGGAACCGGGGTGGCCACAAATTGCGGCGGTGTCGCAGGAGGTGGAAGATGAGCGATGCGCTCCTTTTGTTTCGCGAAGTCGTCGGCGTAGCGGGTTTGCAGGTTCTCCAGCCGCCCGACCGCTTTGGCTACCCGCTCGGCCTTGCTCGAATCGCCCCGGATCAGGTCGATGACCGCCGCGAGGAGGTCGATGAGGGAGCCGACCCGCTCGAGGGCGCGCAGGGTCTGCGACGGGCTGGCGTTCGTGGGCACTTGCGCGTAGGCGTCGGCGGCCCTTCGCCAGGCGAAGATGTCCGCGTTCGCGCGCGGGGCGCCCTGGAGGGCCGTGCGCACCTCCTCGTACCGTCGCCGCGCCGTGGGATTCTGATCGGGATTGGCGGCCCAGGCGGTGTCGAGTTGCGGCTGAAGCCGGCGGATGGCCTGCTCGCCTTCATCCGCCGTCCGCGTGCCGGCCTCGACTTCCTGCACGGTGGAATTCAGCAGGCGCTCGACTTCCAGGGCCGCTTCGCGAAAGCGGGCCTCGATCCTCGGATCGCCGGCCAGGGGAGGGGTCGGCGTAGCCAGGGGACTGGAAAAGGGCGCTTGCCTCATCTGGACGATGCCCTGGACGGCCGCGCAGACGACGAGCGCGAAGCCGCCAACGATCGCCCACGCGGCAGGGCTCCGGGCGTGCCGGTGGAAGACGAGCAGGAGCGCGCCGGCTCCGAGGAGTGCGGTGAGGGTAAAGATGAGGAGAAAACCGAGAGGGGTCACGGAGGTCGCGAGCGACATGGTCGGCACGAATGGGTACGAGAAAAAGAGAAGGCCGGGCGGTGCCATGGATGAGGAGTGGTGCGCTAGTGTTTCATCTTCTTGAGGAGCACGCCGCTGAGCGCGCGCCCCAGGTCTTCCCCGGCTTTGCGCTGGGCCGCCTCATTGCGAGCCTGCACGTCCCAAGCCTGGATCTGGGCGCCCCAGTTGTTGCACTGGTTCAGGCGCTCCTGGTAGTACTGCGCGAAAGGGGTGCGACTCCCCCACTCCCACTCCGCGGGGATTTCGTTGAGGCGTTTGCCATAGTGCTGGGTCGCCTTCAGGACGCGCTCATGATCGTTCGACGCGGCCTTCGGATTCGGATATCCTTGCGGCAGGCTGGCAAAGAGCGCCTGCAGGCTGCTGCGCTCCGCCCAGACGCCGGCGCCCTTCAGGTCGTAGCCGAATTGTTGCCGGTTGAAGCGGTATTGCTCGCGGATTTCGTCGGTCGGGTCATCAACGGCCCGGTAGGCCGCCTCGAGGCGACTGAGCCCGCGGGAGCTCGCCGCCGCGGCGGCGGAGGGATTGCTCCCCTTCCACGCGGCGTCGCGTTCGCGGTGGATCGCCTGGAGGACGCGGTCGAATTCCTCCCGCTCGGCGGCGACGCGGCGCTCGCGTTCCGTGGCGGTGCGCTGCTCGCGCTCGGCCGCCGCCTGCTGCTGGCGCTCGGCGGCCTCGGCCTGCTCCTGGAGGCGGCGCACTTCCGCCTGCCTTTCCTGCGGCGCGGTCGCCGGCGGGGCGTTTTCAAGGCGAGCCGGCTCGTTCTCCGGGGGGCGGGGTTCGCTTGGGGTGACGCCGTCAAGCGGCGAGAAAAGGGACCGGTGCGTGTTTTGCGCCGTCTGCTCCTGCTCTGCGGGCCCCGGCCGGTCTCCGGAATGGCGGCGCGGCTGGAGAATGAAAAAGACGCCACCCGCCGCCAGGATCGCCGGCAGCCCGAGCCACCATCCCCGGGAAACCGGCGGGCAGCGCGCGGCCGGCGCCGCCGCGCCACGCGGCGCGAGCAGCAGCAGCCCAGCCCCGGCGAACAGCAGGACGACGAGCAGGAGAAGCAGCGAAAGCATGGCGCGAGGTCAGCGAGTGGCCAGGGTGACGATGATAAAGAGGACGATCAACGCGGCCGCGGCGAGGCACGCGATGCCCGCCATGGTGCGCGCGCTCATCGCCGGCGGTTCGACCCCGGCGGCCTCCTGCTCCGCAGGCCCAGTGGCGGGCGCGGCATTCTCGGCCGGCGCGAAGGCGTCGCCCCAGCCGTCCGGCACGCCGGGCGACGGGTTCGCCGCCGCCGCATTCGCCAGCGCCCCCACGGGTGCCGGCAGGCCCCGGAGATAGTCGGCGAGAGGGTTGCTGAGCGGCTGCTCCAAGCGCTCGGGCAGGAAGGTGGTGACGAGATACTTCTGAAACTCGGCGAAATACTGCGCGTCCACGGCATCGAAGGCCTGGGTCCAGATCTCCTGCTGGCGGAGGAGGCGGCGGACTTGGATGGCCACAAAGGCCAGGAAGACCGCGCCGAAACCTGCGGCGAGCCCATAGATTCCGCCGATCATGGCATAGACGGCAATGATGGCCAGGGAAGCGATGGCCTCGTTGACCATGTTTCTCCGGAAGTAGCCGCGCAGCGGGATGAAGCAGAAGCGCAAGGCGCCTTCATGCTTGGTAAAGATGATTTTCCCGCCCCGGCCGCGCACCTGGCGATACGACGCGCGCAACCGCCTGATTGATTCCATCGAGACCGCGACGTTCCAGACGGCCGTTGCCAGGGCGGTTGCCATCAGCCGCGGCTCGCTCTTGTAATAGGCAAAAGAGAGGCCGAAGCTGGTGAGGGCGATCGGAATACCCAACACCGCCTGGAACAACAGCAGGAGCGGATGGTAGTACCGCAAGCCGGTATTCTTGCGCAGAAAGATCTCGAGCGGCAGCGAGATGAAGGCCGCGCAAAACTTGAAAACGGCAAAGATGATGCCCCCGAGAATCTGCCCGGCAAAAATCCCGGCACCGGCCCCGAGCATCATTCCTTTGAGTGGGTTGGAGGGAGTTTCGTTCATGACTGTTTTTGGCGAAAGACGACCTTGAGAAAATTCTTCTGGCTGCTCTTGAACGGCAGCCCGGCCTTGAGCACGTAGGCGCCGACCGCGAAATTCGAGTCCGGACCGCCGGTCGGGACGCGAGTGAATTCGCCGGGCTGCACGTGGTAGTCGTAGTCCTGATGCATGGTGGCATTGGCGCCGCCCATCAGTTGTCCCGAGGAGCCGCCGCCCGCCGAGACCGACATGCGCGTCTGCCATTCCTTGCCGATTGACTCCGCCGCCCACTGGTTGGTCGGCGTGTTGAGATTCGCGTGGAAAACGTGCGTCTGGAAATTGCCGAGCAGGCTTTCGACCTGGGGCCGGCCGCCGTCTTCCCCCCCGAGCACGGCGAAGTAGTTCGAGATGTTCTGCGTCATCGCCACCGTGCAACTGCGGAAGCCGCGCGCGATCGACTGGAAGAGGAAGTCGTGCCGATTGAGAAAGAGCTGATTCTCGTCGGCAAACAGGAAGACGGACCGCTCGTTGCGTTTCAGATCGCGCGTCTGAACCGCGCGCTGCCACATGTACTTGAAGATGGCCTGCGCGAGCCGCCCGCCCTCGTGGTACTCGAGCACGGGCAGATCGAGGACGATGATGGCGCCCTCTTCCCAGGTCGCTTCCGGGCGGAGCGTGGTCTCTTCGCAGAGGAGCTCCCGCATGGGCGAGCGCAGAAACATGCCGGCCAGCCCGGAGAAGTAGGTGATGATCGTCCCGCGCGTCTTCTCCGGGATGGCGGGAAAGAGCTCCTCCCAATAGGCGAACGTCTCCGTGAGGTCCGACTGGGCGGCCTCCAGTTCGCCCGCCCCCAGCCGGCGGCGCAGCTCCGCGATGCGGCGGCCGACGGGGTGGCGGAGCCACTCGCGCATTGCGTAGCTCTCGTCGTCATCGGTAACGGGCCGCGCGGATGCGGTGGCCACGCCGCGCAAGGCGGAAAGCGAGACCGCCCCATCCGCGTGATGGCAGAGGGTGATGGCGTTGCGCAGCAGATCGCGCGTGGCGTACTCCCAGAAGGGCTCTTCACCGCCCGAGTCCTTGCGCGACATGGCGAGGATGGTCATGAACAGCTCGAGCACATTCTCGATGAGGGCGCCGACGCCGCGGCGGGCTTCGGCGTCGAGGAAATTGAACCGATGGCGCCCGCACTCCGCACTCCCAGGCCGCATCGACACCACGCGGAGAGAGGAGGCGCGGCCGGCCTCCGCGCAGTAGGCCCGCCACTGCGCGGTCTCCTCCGGCTTCGAGGTCAGGACGAGCCCGCCGAAGCCCGCGCGCAGGTAGGCGAGCGCGATCGCCCGGCCGGAACCCGACGTCTTGCCCGAGCCGGTGCCGCCAAAGATGTGAATCCCCTCGCACGCATTGCGCAGGGTGAAGGCATCGGTTTCCGTCCCCGCCGGCGTTTTCCAGCAGAATAAAGCGGTGTTGAGATCGAACAACTGTCCCTCGATCATTCAGATTAAATTGCCAAATCCAAACTTCGCCTTGAGCCTGGCGTGAGGGCAAGGTAAGCCTGTCACCGCTCAAGCATGGCGGAATCCGAACAGCATTCCAACGATCCGGTCAAGCCGAAATCAACTCTGGTCGCCACCCACGTCAACCTGGAGCAGGCGAAGGGGACGGCCGCCGTGTTACCGCAGGCCGTTTCGCCGGAACAGCCGGCCGCCGACGATGGCGGCGCCGCGCCTCCAGCCACCACGTTTCCATCAGACAACGCCGCGGATGCGCCGCCCCGAAAAGGCTCCAACGAAGGCGCGTCGATCGGCGGCAAAGAACTTACGCAAGCGCCGGTGAAGGAGAACCTCCAAGTCGGCCGGGAGCTGTCGCCGCGGGATCCGATCCCGGGCAAAGAAGGGTCGCCCGCCCTCCCCGAGGGCGATCCGGATTTGACCCCGGGCAAGCGCATCGACCCCCCGGAGCCCCCGGACCCCGACGGGCCTGGCAAACCGATCGTCATTCCCGATCCCGACCAGGAGCCCGAGCACGAGCCCATCGATCCGACGCTGGACGAGCCTCCGCTGGAGGAGGAAGCGATGCCCAAGGAGCGGATCGACCCGATGGCCGATTATCGAGGTCCGATGCCCGCGGAGATAGAGGCGCCGGAAATCACGCCGGACGACCCCACGCTGGAAAGAGAAGCGCCCGTCGCGGAGCGGTTCGATCCGATGGCGGATTATCGCGACCCCATCCCACCGCCGGAAAGGGAAGCGCCGTCCGACCCTGTGCTGAACGATCCCACCCAGACCAAGGCGTGTGAAGAGACCAGGACGTCGTCTTTCCCCGCGCCGCCGGCGAGCGTCCCGGAGCGGGGCCGGGACGCACGGGAGATGGAACGATGAGCGCCGCCTCTTCCCCGAGCGCCGTCGAGCCGTGGCCCAAGCCCGCCTCCGCTCCGTACCCGACAATTCGCTTCGAGGTGGCGGGCACCCGTGGCGTGGAGACTCATTGCTTTCCGTGGTCCGCGCTCGGCCACCTCGCGCATACCATCCACGGCCGGAAGGAAGCGCTCAGTTTCGAGTTCACCAACTACATCGTCAACGTCGTCGGCAGCGGTCTCGGCCTGCTGCTGGAAGAAATATCGATGCACCGGATCAAGCTCCTGCGTGGGCCCGCGCGGGCCGTGGAAGGCGAGCGGCACATCGAGATCACGAAGATCTGGGTCTACACGAATGCCCGGTACGCCGAAGCGCGGGCGGCGCGCAATCCGAAGAAAGGCTGACACCGCGCCCTTCCGTGCCCGAAGGCGGAACTCCAAATCTCGCACGGCTTGCTGGGTACGCTCCCTGCTATACTCGATCGCATCGAAACTTCACCTTCCATCCGAGTCCTGGTCATTGACGATGATGCCGGCTACCTGCGGCTCATCAGCTTGGTTCTTGAACGCTACGGCTACGGCGTCCTCACCGCGAGCAACGCGGAAGCCGCCGCGGAACTCGCCGGCGAAGCCGAGGTCGCGCTGGTCGACATGGTGATGCCGGGCATGAGCGGCCTCGAGCTCATCCCGGTGCTGCAATGGCGCAATCCCTCGCTAAGCGTGATCGCTTCCAGCGGGGGCTCCGAAAGTGAATTCCGGCGGGAGCTGAACCAACTCGGCGTGAACGTATTTTTGCCCAAGCCATTCCCGGTGAATCGTCTGATCGAGCATCTCGAAGGGTTGTCCAGGCTTGCCACGATCTGCGCCTAGTCATCATCCAGAGCGCTGAGCCGTAACGATGCGAAACGCGCGTCGCAAACGACGGGTAGCACAGGCGTCCCGCCTGTTCGGCTCGGCGTCCCGCCGAGTCGTCGACGGGGCGCGTGGCATTCACCCAATGGTGAGGAAACGCGCCGCGTGGGGCCGCCGGGCGGGACGCCCG